>CAYUSM010000336.1:0-3798 GCA_964447345.1 uncultured Sulfitobacter sp. | reverse complement strand
AGGCCGAGGTTTTTGGTCACGGCCAGAGCTTGTGACGCAAAGGCCTCGTTACTTTCAATGACGTCGAAGTCTTCGGCCTTGAGCCCGGTCCGTTCCAGCAGGTTTTCAACGGCAGGTACGGGGCCGATGCCCATGACTTCGGGGCGCACACCGGCGTGGGCGTAGCCGAGGATGCGGGCGCGGGGGGTGAGGCCTGCGGCTTCGGCGGCCTCGGCAGTGGCGAGGACGATCGCCGCAGCGCCATCGTTGATGCCGCTGGCGTTGCCCGCTGTCACGCTGCCGTCTTTCTGGAAGACGGGGCGCAGGCCCGCCAGCGCCTCGGCAGTGGTAGCCTTGGGGTGTTCGTCGACCTCAAAAGGGACGATGTCGCGTTTGATGCGAACCTCGACGGGCGTGATCTGATCCTTGAAGTGGCCCGCGTCAATGGCGACAGCAGCACGCTGCTGGCTTTGCAGCGCAAAGGCGTCTTGCTCTTCGCGGCTGATCTGGTGCTCGTTCGCGACGTTCTCTGCCGTCACCCCCATGTGGCCGGTGCCGAAGGGGCAGTTCAGCGCGCCAAGCATCATGTCGAGCGTTTTGACATCGCCCATCTTTTGGCCCCAGCGGGCGTCCTGCATGATGTAGGGGGAGCGCGACATCGCCTCGGCCCCGCCTGCAAGGGCGAAGTCGGCGTCACCGAGCATCAGGGATTGTGCGGCAGAGACCACGGCCTGTACGCCCGAGCCGCAAAGGCGGTTCACGTTCATGGCCGGGACAGTCTCTGGCACGCCTGCCTGCATCGCGGCGACGCGGGACAGGTACATGTCGCGCGGTTCGGTGTTGATGACGTGTCCAAAGGCGACATGGCCGATCTGCCCCGGCTCCACGCCCGCGCGGTCCATGGCCGCCTTGGCGGCGGCGGTTCCCAGCTCAATGGGTGGCGTGCCAGCCAGTGCGCCGCCAAAGGTGCCGATGGCGGTGCGTGCGCCGCCCAGAATAACGATGTCTTTGCTCATGCGATGTCCTTCCCTGTGCTGGGCCTATCTATGCGGTCAATTCCGCCCTCTGTCAGCCATGACGGGCCGTCAGTTTGCTGTGAAGTATAGCCGATCAGTTTGCGGCGAACCATTTCGTGCCGTCGGGCGTTGGACAGATATGCTTAAGAAAACCATACACTCCGCCGCCTGGCGCGTTGAACAAGTGCTGGACCGCCTGCGCGGTCAGCGGGACAAGCGCCGGATCATCGAACCCTACATTGGATACGCCACGCCAGATCATCTGGTGGTCCGTGGCCGCGTGCTGACGTCGCTGAGACGTAACCAGCCCAAGCCGGACCAGTCGCGCTGGACCAACTTTCAACAGATGTTTTCGCTGTTTCTGACCGATGAGGTGGCGAATGTTGAGGTCTCCGCGCATGGGATTACCGCGCGGTCGGATGAGGAGGGGTACTTTACCCTGCTGTTACCGCGCGACAACCGGAGCGGCTGGACAGACATTGAGGTGGCCATCGACGGGGAGACCACGACAGCTCTATGCCCCGTCATGATCGCGCGGGAAGATGCGCAATTTGCGGTGATCTCTGACATCGATGACACGATGCTCAAGACCGGTGCCTATTCGCTGATGCGCAATCTGTGGACGTCCTTTACCGGCAACGCCAACACCCGTCGGGTTTTCCCTGACGCCATCGCATTCATGGACAAGATGTCTCAAGGCGGCAGGAACCCGATCTACTACGTCAGTTCCAGTCCGTGGAACCTGCACCACTTTCTCTCGCGTATTTTTGACAGGGTCGGACTTGTCCGGGGGCCGAAGTTTCTGCGCGATCTGGGTTTGAGCAGGACGCAGTTCATCACCGGGACGCATGGAGATCACAAAGGGGGCAGCATTGATACCATCATGGCAGCAAACCCGGAATTGAATTTTGTTTTGGTGGGGGACACCGGCCAGCATGATGCCTTTGTCTATCACGACGCGATTGAGCGACACCGTGACCGGATCAGCGCGGTGGTACTGAGAGAGCCGGGGCCGGGTCCCGACGAAGAAAGCAAGGCTGTGATGGACGCGATTGAGCGGACAGACACGGTTTTGATGCATGGCCCGGATTTTGAGGGCGTCGCGGAGCGGTTGCTGGCGCGATTGCCGGCTGCCGCTTAAGTCATCGGCTTCAGTGGCGTCCTACCTTCGGCACCCAGCAGCCAGGTCTCTGCCCCTTCGAAAACGGCCACTGTCAGAGGCTTGCCATAGCCCGCACCGGTATCAAGGTTGATGCGGTTGCCGTAGTGCGTCGCGTCTTTGACAGGCGTATGCCCGTGAATGATCAGTTTGGGGTGTTGAGCGGTCGAATTGTGAAACTCCTGCCGGATCCAGATCAGGTCTTCTTCCGATTGCTCGGCTAGGGGTACGCCGGGACGGATGCCCGCATGGGCAAAGAAGAGCGCGTCCGTCTCGTCCGTCAGAACCGTCTGTTCCAGAAATTCGAGATGCGCCTGCGGAACGACCTCGCGCGCGCGCGCGTGCAGCTCTGCCTGGCGCGTCTGCTCGGTAAACTCCAGACCATAAGAGGCCAGCGTTGTGTCCCCGCCAAGGCGCGGGTGCAGCCAGTAAAGTTCAATGGGCAGATAGGCCTCCTGACGCGGGTAGTCCTGCATGAACCAGCAGAACATCCGGTCATGATTGCCTTTGATGAAGGTCCAGTTGCGCCGCTGATCGCGGCCCTCGATGAGCAGGTCAAGCACGCGGCGGCTGTCTGGTCCCCGGTCCGTGTAATCCCCCAGAAACACAATGCGCGCATCCGGGCCGCCATCGGCTTCGATCAAACACAAGACACGTTCAAGCTCGGCCAGTTGGCCGTGGATGTCACCGATGGCGTAGATGGGATCAGACATGGGCCCTCAGAATAGAAACAACCCACCCCAGCGTGGGGTGGGTTGTGAGACGTCTAGCAGCGCGGGACGGCTCAGGCCACGTCGAATTGCAGCGGTTTCACTTGCGTGAACATGCCGGTCTGGCAGAGCTTGTCGATGATGGGGGCAGGCACTTCCTCATCCACATAGAGCAGCGCGATGGCTTCACCTTTGACCGCGGCACGACCAAGCGTAAAGTTCGCGATGTTCACGCCGTTTTCGCCCATGGTCTGGCCGAGAGTACCGATGATGCCGGGCACGTCTTCGTTGGTGGTGTAGACCATATGCGCGCCGACTTCTGCGTCGATATTGATGCCCTTGATCTGGATAAAGCGCGGCTTGCCGTCCGAGAACACGGTGCCTGCGATAGAGCGCTCGCGTTTGTCAGTGACAACCGTGACCTTGATGTAGCCGTCAAAGACACCCGACTTGTCCTGATTGGTCGTGCTGATCTGGATGCCCTTTTCACGGGCCACGACTGGGGCGGAGACCATGTTCACGTCCGGATTGGCGCGCTTCATGATGCCTGCGACGACGCCGCAGTTTAGCGCCTCAAGGTTCATCTCGGAAACCGTACCGTCATAAAGGATATTGATGGCTTTGATCGGCTCGTCCGTCAGCTGGCCGATAAAGGCCCCGAGGTGACCGGCGAGCTTGACCCAGGGACCCATGACCTTGGCTTCCTCTGCCGTCACGGAGGGCATGTTGAGCGCGTTGCTGACTGCACCGGTCAACAGGTAGTCCGACATCTGCTCGGCCACTTGCAGGGCCACATTTTCCTGCGCCTCCGTGGTGGCCGCACCCAGGTGTGGGGTGCAGACGACGTTGGGCAGGTTGAAGAGTGGGTTTTCGGTGGCGGGTTCGACTTTGAAGACGTCAAAGGCCGCTCCGGCGACGTGGCCGTTCTGCAGCA
>CAYUSM010000335.1:0-3811 GCA_964447345.1 uncultured Sulfitobacter sp. | reverse complement strand
CACTTGCTGCCATAGTGATCTACTGGCTTTGAAACTCAATGAGACCAGACACTAGCGAACCTAGTCGGCCACTGGTGCGAGCGCATTGAATGGCCGCTGAGCGGGCAGCGTTCGTAGCATCGAAGTGGTGTCGCAAGCTACAGCTCTGGGCCGCGTTTCAAGCGGAACTGGTTCCAAGGCGATACTTTCGGAACAGCGCTCCATCGTATGTCAACTCGCCCTCAAACTCTGCGCCCATGCGCTTCAAAGCCCCCAATTTTGTGCGACTGGGAGGAAGCAGGAACGTTACAGATGGGATACGATCGTCGCCGTGCGCAAACTCCAGCGCCAGAGCGGTTATCCTCATCCCCAACCCGAAGGCCGAGGGTTTCAGCACGAGACCGAAGTCCCAGTCAGGACCCTCGCGCTGAAAGCCGCCCCATCCTACATAGACGCCGTCAACCAGAATTGCCCAGTGGCCCAACCCGTCCTGCGCCCACTTGGCTTCCTTCATTGCCACGAAGTCAGCCGTGCGCCGCTCATCCCAAGTGCCTTGGAGCAAGGGCATGTGCACAGTCAGAACTGGATCGGACATATGCTCCGCAATATCCTCTACCGCGATCTCGGGTAGGCGCTTGAAGGCGATTTTTGTCATGTGCTCCTTTGCGACACACTGTATGCTGCCGCCTGGGTCTCAGGGTTCGAGATGGCATCGATCAGGAATTGTGCAAGGGCGAACCGGGAAACTGCTGTCCCGTTTTCAGGGAGAGCATCTCTTTGAGCACGGTATGTCGCCAAGTTGGCGTCATTGAGGAATCCCGCGCGGGCTGAGGTCCAGTCGAGGTCAGACTTTTTCAAGATGTCCTCCATGCGACCGGTGCTGCGCACAACGTTCGGCACAACGAAACGAAGGAGCTTTCCGAGTGGCGTTTGGTCATGAAATAGCAACGACGGCGAGGTTACCAGAACCCGTTTGAGGCCGGTGGTGGACGCCGTATCGACGATGGCCTTGGCAGACCGGAAATACATTGACGTCGCGGCTTTCGTTGGCAACCGGCCGCCCAAGGCTGAAACAACGGCGTCGTGGTCGCGAAACACTGATGCGAGGAACTGAGGGTCACAGGGATCACCGATTGCCACCTGCAGTCTTTTGTGTTGGAGATCGGGTACTTTGTTTGCAGAACGAACGACCGCTGTGACGTCAACATCCCTGGCGAGGCTTGCCGAGGGACCACTTTGGGGGAAGCGGCAGCGCAGGAGCGCGCTCTACAAGCAACGGAGACTCTGGGCCGTTCTTTGATGGGCCCTTGGTGCCACGCGAACGCAGATGCCGCGTCGTCTCCGAGGTTGGCAGGGAGCCCAGTCCAGACACACCGACGAGATCGCTCGAGTTGCATAGTCGATGGCTCTAGAGACACGGCTGGACGCTTGAATAAGGTTCTGGTCTTCGATGGACAGGAATAGGAGATCTCCGGGCCGCCACGCAAAAGGGACCCTTGGCGACGAAGACGGCACCGCAGGATAGCCAAGTCTCATTCTCTGGCAGCGTCGCGCCAGGTCACTGTCGCGCTCAACAATCCGGTCGAATTGAAGACCGTGATGGTATTGCCGTTCGCATCAAGTGCGATGAGCCCACCTTCGCCCGCAATAGCTTCGAGCGTCTCGAAAACCGCACCGCGCGCGGCCTCTTCAACTGATTGTCCGCCCCACCGCATCCGCGCGGCAACCTCGTGCGCCAAAGCAGTCTTGAGGAAGCTTTCCCCGTGCCCAGTGGAGGCGACGGCGACAACGCCGTTTTCCGCATAGAGGCCCGCGCCGGGAACCGGTGTGTCGCCAATGCGGCCAGCCATCTTGTTCTCGAAACCTCCAGTAGACCCCGCCGCCGCAAGATCGCCGCATCGGTCCAAGGCCACAGCCCCGACGGTACCCTTCTGTTCGAAATCGGCTTTCGGCGCGACGGACGGGAAGTAGTCGGGGTCGACCGTTTCCAGGCCGAGCGCGGCGAGCGTGTTGTCGGCATCAGTCCCGGACAACAGAACGTGGGGCGTCCAAATCATAACGAGCTTCGCCCCGCGAATGGGGTTCTTTATGCGTCGGACGCCCGCAACCGCGCCCACGTTGAGGTCACGGCCGTCCATGATGGCGGCGTCGAGTTCAACAAACCCTTCCCGGTTTACGATTGCGCCGCGGCCAGCGTTGAAGATTCCCTGATCTTCCATGAGAACAACCGCTTCCTCGACAACCGAAAGGGCGGGCGCGCCTCTGCGCAGCCAGTCTCCGGCGCTTTGCGCGATCTCGCGAAGAAAACGGGTCCTGTTCGGGTCGTCGTCCTTGCCCCAGTACGCACCGGCGTGGACAATGACGGCGAAACGCTCGTTGTCGTCGCATGAGAGCTTCGGATTCGCCATCCGAGCTTCCATCCATGCCATGTCGGCACGCACAGATTGAGAAAGCGACAGAAACACCGCGGAACAGAGACTGACGCACAGAACGAGCCGACTGAGCCCTTGGTTTAGGGCCCTAGTAATGGAGTATCCTCGCTTCGATCCCAGATCATCGGTGTGTGCCATATCCATCCTTTGAGCGACAGGCATATATTAGCGCGCAAGCCTATCGAGATCGCCAAGAAATTGCGACCGGAATGGAAACCTTTCGGAGGGCTCACAGACCGACCATCCCGTCTCATCTATACATGTAAAAATCGAATTGCCTCCAGCGGGCCTACGCCGCGCGATTCACCAAAGTAGCGGTTCGCGGATCAATCCACCCGTCTAGGGGCTGTTTGCAAAGGTCCTAAAGTCCTGCGTTTTGTTAATTCAAATGGCTGCAGATATTGCAGGCGCGGCAGTGGGCAGGAAAGCAGACTGCCAGCGTAACATCTTGACCCACTGGCCAACGGCAGAAATGGGCCGCTTACATTGCTGGAGTCTTACAAGGAATTTCTGCAGGAACAGCGCAAAAACGGCTCAAAGGTCGAGTGTGACAACCCACTTATGCTTGCCGATCTTGCGCGTCCTCTCAAAACCCATCCTGTCGAACATGTGCAATGCACCGTTGAAGAGAAAAGCAGGCGTCGCTTTGCGGCCCTCAATGTCTTCTGGGTAGCCCTCAACACGTCCGCCGCCAAGAGCTTTGATCTGCGTGATGGCGCCAGCAAGTGCGGCCGTCGCAACACCTCCGCCGCGGTGACCCTTTCCCGAAAAAAAGCAGGTGATGCGCCAGTCCGGAAGCGTCTTAAGGTCCTTTTCGTAAGCTCGCGCGTTGTGAAGACGTGGGAGTTCTTTGGGCGGGCCAAACTGACACCAACCGACGCATTCGCCGTCGTGATAGACCAGTGAAGCATGCGCCTCTCCGGACTTCACCCGGGCTTCCTTCATTGCACGCTTTTCGTCCGGAGCGGCGTTCTCGCCCTCTTTGCCGTGATACCACAAACACCAACAGCCGCCCCAGACACCATTGTTGTCGTCGACAAGCCTCGCGAAGTCACGCCAGGTGTCTGCGTTAAGAGATTTGGTTTCGTAGTCGATCAAAAGAACACCTATCGGCCATTCGCGAGCAAACCATAACGCAATTTTCTGATAGAGATAGCAATCCCGGCCGCTGCAACAACGGTGTTGCTTCAACATTTGGGCTGGAGCAACGAATGCAATGGCGCTCGCTCATTCGTTAGAGAGAAAGTCCCTTATCGCATCCGCAACCCGAATGGGTGCTTCCATTTGGGGCAAATGGCCTGCTTCCGACAGCAGGACCAGTTCAGCTTCGGGAATGCGCTTTGCGTAGGCTTCCGCAACAGCCATCGGGACGACAACATCTTCTTCGCCCCAAAGCACCA
>CAYUSM010000334.1:0-3818 GCA_964447345.1 uncultured Sulfitobacter sp. | reverse complement strand
GGAGGCGGTTTTCGAACTCGCCCTTCATCGAGGCACCGGCCTGCAAAAGGCCCACGTCAAGGACCAGCAGGCGCACGTCCTGCAAGGCAGGCGGCACGTCACCGCGCGCGATGCGCAGGGCAAAACCTTCGACCACCGCCGTTTTCCCGACACCTGCTTCGCCGGTGAGGATCGGGTTGTTCTGACGGCGGCGCATGAGCACGTCGACGATCTGGCGGATTTCTTCATCGCGGCCGACAATCGGATCAATCTCGCCATTGCGGGCCTGTTCGGTCAGGTCGGTGCAGAACTGCTCCAGCGCTTCGCCCTTGCCCATCTGTGCGGGTGACATCGCACCTGAGGCTTCACCGGGCTCCGCCCCGCCGCCTGTCTGGCTGCCGTCTTGCGCGCCCATCCGCTCTTCGGGGGAGCCATCGGTGGCGTCGTGGAAGTTTTCGGCCAGATCGTCTGGCTTGATGCTGGCCAGTTCTGCAGAGATGGATGTCAGGATGTTCTTCAGCGCAGGCGTCTTGAGCATGCCAAGCAAAAGATGGCCCGTGCGCACCTGATTGGAGCTGAAGAGCAGCGAGCCGTAAACCCAGCCGCGCTCCATCGCGTCCATCAGGTGATCGGACAGATCAGAGATGGCGGAGGCGCCGCGCGGCAGACCGTCGAGATTGCGCGTCATCTCGGCGGCGATTTTGCCGACGTCGAGATTGTAGTGATCGACAATGCGGTGCAGGTCGCTGTCCTGCCCCTGCAGGATCTGGTGCATCCAGTGGACGACCTCGACATATGGATTGCCGCGCATCTTGCAGAAAACCGTGGCCCCTTCGACCGCCTTGTAGCCAAGGCTGTTCAGTTTTCCGAACAATGCGACCCTGCTGATCTCTGTCATGTTCGTCTCCCCTCTTTATTCTTTCAATTCTTACGCCACCATGCGCCGGGGCGTGAGGAAAAGATCCTCTGCGTCCTGGCGCGGCGTGTCATCATCACTTCTCATGTCGACCCATGAAGTCTGTCCCAACCGGGTCATCCCTCCAAGTTTGGACCGTGGCACCTCTTCTCCCTTGAGGACCAGTTGCACGTCCCAATCCAAGGTATCCCCGATGTAGGTGCGTACGATGGCTTCCAGTCGTTCCCATCCGGGCGTGCCCGGCAGGAAACGCTCGTATTGATCGCGGGTCAGGGGCCCGATGCGCAGGCGGAACTTTGCCGTACGACTCCAGACCTTGCTGCCGACGCTGGCTGTCTGGCCAAGGCCGACCGCGCCACCCAATTGCCAACAATCATCCGGCTCCAACTGCAGCCACGATCCGACAAATTGCTGAAGCTGCACGGGAACGTCGAAAAAGGCCTTGAGGATCGAGACCAGACCATCCGGGTTTTTGGAGCTTTGCGACAGGAATGCCGCGAAATGGCGGCGTGCCATGTCCGGCATCGCGTCCCGGTTCCGCATCCCCGCCCCGCGATAGCCTGCAATCGCAGAGACGCGCCGCTCAAAGGCATCATCTTCGCGGTCATAGCTGGGAGAAGGCTGTCCGCTGCGCCATGCGCGATAGAACAGGCTCATCATGCGGTGGGTCAGCATATTGGCAAAGCTGACGATGGTATGATCGCGGTTGTTGCGTTGGCGGTTGCGGGCGTACTCGGTCAGGTGCAGCGGCAGGGGGCCCTGCGGGCCGAAAAGACCGAAGAAACGATTGATCAGCGTGCCGGGGACCTTGTCAGTGCCGGGTTTGAAACTGCTGATGGTCGACGGGGGGAATGCCAGTTCGGCCTCTTGGCCCAGACGCACACGGTCTTCACGCGGGCGTCGGCTTTCGCCCAGGCGTGGCGCGTCAGGATAGGTTGCATCAATAACCCGCATGGCCTGAAAAACGTGATGTTTTTCAGGTTCTTGCGCCAATCTTTCGAAATGGCTTACAGGATCTGGCCCAACCCGGCCTTTGGTCGCCATCTGGCAATTTCTCCGCGGCGTTCTGTTCGAAGAACGGTTTCAGTAAAGCTGTTGATGGTGGCATATTTGCGGAAAAACCGCTCCATCACGGCACCCAGCACATAAACGCTGGTGCCTTCAAAAAATGTCTCATCAAATTCGATGGTGATCTCGATCCCGCGCACGGCGGTGGACAGTACCTCATCGCTCATCCGCCGCACGATCGGGCGACTGGTGACCTTGGTGATCCCTTCAAGCTGCTTTTCGGTCACCCGGTTGCCCAGAGGGGCGTAGATGCCGATCAGCTCGCGCAGCGCCTCGGCAGAGCTGCCCGCATCGGTTTGCGCAATCGAGAGGTAGTTGAGCGACAGATGGCTGATCAACCGCCAAGCGGTGTCCCCCTGCGCCAGCGTCGGATTGGGCCGCGTGGGTGAGATGGGCGTGCGCACGGTTTTGACCGGGCCGCCATCGGGCAGGTGAAAGACATTGTCGTCACCAACCGACAGCAGCATCGGCAAATCGCGGTTGGTGCAAAGTGCATTGACCGCGAGCTGATCAAGGCCCGCCGAGTAAGGAGCCTGTCGGCGGTCCACGAGGGTCAAATAGACCTCAGACCCAAGGTAGGACGTCCGGACCCCTCGCAGCCGCTCCTTTTCGCTGCGCTGGCGCATCTTTCGGGAGACGGTGTAATAGGCGTTGTGCACATCGCCGGCGGCGGTGAAGTCGGTCTCTGAATAGAAGGGGCGAAAGCCAACGTCATCTTCGCCATCACCGCTGATGCCGGTGACCGTGTTGATGCTGTAGATCTCAAAATCGAGGCCCGCCGTCCGGTTCGGGACAACGTGGTGTTCCACGTCATGCGTTGTCACGCGCACGCGGTCACATCGTTTTTGGAACAGATTGACGGCTGGCACAGCGTTGAGCGTAAAGGCCTGCGGGGTGATCGCGGGTGCCAGGTCATTGTTGCCCTCACCCAGCAGGATGTAGATATCAACCTCCGACCCTTTGGCGTTTTTCAGGGCGGGTTGCAGGCCTGAAAGCTTCACAAAGAGGAAGCGTTCGGGCATTGCGAAGTATTCCTGCAGCAACCGGTAGCCATCAAAGGATTGCCGCGGTGTCGGCAATAGCGCCTCATCCCGCGACAGGCCGATCTGTTGGAGATCGGCCTTGGGCAGGTCCAGTGTCCAATCGGCACGCCGGTCGGCGGATCGCCCGGCCAGTCCGACGGTCTGCGTGCACAGTATCTCATGCAATTGCCAGCTGCGGCCGGACTGACGGTCAAGGTATAGTGTCAGATCATCCAGCTTGAGCGCGGAAATGTCGTCATTGTCCGTCCGTTTCAGACGCAATCTGATCCCAGCCCGCGCGGTGGAGTGGGCCCCCACCCCAGCTGCAATCAATCCGCCGCGGCTGTCGATGTATTCCGTTTCGGAAATCTCAAGCGGCCACATTGTCACCGCATGGGCGGTTCGGAATTCGCAAGCGGTCTGCTCGCCATCCAGAAGACGGCTGCGCAGCGTCGTGTGACGGGGCAACGTATAGCCTGACTTCAGACCAGAGTTCGACAGATCCGGCGAGAACTGCGCGATCATCATCGAGGGCGTCGGCGCAAGGTAATGGGGATACACGATCTCCAGCAGGTGCGACGTGAGCGCCGGGAACTGCATCTCAAGCTCAAGCTGAACCCGTGCGGAGAGGAATGCGACCCCCTCCAGCAAGCGCTCTACATAGGGATCAAGGACCTCGATCCCCTCCATCCCCAGACGAGACGCGATCTTGGGATAGGCGTCGGCAAATTCCGCACCCATGTCCCGCATGAAGGCCAGTTCATTCTCGTAATGGCGAAGCAGCCGTGTATCCATCGCAGATCAGCCCACCCTGTCCAGGGTCACTTCACCCG
>CAYUSM010000333.1:0-3832 GCA_964447345.1 uncultured Sulfitobacter sp. | reverse complement strand
TGAAAACCGCCTACTGGAACCACACACCGCTGCTGCTGGTCACGCCGCAGGCCGCGAACAAGACCATCGGTCAGGGCGGCTTCCAGGAAATCGAGCAGATGAAACTGTTCGAAGACATGGTCGCCTATCAGGAAGAAGTGCGTGACCCGTCGCGCATGGCCGAAGTGCTGAACCGCGTGATCGAAAAAGCCCACCGCGGCTCCGCGCCCGCGCAGATCAACATCCCGCGTGACTACTGGACGCAGGTGATCGACATCGAACTGCCCCAGATCATCCGCCTTGAGCGCCCGCAGGGCGGCGAGCAAGCGGTCAAGGATGCGGCCAAGCTGCTGTCCGACGCGGAATTCCCCGTCATCCTGAACGGCGCAGGTGTGGTGCTGTCCGGTGCCATTGACGCCTCCGCCAAGCTCGCAGAGGCGCTGGACGCGCCTGTGGCCTGCAACTACCAGCACAACGACGCCTTCCCCGGCTCACACCCGCTGGCCGTCGGCCCCCTGGGCTACAACGGCTCCAAGGCCGCGATGGAGATCATCCAGAAAGCCGACGTCGTTCTGGCCCTCGGCAACCGTCTGAACCCCTTCTCCACCCTGCCCGGCTACGGCATCAACTACTGGCCGCAGAACGCCAAGATCATTCAGGTCGACATCAATTCTGACCGCATCGGTCTGACCAAGAAGGTCGACGTGGCCATTCAGGGCGACGCCAAGCGCGTGGCAGAGCAGCTGCTTGAGAACCTTGGTGCCGGTGCTGGTGACAAAGGCCGTCAGGAGCGCAAAGACCTGATCGCGCTGACAAAATCCCGCTGGGCGCAAGAGCTGTCTTCGATGGATCACGAGGAAGACACCGACGAAGGCATCACCTGGAACGAGCGTGCCCGCGCGGCCAAGCCCGATCACATGGCACCTCGTCAGGCATGGCGTGCAATCATGTCCGCACTGCCAAAGGATGCGATCATTTCCTCCGACATCGGCAACAACTGCGCCATCGGCAACGCCTACCCATCCTTTGACAAGGGCCGCAAGTACCTCGCTCCGGGCCTCTTTGGTCCATGTGGCTACGGTCTGCCCGCAATCCTGGGTGCGAAAATCGGCTGCCCAGACGTGCCGGTTGTCGGCTTTGCCGGTGACGGTGCCTTCGGCATCTCCATGAACGAGATGACGGCCTGCGGTCGCGGCGACTGGCCTGCGATCACCATGGTGATCTTCCGCAACTACCAGTGGGGCGCTGAAAAGCGGAACACCACCTTGTGGTTCGAAGACAACTTTGTCGGCACAGAACTGAACGAAGGCGTGAACTATGCCGAGATCGCCAAGGGCTGCGGCCTGAAAGGCGTGCAGGCACGCACCATGGAAGAGCTGACCGACATGCTCAACACAGCCGTGAAAGAGCAGATGAAGGATGGCGTGACCACCTTTATCGAGGTTGTGCTGAACCAGGAACTGGGCGAACCTTTCCGTCGCGACGCGATGAAAAAGCCGGTCTCCGTGGCGGGCATCAACAAAGACGACATGCGTCCTCAGCAGGTCGCCTGATCGGTGCCAACCAAGCACCAACATAGAAAGGGCTGGCCATGACCATATTGTCCGAGCTTCGCGCTCGCGCCGCGTCAAGGCCCGCCCACATCGTCATGAGCGAAGGCCACGATCCCCGGATCGTGGCCGGTGCGCTTGACGCGCTCCGCGCCGGGCTGGCGCGTATCACGCTGGTCGGCCCCAAGGCCGAGGTCGAAGCACGCCTTCAAGAGGCCGGTGCGACCAACGACGACAACATCGCCATCGAAGACCCGGCCACATCCACGCTGACACAGAAATTTGCCGACAGCTACTTCGAGCTGCGCAAGCACAAAGGCATCCGCGAGGATTATGCCGCTGAGCAGGCCCGCGACGTACTGGTCTTTGCCGCCATGATGGTTCGCAACGGCCATGCCGACGGCACGATCGGCGGGGCTGTCCACACCACCTCCGACACCGTGCGCGCCGCCTTGCAGGTCATTGGCAAGGCCAAGGACGCGCCGCTTGTCTCCAGTTTCTTTCTGATGGTCCTGCCAGAGGATCATCCCTCGGGTCGGCGGGCCATGACCTTTGCCGATTGCGGTCTGGTCATCGACCCTGACGCAACTGAACTTGCCGCCATCGCCGCCGCCTCTGCCAGCTCTCACAAGCAATTGCTGGAAGAAACCCCCGTCGTGGGGCTGTTGAGCTTTTCCACCAAGGGCAGCGCGAAGCATCCTTCAGTGACCAAAGTCTCTGATGCCGCTGCTCTACTGAAAGAAAATCATCCCACCCTCGCCTCTGATGGTGAGTTCCAGTTTGACGCAGCCTTCGTGCCGTCTGTCGGTGCATCCAAGGCACCCGGATCAGAGGTTGCTGGCAAGGCCAATGTCATGGTCTTCCCCAACCTCGACGCGGGCAACATCGGCTACAAGATCGCCCAGCGCATCGGCGGGGCCGAAGCAATTGGACCGGTCCTGCAGGGCCTTGCAAAGCCTGCAAACGACTTGTCGCGCGGCTGCGATGCCGAAGACGTCACCAACATGATCGCCGTGACTGTGCTGCAAGCGGCCAAGGGCAATGCTTGAGCTATGGGCTGCTCTGTCCCTCTCATCAACCGAACTGGCGCTGCTCATCGGGATCGTCTTTATCGCGGGGCTGGTACGCGGGTTTTCCGGCTTTGCACTATCCGCCCTCGTGATGGCAGCCGCGGCCAGCTTCCTGCCGCCCGTCCTGCTGATCCCAATCCTGTGGTTTCAGGAGATGGGAGCCAGCCTGCTTATGGCGCGCGGCGGGTGGCGCGACGCGGACCGACGGCGCACCGCGCTGCTGGTGATCGGCAACTGGATTGGCTGGCCGATAGGGCTTTGGCTCACCGTAACGTTGCCAGTAGAGGCCTCGGGACGCATCGCTCTTTCCGTCATCCTTGTTCTTGCCGCGCTCCAACTGCTCAAGGTCAACATTCCAGCCCTTGCCAGTCGCGCGGGCACGCTGATCGCGGGCTTTGTGGCCGGGATCGTCTCCGGCATCGCGCATGTGGGTGGCATGGTCGTCGCCCTCTATGTGCTCAGCCAGAACGACAGCGCGCGGTCGATGCGTGGGTCGCTGGTGCTTTACCTTTTCATCGGATCGCTTGGTGCGTTGGTCTATCTGCTGTTCTTCGGCGTGATGACAACACAAACCGCCATCGCCGCGCTGACGCTTGTGCCCTTCACGCTTCTGGGCGTCTGGCTGGGCACGAAGCTCTTCAATCCCCGGTGGGAACCCTACTACAAACCCTTCTGCCTGTGCCTGCTGATCGGGCTGGCGGCGCTGTCGCTGTTGCGCAGCCTGATCTGAGAAAGGACTGCCCAAGATGAATCAGCCCAAGATCGACCTGTCACCCAAGGTATCGGACGAGGTCCGCAAGACCACCTGCTACATGTGCGCCTGCCGCTGCGGCATCAACGTGCATCTCAAGGACGGCAAGGTTGCCTATATCGAGGGCAATCGAGATCACCCCGTCAATCAGGGCGTGCTCTGTGCCAAGGGATCAGCCGGCATCATGCAGCACAACGCCCCGTCCCGCCTGCGGTCGCCACTGAAACGGGTTGGCCCGCGAGGCTCCGGCGAGTTCGAGGAAATCTCCTGGGACGAAGCCTACGACATCGCCTGCACATGGCTGAAGCCCATCCGCGAGGATAACCCCGAAAAGCTGGCCTTCTTCACCGGCCGTGACCAGTCGCAATCCTTCACCTCCTTCTGGGCGCAGAACTTCGGCACGCCGAATTACGCCGCCCACGGCGGATTCTGCTCGGTCAACATGGCGGCGGCGGGCATCTACACCATGGGCGGCGCCTTCT
>CAYUSM010000332.1:0-3850 GCA_964447345.1 uncultured Sulfitobacter sp. | reverse complement strand
CGCTTCTTCATTTCGTTTCGGATCGCCTGCTCGAACTGCGCTTTCAACGTCTTGTCTTTCTTGATCTGCTCCAACGACCCCTTGATCATTTGAGAGCTGTTCTTGCCTTCAGTCCCGATGGTGATCGCGGCATCATATCCGGCCTTCATCGTATTCTCCCCCATGGCGTTGGCGACGGCGGTGTACACTTCCTTCTGAACCTTCGGGTCAACAGCGGTTTTTCCGACAACCTTTTGGTACGCGGCTGGCACCAACTCATTGACCAGCGTTGTTTGCACCTTGGGTTTCAGCCCCTTCGCGGCTGCTTCAAAATTCTTGAAAAGCCCGGCGGTGAGCGCTTTGAACATGATGTCGGTGATGGCCGTCTGGAATTCCTTCTGGGTTGGGGCCTTGCCTGATTTGACCTTGGTCCCAATGGCTTTAACGACCTGGCTCAGTGCTTCGGTCAGTGCCCCGGCCCCTGCGCCGGCCAGGTAGTTCTTGAGGATTTCCTCCGATGTCTTCACGGTCAGAAAACCAACCTTGGGCGCGAATTTCTTGGCAAGGGACCCGGCAATGTCATCAATGAATTTGGTGGGGAACTTGCCGCCAATCGCCCCAGTAATCGACCCGACTGCACCATCAATCGCGATGGTAATGACGGAATCGTAAACCGACGTCCCTTGATTGCTCAGGTATTTGCCGAACTCCTGCGAGCTGCTTTCCAGTGCAGCCGCCCCCCCTGCTGTGACGATGCCTGCTGACATCACTGACAGCCCCGTGGCCGCTGCAACCGGAGCCGCGGCAACCGCGCCGAGCACGGCGAAACCGGCGGTGGTAGAAACCTTCAGCACCGTGCCGATGACAAGGGCTGACCCCGTGTACTCTTTATAGTAGCGCGACAATTCGATGTAGGTTTTGTCGAGCGCCTTTTCCGCGGCGATGATCTGTTTCTGGACCTTAATGAGGTCGCCTGAATTTATCGCCGCAAAGAGCTTTGTCACCTCACTGGACGACTTGCTGACAATGCTGGTGCTGGGCATCGTGACCCGGCCGACAGTGACAATCACCAGGTTACTCACCGCAGCCAAAAGCCCGTCTTTCAGTCGAGCCGCATCATGCAGATCAATGGCAGCGTCAGCGTAAAAATTCTGCGATGCGAGAAAGATATCCGCGTAACCCTGTGCATACTTGAGGATTTTTGCCTTTTCCTTTTTGTAGATATCCTCGGGCACATAGACGGTCTTGCCTTTCAGCTTAAGAACGTGAAACTTCTCCTTTTCCAACTGTTTGAGGTAGGTGGTGTACTTGGGTTTGAGCGCGGCAATCGTTTCGCCGGTCGGATCGACCACCTGATCCACTTCCAGCTTGCTCTTCTTCTGGTAGGCGCCAATAGCCTTCAGCAAGCCGGAGTCGACTGATCCACTCTCGCGGACCTTATAGCCGTTTGCATTCATCATCTGCTGGACAAGCAGAACGTCTTTGACGTTGTTCACAACGGGTTTGCCGAGGCTTTGACGCGGCTTGATGCCAACCGGGGCACTCATCTTTATCGGTGTCATTTACACATCCGTTCATAAAAGGATCGCGCAAGATCTGCGCAAAAATGGACTTTGAAAAAAATTGTTTAGCGGTCTCACGGTGCTCTGCCGCCTGCCGCCACTTTGCTTCGATCAGGTACATCCCGGCTCAATTGAAGCTTCATCGAAGGAAGGTTCATCCGTGGATTTTATGCTCCCATTGTATGCCTCCTGAAATGGCATTTCGGTTTCCGGATTTGATGCCTAGATCATTGCCTGATGACAGCTACATCAGCCGACATGCCACTGTTGCCTATCGGCCTGCGAAGAAAATGACGCTGCCAGCTAGTGCCCGAAACGGCTCAGCTTGGATCAAAATGGACCCACTGAGCACGTGGCAGCGTCGTTACCTGAAATCCGCACCTTTGAAATTTGCTCAAGAATTCAAATCCTGATGTTTATTGAGCGATGCCCCCTGCCAAAGGTCAAACCTGCAGAACGACCGCAATGGCGAAAAGTGAGGTTCCGGTGCCTTTTGTTTGAGGTTTTGGCGGGCTATACCCCAAATGGGGTATACGACCCCAAATGGTGTCCACATGTATCGAGTAAGGCTGTTTCTAAATGGAAGACGGAACACCTGACAGGCAGGCGGCGGACAGCAAGAGTGAGGCTGAACAGAAGTCTCAACTCATTGAAAGCATTTACCGAATTGCCCTTGAACCCCAAACCTATGACGCGTTTATGTCGCGTTGGGATGGGTTCATTCAGGACCGCTTGAATGAGTTGGAAGCCCTGCGGAGCGAGGTCGGCACTCCCGAAACTGCCGAAGTTGCCGCCCACTTTGAAATCGCCCAGCGTTTGCTGGAGCAGACACGCATTATAGATGATGCGAAGTCAATGGCCCCGGAATACGGCGCGGGATCATCAAGTGTGGGCCCTGATCCTCAGTTTCTGGTCGACAACTCAGGCGCTGTGGTTTGGTCAAACGCCGCCGCCTCTCGGATCTTTTGCCTCAAGCGCACGTCGCAGATTGAAGATCTGGATTTGCCAGATCGCTACCACGCGGCCCTTGCCGACAAGGTTGCAAGCCTTTCCACGAAGTCAGAGCACAAAGACCCTCCGCTGGTTTTTCAGATGGCCGCCTTGGCAGCCTCTGACGGGCTGGCTGTCGGAGAAGTGGTTCACCTGCAGGCACAGCGCCTCAGTGAAAAACTGGACAGCGACCTTCTGCTGATCCGACCATTGGTGGCGCATTGGCCTCCTGCCATGCCGGGCCTGCTGAAATCGACCTACGGCCTCAGCCATTCCGAGAGTGAGATTTGCGAACTTTTGAGCCGTGCGCATCGCCCAAAGGACGTCGCAGCCCATCGGAATAGCTCCGTTGAAACAGTGCGTACGCAAATCAAATCGATCCTCGTCAAAATGGGCTGTGGATCGCAAACCGAACTCGTCAGGCTCTTGTATCTGCTCATGCGTGTCGCAGAGAGCCACGGCCCTGCCCGACCTGCTGGACCTATTTCTGACGGCAAGATGACAACAGTTCTACTGAAAAGCGGGAACCTGATGCCGGTCGAAGTGCATGGGCCCGCGGACGGCAAGCCAGTCTTATTCCTGCACGGCATGCTGGACGGTGCGAGCCTTACCTTTGATCTGCGGGAATCTCTCGCCGACCGGGGATTCCGCTTCATTTGCCCGACGCGGCCTTGGTTTGGCAATGCCGAACCCGACTATGGACCAATCGACACTGCGCCTACACGCTTAGGAGAAAATGTTCGTGAAATGTGCAGACAGATGGGGATCGAGAATGCGGTCGCATTGGGTCACATGGCGGGTTCAGTCTATGCCTTCGCCTGCGCAGCTGAAGCACCAGAGCATATCAGCGCTATTTTGAACGTCTCTGGTGGCGTCCCCATCGTATCCCGGTCTCAGTTCGCCGACATGTCTCACCGTCAGCGAGTGGTGGCATACACCGCACGTTACACGCCTCGCCTTTTGCCGTTTGTCGTCCGCGCCGGTATCAGCCAGATCAACAGCGGCGGATCAGAGCGCTTTATGCAATCCCTCTATGCCAACGCGCCTGTTGACATGGCGACGCTCGCAGACGCCGAAGTGCGCCGAATTGTACTGGAAGGCTATAAGTTTGCCACACGGCAGGGCCATTCAGCTTTTGAAATAGACAGCTATCACGTCGTGCGAGATTGGTCTTCTCTTGTGGCGCGCTCGGATGTTCCGGTCACACTCATCCACGGTGCAAACGATCCCGTCGTAAGTGCCCAGTCAGTGAGAGATTTTGCCACGCACTTGGGCAATCGGGCGTCGGCTGAGGTCTATGAAGATGCGGGTCAGCTGAT
>CAYUSM010000331.1:0-3859 GCA_964447345.1 uncultured Sulfitobacter sp. | reverse complement strand
ACGACATTTTTCAGGGGCTCTGCCCCGTCGATCAAAGATCGACTCCCCGGGAATTTATAGGGCCAAAAAGAGAAGACTAAGGACTGCGCTTGATGGCGATTTCAATCAGGTTCTGGTCGGGGTCGCGAATGTAAAGAGAGGTCAGGGCAAAGCGGGCACCGGTGCGATTCACCGGTCCTTCCTCGATTAGGATGTCTTGCCGGGCAAGATGCGCGGCCCAAACATCAAGCGGGGTGTCGGTGAGAAAGCACAGATCGGCGCTGCCCGGTGTGGGGCGTTCGGCCTTCGGTTCAAACTCATGGCCCGCCTCATGCAGGTTGATCTTGGCTGCACCGTACTTGAGCGCCCATCGTTGCGTGCCGTCCGCGGTCGCAAAGCGTTCTGGCGTCATGCCAAGCGCGTCGCGGTAGAAGGTCACCGTCCGGTCGATATCAGCCACTGTCAACACAAGGTGATCCAGCGCGGTCAGTTGCGGTTGTGTCATGGGGCATCCCTGTTCTAAGCCAATGGCATGCAATCTGCATCGACCACGGAACGCCGTCAAAGCGATGTCATGGACACGGCCCGCGCCAATGCCTTTCGCGTGGCCCTTGGCCAGCCCGCGGATATTGTGGCGGGTGATCCCTTGCCGCCGTTTTTTCATCAGCTCTATTTCTGGTCACCCGAACCGCCAGTGCAGCTGGGGCGCGATGGTCATCCGAAAGTGGGTGGGCTGATCCCCGATATGGGCCTGCCGCGCCGGATGTGGGCGGCGGGGCGTTTGGCGTTTCACGCGCCTCTGATGGCGGGGCGGCCCGCCGAGAAGGTGACGGTTTGCGAGCGTCTGGCGCACAAGCAGGGGCGCAGCGGGCCGCTGGGGTTTGTCACGCTGCGGCACGATATCCATCAGAACGATCAGCTTTGCGTGACCGAGTGGCAGGAGCTTGTGTATCGCGAGGACCCTGTTCCGGATGCGCCGACGCTGGAACCGCCAGAGGCGCGGCAGGATGAGGCGTATTGTGAAAAGGTCGACTTCAGCTCCACGCTGCTTTTCCGCTACTCGGCGCTCACCTTCAACGGGCACCGCATCCACTACGATCTCGATTATGCGCGCGACGTCGAAGGATATGGCGGGCTGGTGGTGCATGGCCCGTTGCTGGCGCAGCTTTTGATGCTGATGGCTGAGCGGCACCTTGGCCCTTTGGAACGTTTTGCGTTTCGGGCCACGGCACCGTTGATGCATTTCGAGACCGCAGAGCTTTGTCTGAAAGACCGCGCGCTCTGGGTGCGTGGGCCGGACGGGCGTCAGTGCATGACGGCAACGGCCTAAAGGTTGTCCTCGACCCGGAACCCTTCCGGGATGGTGTCCACGCCTTCCAGCACCAGATCACATATGACTTCGGCCACTTTCGGGGCCATGCCAAAGCCGATCTTGAACCCGCCGTTGGCGATGAAATGCCCAGGCCGGTCCGGCCATGCGCCCAGCATAGGGGCGCGGCTGCGGGAGCGGGGGCGCACCCCGGCCCAGCGGTCAATGACGTCGGCTTCAGCCAGTGCAGGCACGGCAGCACGGGCGGCGGCGATGACCTCGTCCAGTTGCGCGTTGGTGTCACTGGGTGAGGTATAGTCGCGTTCGGAGGTAGATCCGACTGCGACTGTGCCATCCTGATGTGGGATGATGTGCACGCCCCCGGCAAAGAGTTGTGGCAGCCCGCGGGCGTCATGGCGCAGGAGGGCCGCTTGCCCTTTCACGCCGTTCCCGATGCTGCGGTGATGGGTTGCGGTCATCTCTTCCAGACCCGCCACACCGGTGGCCCAGATGGTGGGTCCGTGTGCCTCGGCCTCAGGAGCGATTGACACCCCCCTGGCGTCCAGCGCCTTGACCAGAGCCGCGCAGCCTTTGCGGGGGTGGATGAGGGCGCTCAGGGTGTCGTGGATCAGATAGCCCGAGGGGCTGACCGGTTCCCATGCTGATCCTGTTGCGGCAATTACCTGCCATGTCGCATGCTTACCCCAAAGGTCCTTGGCGGTGGCTTCCCGCTGCCGCGCCAGATCAAGCGCGTGGGCGTCCAATACAGGTTGCAGCCGCCCCTTGCGCGCATAACCGGCAGAGCCGCCTCCTGCCGCTTCGACCTCCGCCCAGAACGCTTCGGCTATCAGCAGGCTGTCGAGCTGGAATGCCTTCTTGGCGTTCCAATTCTCCGGCACATGCGGGGCCAGTGCGCCGACCAGCCCGCCGCTGCTGCCCGCTGCCGGGCCGTTGGGGTCCACGACCTGCACGCGTGCACCCCGCCGCGCGGCGACCCAGGCAATGGAAAGGCCAAAGATGCCCGCACCGCGAACGGTAAGATCGACGCTTGCCAAGGCTTTCTCCTTCGCGCATTGCTTGCACCAGCCCTCCATACGCGGTGTCGAGATGCAGAACCAGTCAGATCAGATCGCCTGGCGCGAAGGCGATGTGCCCGTCTCGACCCGGTTTGATGACCCGTTCTTTTCACTGGAGGACGGGGTGGCCGAGACGACCCACGTGTTCTTGGCTGGCAACGATTTGCCCGCGCGGTTTCAGCCCGGTTTCCATATTGCAGAACTCGGCTTTGGCACCGGGCTTAACTTGCTGGTGGCATGGGATGCGTGGATGCGGTCGGGGCAGGAAGGCGCGTTGCAGTTTACCAGTTTCGAAGCCTTCCCCATGCACCTGGATGACATGGCCCGGGCGCATCGGGCTTTTCCAGACTTTGACGGTCGTCGTGATCAGCTTGCCGGAAAATGGACGGGGAATGGCGGATTGATTGAATTGCCCGGCCTGCAGGCAGAGATCGTCATCGGCGATGCACGCCGGACGCTTCCCGCATGGAAGGGACAGGCGGATGCCTGGTTTCTTGATGGGTTTTCCCCGGCCAAGAACCCCGAGCTGTGGGATGCAAAGCTGATGGGTGAGGTCGCACGGCATACCGCACCGGGCGGCACCGCAGCGACCTACACCGCTGCAGGGTTTGTCCGCCGGGGTCTTGCGGACGCAGGTTTTGAGGTTGAGCGTGTGCCAGGGTACGGCCGAAAACGCCATATGACCCGCACGCGATTGCCCCAATGAGCCAGAGCAACAACATCCCTCTCGGTATCGGCCTGATGGTGCTGACCACGTTGGTCTTTGCGGTACAGGACGGTCTCTCGCGTCATCTGGCGGCGGAATACAACGTGCTGATGGTCGTGATGATCCGGTACTGGTTCTTTGCAGCGTTCGTGATTGCGATTGCACGTCGCACCGCTGGCGGTATCGGCGCGGCGGCCAAAACATCCCAACCGATCCTGCAGGGCTTTCGGGGGCTTCTGCTGGCGGCAGAAATCTGTGTGATGGTGGCGGCCTTCACCGTTCTGGGGCTGGTGGAAAGCCATGCGGTCTTTACCTGCTACCCGCTGCTTGTTGCGGCCCTTTCCGGGCCGGTCCTTGGCGAGCGGGTCGGCTGGCGGCGATGGGCGGCGATTGGTGTGGGCTTCGTCGGTGTGCTGATCATCCTTCAACCCGGGATGAGCGTTTTTGATCCTGCTGCCGCAATCCCGCTGCTGGCGGCGACCATGTTCGCAGTCTACGGTTTGCTGACCCGCTATGTGGCGCGCGCAGACACGACAGCGACCAGTTTCTTCTGGACCGGCACCATGGGGGCCATTGCCATGACACTTGTCGGGGTGTGGTTCTGGGAGCCGATGACGGGCACGGATTGGCTCTATATGGGGTGTCTTTGCATCACTGGCGTGACGGGTCACTGGCTGCTGATCAAATGCTATGAGGTGGCCGAGGCGAGTGCGGTGCAGCCCTTTGCCTACCTTCAACTGGTCTTTGCCGCGATCATCGGGATCAGCATCTTCGGGGAAACCGTCCGCT
>CAYUSM010000330.1:0-3871 GCA_964447345.1 uncultured Sulfitobacter sp. | reverse complement strand
ACCTCGATTTCGGCCTCACCTGCGACCACAAGGCGGTGCCGGATGTGGACCATCTGGCGGGCCTGATGATCGATTCATTCGAAGAATTGAAGGCAGAGGTCGAAAAGACGCAAAAGGCCGCAGAATAACGCTTTTCTGCCTCGCTGCACCGCAGAAAAACCAAGCAAAGTCAAGAGGTTGACGCAAGGCAAGCGTTGACAGTGTACTATAATGCTTATCTTATCCCCAGACAGCGCAATTTTATTGCGCCTTTTGAGGAGCAGAAAAATGGCCCAAACAGCCGCAGCACCGCCCAGCCGTCTTCTTTTGATGCTGGAAGGGCGCGCGATACCGGAACTCTTCGGATTTGCCGCCGCCTTGCCCACGCTGACAGCATTGGCACCGCGCGGCGACGGGCAACCGGTTCTCGTTCTGCCCGGCCTGACAACCTCTGATCGTTCGACCGTCGCTTTGCGGCGGTTTTTGCGTTCTAAGGGGTTCCGCGCCTATGGCTGGGACCTTGGCCTGAACTTTGGCCCCCTGCCGGGGATCGAGGATGGCCTGATCGCCCGTGTGGAGGAGTTGCACGAGAAGTATGAGCGCAAGGTGAGCCTTGTCGGCTGGAGCCTTGGTGGCATCTATGCCCGCCAGCTGGCCAAGATGATGCCGGACCACATTCGGCAGGTCATTTCCATGGGGAGCCCCTTCCGCGGTGATCCGCGCGCGACAAACGCATGGCGGGTCTACCAGATGACCAGCGGGCAGAAGGTGGATGATGGCCACAAGCACATGGGTGGCGCCATTCACAAGGCCCCCCCGGTGCCAACAACGGCGATTTACTCCAAGACCGATGGCATCTGCGCCTGGCAGAACTGTATCGAAGCGGAATCTGACCTTACCGAAAACATCGAGGTGAAGGCGAGCCATTGCGGCCTTGGCCACCATCCGGCAGCGGTCTACGCCATCGCTGACCGCCTTGCACAGCCCGAAGGGCAATGGACCAAGTTCCACCGCAACGGCATGCGCGCCGCCATCTACGGCAAACCAACCTACGGGGTCTGAAAAAGAGACATTTCCTGCAAGGCCGGGCCATCGCCCGGCCTTTTGTATTTGTGGGACGTTCCGGTTGCCTTCTTTGACCTGACCGGGGTTCAGTGTACTCTGTGATGGTGACGCGATGTCAGACCCGAAGAGTTGAGGCCCTGTGCGACGGCCAGTTCAGACTTGGGTATCGATTACCGCCCTTTGCACATCAATTGGCGCAGGCCGGGCTGCTCTGACACCGCCGCAGACACTCTTATCGCTGAAAAGCAAAGGAGAAAGTCCAATGGACGTCCTCAAGAAACATGAAATCGCCCGGGCCCTGTTTCGGGTCCACGGCGACAAGGCCGAACTTGAAGCCGCGCAAAAGGAGCGCGCATTCAAAACCGCCGGAAACCGCGCTGAGGCTACGCACTGGCGCGCGATCCGTGAAAGCATCCGGCAGGCGCGGGGCGCCAACCAGAGCTGAGCATCGCTGCGGAAGGATTGGGCGTGTCCCCCCGATCCGCGGATTGCCGCCTACGCACAGGGCCGCACGCGCGGCTCAGCGCTCATCCTGCAATCACAAACAAAAAAGGCCGGGTCGCTGCCCGGCCTCACCACAGACTTTGGACTGAAATTCAGCCCTTCTTGTCACCCGTGATTTCCGAGATGCTCTCCATCACGCGGTTCTTCATGATCTCGAAGGCGTCCGTGCTGCCTTGCTGCACTACCTGAGACATCTCCGTCGCATTCTTGACCGTCATGTCAAAGGACCGCTTGGCCATCTCCATCTGGCTGGTCATCATGGCCTGCGGATCGGTACCGCCCGCCTGCGCTTCCTGCACCGCATCGGCAATATCGGCCAGTGCCGTTTCAAGGGCCTCACGCTGCTTTGACATCAACTCCTGAGACGTCTGCGAACTGACCTGCGCCGCCGCCTGCAGGGCCTCAAGGTTCTTGCGGTGCTCATCCATCAACTTGCTGAGGTCGGGGCTGGGTATGTTCAGGTTCGATCCAAAGTTCTGGAACATGTCCATGAAGGGGTTGCTGTCTTTGCTGTCTGCCATGAATGCCTCCGGGGCTTTTGAATTATGGTCCCCGGCAGCTTAGGAAGTGAAAGCGCTTACGGCAACAAAAGAGATTCAATGGCATAGAGCAGCACGCCCACGAAGCCGCCGATGATCATACCGTTAAAGCGGATGTACTGCAGGTCGCGGCCTACGTTGACTTCGATCAGTGTGAGGAGCTGCTGGATGTCCCAGCTCTTGACCTGCTCGGCCACGTAGAGCGAGATGTTGCCGCGCTGGTCGTCCACGAGGTTGGACAGGACCGTGACCATCCCCTCATTGATATCACGGCGCAGGTCGGGTTCGTGCTCCAGCTTGGTGCCGATGTCGACAAACAGATCGGTCATGCGCGCCAGCAGCACGGAGTCCTCTTTCTGTACATCCGCCAAGACATATGCGCGCAGGCTCTCCCAGATGCTCTCTGCGGCCTCCGCCAACTCCTTGCGCGCCAGCAGCGCCTGTTTGAGGGACTCAACCCGCTTGGCAAAGGTCTTGGTCCGTTTCGTGCGGCGGACGTATTCCTTGAGGAAGCTCTCGAATTCCTCGCGCAGCGGATGATCCTTGTCATCCTTGATCTCGTCCAGCAGCTCTGTTGCAGCCTGCACCAGCCGGTTCAACACCAGCCTGTCGCCGCGCAGGATGTTGAACATCAGCGGCAGTTCACGCTGCACCTTGCCCCGGATGACCTCAAGCGTGTCCTCGTTATTGAGGAAGCGGTGCATGGCTGTGATCACCTCATCCAGCAACTGCTGGTGGCGGCCCTCTTTGGTGAAAGAAGTCATCACATCGCCCACCAGCGGCGCAATATCGGTCTGCGCGAGTTGCCCCGTCACCCGTTCAGAGGCGAAGCGTACCAACCCGCGTTCGTCGATGGTCTCCAGAAGCTGCGGCACCAAGCGCACGATAAACCGCGACAGCGACCGTGCCCGTGCCGGATTGGCCAGCCAGGCCGACATCTCTCCGGCAAAGTCGATCTCGCGCAGCTTTGACTCGACTGGGGCCTTGGCCAGAAAGTTATTCTCGATAAAGCCGCCAAGGTTGTCGGCAATGCGGTGCTGATTGCGCGGGATGATCGCCGTATGCGGGAAGGGCAGGTTGAGCGGGCGCTTGAAGATCGCCACCACAGCATACCAGTCTGCGATCCCGCCAATGGTCGCCGCCTCGGCAAAGGCTGCGACAATGGCCAGCGATGGAAACTGCGCCTCAAGCACCTTGGTCAGGATCAGCATCAGGAAACAGGCCAGAAGCACCAGAGTGGCCAGCATCTTGATCCGCCGCAAGGCGGCCAGCCTTACGATTTCCTCTGTCTGAAGGTCGCGCATATCGGTTCCTGAGTGCGGGTGTCTGAGCCTAGCGCACACCTAACACAGTGGCCATCGGGTTCAACATGCTGCTTTGCAGCAATTCGGGTCGATCTGAGGCAATATCCATCGTAATTCTGCGCCGCAGCATTACTTTGCTTGGGCAAAATCCCTGAAGCGGAAAATTCGGTATTCTGGCTAAAGTTATGTAATTAAATAAAATTCTCTTGCTTGACGTAATCCGACGCCACGTCACTTTCTGAAAATGTTGCACTGCAGCATTGGATGTCCTAAATACAGGTCATCCCGAGTTGATGAGCAATCGGGACCCAGACATGGCTTAACAAAGAATGGATGAACAAATGACTACGAAGACAAACGCAAAAGCGACCAAAGCAGCAAAAGACGCCACAGCAGACGTGACCAACAAAGTCACCGAAGGCGCACGTGAGTTCGTAAAGCGCACCACCGACTCCGCACAGGAGCGCGTTGAGGGCATCT
>CAYUSM010000329.1:0-3895 GCA_964447345.1 uncultured Sulfitobacter sp. | reverse complement strand
CCTGCACAATAGGCCGTTGGGCGAGCAACCGCCTATACAAGATATGGTGGAGGCACGAAGAGCGTCTGGCAACCCTTTTCTTGGGGATAACCGCAAATGATGGGGGATAACTGCGATATGTTGTGGATCGAGGGGAATTCGAAGGCGAAACCTGGCATCCTATGCCAGAGGTGTCATTGAGCATGCCCTGATCACCACAACGATCTACATCCCCGACCGCCTCCAACCGTACAGCTCCGCTGTCGCAGCGGTGCACCGCGGATCACACGCTATTTGGGAAAACCAGTTAGGTCAGCTTTGACAGCAGCCTGATCAGCTCATCACCGTCACTGCTTTCCAGCAGGCTGGTGAATGCGCGGTCCTCATCCTCGACATCCTCACGAATTTGAAGCATCCGCATCCGACCGAGCGGCGTGAGCAGCAAATTGATTTGACGCTGGTCAGTCGGCGATATCTGTCTGTGCACCAGGCCGTCAGACACCATCCGGTCAACAAGCTTGCTGAGTGCTGGCGGATTGAGCAATGCGCGCTTGGCAAGTTCGCCCATGGTGATCTTGCCATCCGCGTCGAGACATTCCATCACACGCCAGGCTTCGATCTGAATGCTGTGCTTTTTCAGGCGGGCATTCAGCGACTGGCTCACCATGCGATGTGCTGCGGCCAGAGCGTAGGACAGGTGACTGTCGAAGGGGTTGTATTCTTTGCTCATCTACACCTCAGACGTGGGTGCGGTGAATTTAGTTGACTTGGAAACTAAATTCAATTGCAATGTGCCAATTGGCCCCCTTGGGCACAGGAGGATCGGGTTCTGGGACGCCGACCTGAAGACATTGTACTCCCTATCGAACTTGCAGACCTTCGGGCGCGGGGGCATCTGTGCACCCCGGGCAGCTACCGCGTGGCATTGCTGATCCCGATGTGTGGGCCTGCCGGAATTTGGGCACCCTCCTGTATCTCCAGCGCGCAGGTCGCCGTGGCTGAGTTGAACCGCAAAAACGGGATCGATGGACGCCGGGTCCAGCTTTTGATGATCGACGCCGCCGTCGAAGCGGGTGAGCCTATCGAAGAAGTTGTGAACGAACTGATAGAGGTCGGCGGCATTGACGCCATCGTGGGCATGCATCTGAGTGCTGTGCGGCAGCGCCTTTCCAAGGTTGTACGCCAGAGGATCCCCTATATCTACACCCCGCTCTATGAGGGGGGCGAGACCACACCGGGCCTCTTTGCCATCGGCGAAACCCCGCAAGAACAGCTTGGCCCGGCCATGGAGATGCTCCATCGTCATTTCCGACCCAAAAAATGGGCGCTGATCGGTAATGATTACGTTTGGCCCCGCAGTTCCCACTCCTATGCCAAGACATGCCTGTCCGAAATGCAGGCCGAACTGGCGATGGAGTGCTACGTTCCCTTTGGGCTGCAGCAAACGGACGAACTCGTTGATCGTCTGGAAAGCTCCGGGGCAGATGCGGTGCTGGTCTCACTCGTGGGTCAGGATGCGGTGAACTTCAATCGGGTGTTTGGACGGCGCGAATTGCACAAGTCCATCGTACGCCTTTCTTGCGCGATGGAAGAGAATGGCCTGATGGCCACGGGCGCGGGGAATGTCGAGCGCCTCTTTTCGGTATCTTCCTACTTTGGGTCTATCTCCACAGATGCCAATGCCTGCTTCAAGGAACGGTACTTTGGCTTGCATGGTGATACAGCGCCCGCCCTGAACGCCATTGGACAATCAACCTACGAAGGGGTGCACTATCTTGCTGCCCTGATGCGCGACTTTGGCGATGTTTGGCGGGAAAAATCGACGCGCGATTGCCTGCCCGTGATTCACGAAAGCGGCCGGAGTTTTGGCCGCAGCGCCCAATCGAGACGACCAGCTGTCTACCTTGCACGTGCCGATGGGGTGCAGTTCTGCGACTTTAAGATGCTGTAATATATAGGTTTTCAAGTTTTATTTTCCAAATCAAATAAAATACTTGAAACGGAAAATAAAATCTCTCACGGTTAATCGTACATGATCCATGCCCCCTCTTGGGGCCTGCGCGATGAACCGGGAGAGCGAACATTGTATTGGCTTTTGGCACTTGTCATTTTCGCCGTTGTCTTGGCTCTCGGCGTCTGGTTTCTGCAACGTTTTTACGCCAAGGCCACACTGGAAAGCGCAGTGGTACGGACCGGTTTGGGCGGGCGCCGCGTGTTGGTGGATGGGGGCTGCATCGCCCTGCCCATCGTGCACCAGACACAGCGCGTATCAATGCAATCTGCGGCCGTGAAAGCAGTGCGCACAGGTCCAGACGCGGTCCTGACTGCAGACGCGCTGCGGGCGAACATCACCATGGAGTTCGAAGTTCGTGTGGGCACCGCCCCTGAGAGCATCGCGACTGCCGCACAGACATTCGGCCACCGCATTGCCCGTGGCGGCGACGCGTTTGAAGAAGTGCTTGCCGGACCGCTGGCAAATGCCATCCAGACGGCTGCCGCCGCGCGTGCGCTCAACGACATCCACATGGAACGTGCGGCCTTTACTGCGGAAGTGGCTGGTATGGTCAGGGAACATGCGGCGCGGCTTGGTTTGGACCTCATCACAGCGGCGCTGATCACCGTTGATCAGAGCGATTTTGCGCAGCGGGATGAAAACAATACGTTCAACGCGCGTGGCATGCGGCGGTTGGCTGAAATGATTGCAGAAGAACGCAAAGCACGCATCGCAGTTGAGACCAGCACAGAGATCGCCGTGCGAGAGCATCGTCTGTCCCAGCACCAGCGGCAGATCGAATTGCAACGCGCCGAGCGGGAGGCGGAAATCGCGCAGCAGGAGCATCTTGCCAAGCTGGAGGCCGAAGCCGAAAGCCGGTCAAGCCAGGCGCGCGCCGAAGCGCGAAATGCCTCCGAAACCATGCGCATTCAGCAGGAACTGGAAACAAAGGCGGCGCAGGTCACCAGCGACGAAACGCTGCGGAAGGCCGAGATGCGGGCCCTACTGGAGCTTGAAGAAGCCAAGATTGCCAACGACATCAAACTCGCACAGGCCCGGATTGCGGAAGCCAAGGCCAAGGCAGACGAAGAAGAGGCGCGCGCGCAGGTGATTCTTGCCGCCGAGAACGTGCAGGGCCAGAAAGAGCGCGCTGTCACCCAGCGCGAGCGCGAGATTGCCAAGCTCAAGCAAGAGCGCGACATCGAACTGGAAGATGCCCGCGTCAAAAGCGACGTCAGCACCCTTCTGGCCCGTGCGCAGGCGGATGCTTCTGCCCGCACAGCGACGGCCAATGCCGAAAAAGCGGCGATGGAGGCTGAGGCCGCAGGCCGTGCTGCATTGAACACCGCTGAGAACACGCTGAGCGACTCGGTCATCCGCATGCGGCTGGAAGAGCGCAAGCTCGAAAAGATGCCCGAGATCATGACACAGATGATGAAGCCGGTGGAAAAGATCGACTCGATCCGGATCAACCAGATTGGCGGCCCGGGTGGTGGCGTATCCTCAAACGGCGATGGTGTGGACAGCGCTTTTGGCGCGGCGATGGACCAGATTCTTGGCATGGCCGTGCGCCTGCCCGCGATGAAGCAGATGGGCGAAGAGATCGGGATGAACTTCGACGTGCCTACAGCGGGCCGCACCGCTGACTACGCCAACCGCATAAAGGCGAAAGACGACCCAAAACCCAAAGAGTGATCTGAACTCACCTCATTTTTGAAAAACGAACCAACGGAGGACGATACATGTCTCTGAACAGGAGAGAATTGCTTGGCGGAGCCGCTGCGCTTGGTGCTGCAAGCCTGATGCCAACGGTGACTTTGGCTGCTGACAAGATCACGCTGGGCTCCATTCTGGATACCTCGGGCATTTTCGATGCCTATGGCAAACCCATGGATCAGGCCACCCGGCTGGCGGTGGCCGAGA
>CAYUSM010000328.1:0-3903 GCA_964447345.1 uncultured Sulfitobacter sp. | reverse complement strand
ATGCGCGCGGTGCGCGGGTCTTTGGCGGCGGCCTTGATGATGTTGTGATGCGCCTGGGTCCAGGAGGAATTGACGTAAGCCCCCTTGGCCTTGCGCATGGAAATCGAGGAGATGTTTTCGCGCTGGGTTCGGCTGAGGCCGAGGGTCTTGGGCGGCAGCATCCAGATGTCGGCGTCCAGCCCGATCTGGTGGCTGCGGTGCCCGGTGAGCATTGGCCCGCCGCGCGGTTGGCTGAGATCCCCCACATAGAGGCCTTCCCATCCCGGTTGCGTGGCGGCATAGGCCGACAGTTTCTTGACCAGATCGACCATTTCGGGGTGCGCCCAGTTGCGGTTGCGTGACAGGCGCATGGCCTGCCACGTTGGCCCGGTCTCGGGCAGTTGTTCGGCTCCGGCGAGGCATCCCTTGGCATAGCTGCCAAAGGCGGCAGGGCTCTGGCTGGAGGCGAAGCCTTTTGCGCCAAAGAGCTGTTTGGCCTGCACGTTCGAGAGCGCGCCAGCCGTGCTGCCGATGGTGGGAAGCTCAACTCTGGCCCCGCTGATGTCGCGGCCCCCGCCACCGCCGCCGGTGCCGCTGCAAGAGGCAAGCGCGAGGGTCAAAGCTGCACAGGTGAGAAACCGGGAAAGGATCATTTCGCAAAATCTCCATCTCGTTTCACCCATGCTAACAGGATGAGACCCAGGATGAACAGCCCCACAACCGGGGTAATGCCCAGTCTTTGGCTGCCGGTGATGTCGCTTGTCACTGCGATGAGCATCGGTGCCAAAAAGGACGTCGCTTTGCCAGAGAGCGCGTAAAGACCGAAGGCTTCGGTCATGCGGTCAGGATCGCCCTGACGTGTCAGCATGTTGCGCGACGACGCCTGCAGCGCGCCGCCTGCCGCTCCGATCAGCGCACCGGCGACGTAGAACGCGATGTCAGGGGCGGCGGTGCCTTCGCCAAAGTCGATGCCCATGATGGATGTCGGGGTCAGCGAGATGATCAGAACGGCGGTCAGGATCAGCGTCACGCAGCAGAAAATGATCACCGGCATGGGACCCACGCGTCGGTCCACCCGGCCCCCGATCCAGCAGAAAACAGCGCCCGAAATTGCGGCGAGAATGCCGAAAATGCCAATGTCGATGATGGACCAGTTGAGCACGCCCAACGCATAGATGCCGCCAAAGGTATACATCCCGTTCAGGGCATCGCGGTAGAACATCGACGACCCAAGGTAGGCCATCAGCGAAGGATGGCGCGGCAGGTTGCGCAGGGTGCCCATCAGATCGCGCATCCCCTGGCCCAGCTTGTACTTTTTCCCGGCGATGCTGGGGTCATCGCGGATATACAGAAAGAACGGGATCATGAAGACCGCGAACCAGATCGCCGTCAGCGGACCGACGACGCGGGTATCTGCCTTGGTTTCCGGATCCAGGCCAAAAAGCGGAGAGAGGCCCGCCATCGTCTTGCCGCTGTCGCCTGCCTGAAAGAGCGCAATCATGACGATGAGCGCCACAACGCCGCCAACATAGCCGAAAGCCCAGCCCGAACCTGACAGGCGTCCGCGCTCTGCGGGGTCCGGGTCCAGTTCCGGCAAGTAGGAGTTGGTGAAGATGGTCGCAAACTCCATGCCAATAAGGCCGACCCCAAAGAAAAAGAGCGCCCAGAGGATCGAGAAGTCTTCAGGGGCCGTCCACCAGAGCGCGCCCGCGCCCACGAAGTAGAGCAGGGAAAACAGCTTGATCCATGGCATGCGTTTGCCCGTCGAGTCGGCGATGGCCCCCAGGATGGGTGCCAGAATGGCAATGCAGATGCCTGTCGCCGTCAGCCCGTACCCCCAATAGGCCTGTGCTTGTGCCTTGGCGGCCTCAACCGCCATCCCGTCGGCGATCAACGCATTGGTTGCCGTCTGTGCGAAGTAAGGACCAAAGATGAAAGTCAGCAACAGCGTATTGTACGGTTGGCTGGCCCAATCGAAAAAGTACCATCCCCAGATGCGCTGGCGCGCGGTGATCTTTGCCATATCCTGCCCCCAAAACCGTGATCAACGTAGAGCAGGCGCATTGCCTTCGCGCAAGAGATTGCATGCATTTGGTTGTCGGGGTGATCGGTCCTTCAAGCGATAAATCTGTTGAACAGTTGGGCTTGGCCGGTATCGTGGCACCTTGCGGACAGTGTCAAGGGATCGACGGTATGTTACGGATTTTGTATTTCAGCACAGCAAGTGCAGACATGAGCCGGGACGACGTTGATAGCATTGTCAGGCATGCCACCAAGAAGAATGCCACGCTGGGGATTACAGGTTCGCTGGCCTACAATGGGCGCAACTTTTGCCAGTTGCTGGAAGGGGAACTGGGGCCGGTCATGGACCTGATCGAAACCATTCAGGACGACCCCCGGCACGCAGGTTTCAAGATCATCGATCAACGCGAAGTCGAAACCCGCGCCTTCCCGGACTGGTCAATGCAGCTTGTCAATGAGCTTGATTTTTCGACCGTCATCAACGCGATGCAAGCCTGAGAGCTACTGCATTGGCGGCCAGGGCCGTTCGGCATCAGCGGCGCACCACTTTTCTATCCAAGTGGGCATCGGCGGCGATGTCATCGGCTGCCCCATGGCCTCCATGACCTGTGCAGTTGGAACAATACCGTTCTTGTCTGTAACTGCGGCACGATAAAGCACGTGGCTGGCGCATTCGCCGTTCTGCTTCCACATGCTTTGCTCCAGATACATGAAGCGGTCGTCCCAGCAGGCCGCGCGGCTGCGCATCTCGAACTTCTCAAATCCCTTGATCCGGCGGCGGAACCGCACTGTTGAGCCTGCCATGGTCAGCGCCCAGCGGTTCTTGCGCACCGCGTCAATCAGCCCGACACGCAAACCCAGCGCCGTGCGCCCGATGTCATAGATGGACATGGCGCGGCCGTTGTTCAGCTCCAGCCAGAAATCCAGATCATGGGGCCAGCAGATGTGCTGGCTGACATGTTCATCGGTCAGGCTGGTCAGCCGTGGCTGACGCCAGGCGATGGTCAGTTCCTTGATGGTGCGGACAAATGGGTACATCAGCGTATCTCCTTTGCCGTTCCAATTGACCTTGGCCTGCGTTGCGTCAACTGCAGACGTTGCGGCACACTTGCGGTTTCCGCGCGTCGCGCTTAACTGACAGGCATCATTCCAGAAGGGCCAGACATGACCTCACTTTTCCAGATCATCATGCTGCTGTTGAACATCGTGTATTTCATCGTGATCGCGCATGTCATCATGTCCTGGCTGATCAACTTCCAGGTGCTGAACCTGCGTCAGCCCTTGGTTGCACAAATCTGGGACGGGCTGAACCGCCTGCTTGAACCGGTCTATTCCCGCGTGCGGCGGTTCATTCCGCCCATGGGGGGGCTGGACCTTGCGCCGCTGATTGTGCTGATCGGCGTGGCGATCCTGCGGATCATCCTGATCAACAACGCCGCTGCCTTCTACTGACTGCGCGCAAATGCCCGTACTTCGGGCTTGTTCATGAATTGTTAGTGTGGGAATCTGCATAAAAAGAGCAGATCATTTTACAGGTTCCCCATGCAAAGCGCTGCCACGCTGCTGTCTGACGTATTCGGTTTTGACGCCTTTCGCCCCGGCCAGCAGGAGATTGTCGAGGCGGTGACCAATGGCGAGAATGTCCTGGCCATCATGCCGACGGGTGGCGGCAAATCGCTTTGTTTTCAATTGCCTGCGCTGATGCGTGACGGGGTTACGGTGGTGATCTCGCCGCTGATTGCGCTGATGCGGGATCAGGTGCGGTTTCTGCAGGAAGCGGGTGTCGGGGCCGGGGCACTGACCTCGGGCAACACGCCGGAAGAGACGAACGCAGTTTGGGAAGGGTTGGAAGACGGCTCGCTCAAGCTGCTATATATGGCGCCAGAGCGTCTGGCGGCAGGA
>CAYUSM010000327.1:0-3929 GCA_964447345.1 uncultured Sulfitobacter sp. | reverse complement strand
AACATCGTGGCGGGCTGCTACATCGGTTTTGACCAGCCCCGGCCCATGGGGCGCGGTGCTTCGGGTGGCGGTATGTGCGGCCCGGTCTTCCAGCGCTTCATGACCGAAGCGGTGAAAAAGTATGGCGGTGGCCCTTTTGAGGTGCCAGAGCAATGCCGGTTTATCAACATCGACCGGTTCACGGGCGCGCGTCTGAGTGATGGAGCCTCTGGCCCCAATGTGGTGCCAGAGTGTTTCCGCGACGGAGAAGAGCCGATCTTTGGCATTCAGTTCGACGGCGGCTTTGCCATGGGGGCCGACCTGCCGTTGGTCGAGGAAGTTGGCCGTGTGGCCAAGCAGGTGACCACATCGACAGGGCGGAAGGCAGTTGTCGGACCCAAGGCAACCTTTGGCACCTTGTCTTCGGGTGGGCTGTACTGATCTGTTCTGGACCGTTGCGCGCGTGGCATCGGTCGAATTGAATTGTATTGGAAAGATGAAGCCGGGGACCCGCCCCAAGAAAGTCTGGCGGCCTGTTTCAGCGTGCAGCCTCTCTTGCTGTGGGCATGGGGAAGGTCTATGTCGGGCGGACAGAGAAGTGAGGCACCCGACCGATGCGCGCAGAGGCACAGAACACCGCAGATCAAATCTCCAAGTCATTGGAATTGCTGGCACAGCGCCTTGACGTAGAGACGGCCCAACACCGGCTGGAGGAATTTAACGCGCGGGTTGAGGACCCCAACCTCTGGGATGACGCGGAAGCCGCGCAGAAGCTGATGCGGGACCGGCAGAACCTTGTGGATGCCATCGACACCTATGAGGGGATCAAACAGGAGTTGGCTGATAACGTCGAGCTGATTGAGCTTGGTGAGATGGAAGAAGACGACGAGGTTGTCGCCGATGCCGAGAACGCGCTGAAAGCGCTGGCCGACAAGGCCGCGCAGAAAGAGCTTGAGGCACTGCTGGACGGTGAGGCGGATGGCAACGACAGCTTTCTGGAGATCAACTCCGGCGCGGGCGGTACGGAAAGCTGCGACTGGGCGTCGATGCTGGCACGGATGTACACCCGTTGGGCGGAGCGGAAGGGCTATAAGGTCGAGCTTCAGGCGGAGAGCCCTGGCGAAGAGGCGGGGATCAAATCCGCGACCTACAAGATTTCCGGGCACAATGCCTATGGATGGCTCAAGTCCGAGAGCGGCGTGCACCGACTGGTCCGCATCTCGCCCTTCGATTCCGCGGCCAAGCGACATACCTCCTTTACCTCTGTGAAGGTCTATCCTGTGGTCGACGACAACATCGAGATCGAGGTGAACCCGGCGGACATTCGCATCGACACCTACCGTTCATCCGGGGCGGGTGGTCAGCACGTCAACACCACTGATTCCGCGGTACGGATCACCCACCACCCGACGGGGATTGTGGTGACCTCATCAGAGAAATCCCAGCACCAGAACCGTGACATTGCCATGAAGGCGTTGAAAAGCCGGTTGTATCAGCTGGAACTCGACAAACGCTCTGCGCTGGTGAACGAGGCGCATGAGAGCGCGGGCGACGCGGGCTGGGGCAACCAGATCCGGTCCTATGTGCTGCAGCCCTACCAGATGGTCAAAGACCTGCGCACAAATTTCGAGACGTCGGACACCAAGGGCGTTCTGGACGGTGATCTGGATGGTCTGATGGGGGCGACACTGGCGTTGGCGGTCAGCGGGAAAAGTCGCGCCGAGGCGCAGGGCAGCTAGGGCCACGTCGCCTCGGGGACCAACCATTTACAGACATGACTCGTCAACTCACTTGCTTTTCGCACATATGGTTGATTAAGTCCACTAATGGAAACATGGGAACAAGACGCGCTGTCTTTGTCCTCTGCGATTGACAGGGGCAAGCTGAGCGCGGTTGAGCTGATGCAGGCGACCCTTGCGCGGATTGCCAAGGTGAACGGCCCGCTGAATGCCGTGGTGTCCCTGCGCGATCCGGACGCGCTTCTGGCGGAGGCGCGTGCGGCGGATGAAGGCCCACGAAAAGGCTGGCTCCATGGCATTCCGATGGCGATCAAGGATCTTGCCAACGTCAAGGGGTTGCCCAATACCATGGGCTCGCCCCTATTTGCTGACAGTATCTCGGACAAGGACGATCTCTTGGTCACGCGTCTGCGTGAGGCGGGCGCACTGATCATTGGCAAAACCAATACGCCGGAGTTCGGGCTGGGCAGCCACACCTTTAACCCGGTGCACGGGATCACCCGAAACCCCTATGACACAACAAAGTCTGCGGGCGGATCGTCTGGCGGGGCAGCGGTGGCCCTTGCGGCACGGATGCTGAGCGTTGCGGATGGGTCTGACATGATGGGGTCGCTGCGCAACCCGGCAGGCTGGAACAACGTCTATGGGTTCCGGCCGACATGGGGCGTGGTTCCTGCCGAACCAGATGGTGATCTGTTTTTGCATCAACTGTCGACGTCCGGGCCGATGGCGCGCACGCCCGCTGACCTGGCCGCATTGGCGGACACGATGACAGGACCGGACGCGCGGCATCCACATGGGGTTCACCCCGGTGTGGCAACACCCTATCTGGCGACCCCCATCAAGCGCCAGCGCATCGGGTGGCTGGGTAATTGGGGCGGTGCCTTTCCCTATGAGCAGGGGATTGCGGAAATCAGCGCCGCCGCATTGCGCCAAATGGAAGACCTGGGCCATATTGTTGAGGATGTGGCGCCGCCCTTCGACGCGGATGCGATGTGGGAGAGCTGGATCACGCTGCGCTCTTTCGCCGTCTCGGCGGGTATACATCCGATTTTCACCGATCCCGAGAAGCGCGATTATCTCAAGCCGACGGCCGTCTGGGAAGTGGAGCGCGGGCTCGCCCTGACCACACTTGAATTGCACCGGGCCAGCATGACCCGCTCGGACTGGTTCCGCACGGCGATTGGCCTGCTTGAGACCTATGATGCGCTGGCGTTGCCCTCGGCCCAGTGCTGGCCGTTTGATGCGGAAATCGATTATCCCAAGGAGATTGCCGGGGTCAGCATGGACACCTACCACCGCTGGATGCAGGTGGTGATCCCTGCAAGCCTGATCGGTTTGCCGGTTGTGAACATCCCGATAGGGTTTGGCGAGGCGGGGCTGCCTGCGGGCATGCAGCTTATCGGGCCCCGGACAAGCGGCGGGCGGCTGATGCAACTTGCACAGGATTGGCACGGGGCGACCGATTGGCCCAACAAGCGGCCGCCGGTTTTTGAATGACCTAGACTTTTGAGCTGGGCCCCTAGGGCAGGGGCTCTTCGCGCCCCGCTTTCACCAGCCGCTCTCGCAGGGCGGGTGCTGCGGGATGTCCCGCCTCAAGCGCAAAGACATAGGCATGGGTCAGATAGAAGCCTTCGGCCTCAGCTGTTGCCGCCTCATTGGCGGCCTGGGTGTAAAGCGCGATGAGCTTCGGTCTGTCGTCCGCCGCGTGGGCGGCGAGCAGAGCCGCGTCCAATGCGTTCATTCCGCAGCTTGAGGGAGCGCACGGTGTCTTTCGACCTGAGAGGCAACCCAGTCGTGGAACAAATGCGTGGGTCCGTCCATCGCTGGCGAGAATCGCCCCCCGTCAAATTGCACCGCATGGCGGCCCTTCTGCATGCCTTCGACCACAAAAACGTCTTCGGCAAAAACCTCTTTCCATTGCGCCGTGTTGCGGTCGCGCAGATCTGCTGATGTGTCGGGCTGGGCATAGTAGAGATGGATGTTTTCGACCGTCTTCTCCGGTCCTTCAGGCACGAGCACGATGGCAAAGGTATGGTCGCGATGTACGCCGAGCAGGACATTGGGATAGACCGTGATATATTCGGCTGCAGTGTCCCATTTGCCCGAAAGCCCGTCAAAGTCGGGAAACACCTGGCCTGCATCATCTTTGAGCTGACGGTAGACAAGCGTACCCTGCCCGGAATAGAGCCCCTTGGCCTCGATATGATA
>CAYUSM010000326.1:0-3932 GCA_964447345.1 uncultured Sulfitobacter sp. | reverse complement strand
GGAAACCCATCAATGTCTTGAGCAGCGTGGTCTTGCCCATGCCGTTGTGACCCAGAACCCCGACCACCTCGTTCTCGGCCACGTCAAGGTCGATGCCATGAAGGATCGGCACCCGGCCATAGCCGCCCGACAGGCCCTTCGCAGACAATAGAGTGTCGCGCTCTTGCTCCATCAGGTCTTCTTTCCAAGATAGACGGCGCGCACTTGTGCGTCCGACATCACGCGGTCGACGTGGTCTTCAATCAGCACGGCGCCCTGATGAAACACAGTCACGGTTTCGGCGATGGAGCGGATAAACTGCATGTCGTGTTCGACGATGACCACAGCGGCAGAGCGGGTCAGGTCGTGGATGATCTCTGTCATGCGTTCCACATCCTGCGCGCTCATGCCTGCAGCGGGTTCATCCAGCAAGACAAGCCAAGGCTCCGCGACGGCGACGATCCCAAGTTCGACCCGCTGGCGTTCGCCATGGGCAAGCTGGCCAAGTTCCGTTCGGGCAATTGCCCCTAGGGCAAGCCGGTCAATGATGGCGTTGGCGCGATCCCGCGCCTCGCTCACGGGATAGAACCGCCGTGCAGCCAGCCAGATGTTTTCGTGCACGCTGAGGGCGTCCATCACGTTCGGTGTCTGCGTTTTGATACCCACGCCCATCGACGCGATCTGGTGCGGTTGCCAGCCCGTCACGTCCCGACCTCGCATAAAGACATGGCCTTCGGTCGGGGCCAGCAGGCCGGTGACACATTTGAAGAAGGTGGACTTGCCTGCGCCATTTGGTCCGATGAGGCACCGCAGTTCCCGGGCCTTCAGCTTGAAGTTCACATTGTCGCTTGCCGTCACACCGCCGAACCGCATGGTCAGACCGCTGGTCTCCAAAACCGTTTCAACCATGACGCGCCCTCCGCATGCGGCGCGGCGCAGGCCTGCGCGTGGTGCGCTTGAAGGTGGCCGAGATCAGTGAGCTTACGGCGGGCACCAGACCGCGCGGAAGGAAAAGGACGAAGAGGACAAGGATCAGACCGGTGATCAACGTGTTGTCGATCAGGCTTTGCTGACCCAGCAGGAACTTGAGGTAGGCCAGCCCGGCAGCCCCGATGATCGGACCCAGCCGGGTGCCAAGACCCCCGACAATACACCAGATGATGATCTCGGCAGACTGCCCAAGCGAGAAGAGGGTCGGTGTGACAATCTCTCCCCAATTGGCAAAGAGCGCGCCCGCCAGCCCGGCAATCGCCGCACCGATGGAAAAGAGCACGGTCTTGCGCGCGGCCACGTCATAGCCCATCAGGCTCATCCGCGTTTCGTTCTCGCGAATGCCTACCGCGATGCGGCCAAAGGAAGACCGCAGCAACCACGTCACCAGCAGGAAGACAAGCGTGAGCGCCACGGCGCAGACATAGAAGTACGGGTCGCCCCAGATGTAAGCATCCGGATCGCCGGGAATGTTGAGCGTTTGAAAACCCGGAATGCCGTTGAACCCGCCCAGCCGTGCCTGTCCGATCACGTATTGTGGCCCGGCGGTGGAGTTCACGAATTTGAACAGGATCAGTGTGACCACCAGCGTGATGACGCCAAGATAGACGTCTGTCAGCCGCCCGTAGAACATCATCGCGCCCAGCAGGGCTGCAAAAACAGCAGGCACCAATACAGCCAGGATCATCGGGACCGTGCTTTCCCCGATGTTGATTGCGGCAATCGCATAGGTATAGGCGCCAAGCCCAAAGAATGCGGCCTGACCGAAACACAGGATGCCGCCGAACCCCCAGATCAAACCAAGGCTCAGACCCAGCATCCCGTAGATGACAAGCACGGTCAGCGTATAGGTGCTGATCAGCAGCGGCATCAACCACATCAGCAGGGCGGCGACGGTCAGCGTGGTCAGCACGTCGCGTGTGGCGGTGCGCTGCATCACAGCTTGCCTTTGAAGAAACGTCCGGTAATCCCTTGCGGCATGGCGCGCAGCAGGATGACGGCGGCGATAAGCAGGGCAACCTCACCAATCACCGGCGAGACGGCGAAGGTGAAGATCTGGCTTACAAAGCCAAAGGACGCCGCAGAGCTGACCAGCCCGGCGATCAAGGACGGTCCACCGGCGATCACGGTGATAAAGGCCTTGGCGATATAGGCGCCACCCGATGTCGGGACGAGGCCGACAAGTGGGGCCAGCACGGCACCCGCGAGGCCAGAGAGTGCAGAGCCGCAAAAGAATGTGGCCATGTAGATGCGGTCCGGGCTGTATCCCAAAGCCGCCGCCATGTCGGCGCGCTGCATCGTGCCTCTCGCGATCAGCCCTGCGCGGGTGCCGCGCAAAACGGTGTACATTGCGATCACCAGTAGGATGGAAACCACAATGATAAAGAAGTTGTAGCCGTTGATCTGGTATCCGCCGACGGCAAAACCGGGGATGGGGGTCGATATGCCGGTGGTGGTGTTGCCGAAGACCATCGTCGCCAAGCCTATAAAGACAAGGCTCAGCCCCCATGTCGCAAGCATCGTGTCAACAAGCCGCCCGTAGAGATGGCGGATCACCAGGCGCTCTACGACAAGGCCGATCAGTCCAACGACCAGCGGTGCAATGACCAGCATGGCAACAAAGACGTTCACACCCAGACCTACGGCAGTGATGGTCGCATAGCCGCCCATCATCATGAATTCCCCATGGGCAAGGTTGATGACCTTCATCATGCCGAAGACAACGGCCAACCCGGCACTGATCAGCACGAGGGAGGCCACCGCGTAGAGCATTTCAACCAGTATGACGAATGTGAAGTCCATGATGCCTGCAGTCTGGAAAGGGTGTCAGGGCGGTCAGGGCCGCCCTGACGGGGAGAGTTCGGTACTCAGATTTCGATCTCGTACTGGGTGTTGTCGTCCGGATTGGCGCTTAGGTCACAGACGGCTTGCGTGTCGATCGGCTGACGCTGTGGCAGTGTTTCGATCACCTTCATTTGCTGGTCCTGCATTTCCATCAGGTGCACATCCAGAACCGCATGGTGGGTTTTGGGATCAACCGTGACCTTGCCACCAGGGCCGGTGATAGAGATGCCGGTTTCCAGCGCCTCGATCACCGCATCGCGCTCAACCGACCCAGCCTGACGCACCCCTTCAGCCCAGGTCAGCAGACCATGGTACTGCGAAACTGCAATCTCGTGCATGGACTGATCGCCGTCGAACATGGCCGCCCAGGCCTCTTTGAAGGCAGCGTTCTCAGGCGTGTCGAGTTCCTGACTGTAGTTGTAGGCGCACATGATCCCGTTGCCCTCTTCGGGGGTCAGCACCTTGTGCTCGTTGCCGACACCCAAGGTTGTGGATGCCAACGGTATCTTGTCCTTCATGCCCGCAGCCGCCCACTGGCGGAAGAACGAAAGATGCGCACCACCGACCAGTGGCGCGATCACCAGATCAGGTGCGGCGGACTGGACCTTGGCAATGGTTGAACCGAAGTCAGCAACATCAAGCGGGAAGAAATCGGTGGCAACTACTTCACCGCCATTGTCATTCACAAACTTCTCAATCCAGCGCGCAGTGATCTGACCATAGTTGTAGTCAGCGGCAAGGATATAGACCTTCTTGCCCGATTTTCCCATCGCATAGGGCACCAGTGCCTCGACTTGCTGGGCCGGGGTCACGCCATTGATAAAGATGTTCCGGTCACAAACGCCGCCCTCGTAGAGCACGTTGTAGAAGTAGAGTGTCTTTGACTTGCGCATCGTCTGGCGGATCGCCTCCCGCGAGGCGCTGAGGATGCCGCCGTGCACAACATCGACGCGATCCTGCCGAGTCAATTGCTGCCCGTATTGCGAATAAAGCGCCATGTCTGATTGGGTGTCATAGGCCACCACTTCAACCTCCCGGCCCAGTAGACCACCGGCTTTGTTGATCTCGGCCACCGCCAGCCGGGTGGCCTGATCCATGGGTTTGCCATAGGCATCGAA
>CAYUSM010000325.1:0-3948 GCA_964447345.1 uncultured Sulfitobacter sp. | reverse complement strand
ACAAGACGTTGAAAGCGCAGTTCGAGCAGGCGATCCGAAACGAAATGAAGAAGCGTAAGATCAAGATCTGACGAGCGGAAAGCGCTTACGGCACTTTCAGGCCTAAGAGTGATCGCCTGAGCGCGCTTTTTTGCTGTTGACCGCCCATACCCGCCCGACCAGGCTTGTATCTGCAGAGGAGAGGTGCTGACGAAGTCGTGGAAGGAGTTGGAGTTTAACGCGGACGAGATCATTGAAGGGCTGCGGCCCTGGGTTCGTTGCTCAAGCTGTACAGGACTGGATCAAAGCCGTCGGAGCCAAGACGGCTTACATCGAACCAGATTCACCTTGGGCAAACTGGTGCTGCGAAAGCTTCGATGCCCGGTTCCGGGATGAGTTCTTGAATGGGTAAATCTTCTACAACTTACGTGACGCGTAAATTTTCATCGAAGAATGGAGAGAACACTACAACGCCAAGCGATCGCGCAGTGCTCTGGGCTACCGCCCTCCGGCAACGGGAACCATCGTACAGATGGATCAAAGGCTGACCATGCAATAACAATCAAATTGGACCACTTAGGTTGGGCTGATCACATAACTCTCTGCTGAGCCCGCAAACCTATCATTCACTGGATACGTAGGTGTTCGCTGTATCCTGAATTTCTCGAATGCGTTCCGGTTGACGTTAATCCATGATCCAGGCCGTTCAGGTGCAGAGTTCGCTCTATCCGCGAAAGGGTCATGGCATCGGAACTGACCTGACCCGCCGCGCGTTCCGGTTGAAAGAATGCAATCCGGAGAGACACTGAAATGCCCAGGGGCCGCAAAGCTGACAAGCCTTCTGAAATTCCTGCGAGGGGGTGGAAAGACATCCTCTGGCGCGTGAAGGATGAAATCGCAGAGGACCGCGTCAGCCTTATCGCCGCCGGAGTAGCCTTTTACGGGTTTCTTGCGCTCTTTCCGGCGATCGCGGCCTTCATGGCCATTTCGGGCCTGTTTCTCGATCCCAGCGACGTGACCGAACAGATCGGTGCATTGGCCGGGCTGATCCCTCAAGACATTATCGACCTGATCCTCGCGCAGGCGACGGAGGTCACGGGTGCATCGTCCTCGGGTCTTGGTCTCACCGCAGTGATTTCACTCCTTCTGGCGCTTTACTCGGCCTCAAAAGGAGTAGGCAGTCTGATGGATGGGCTGAACGTTGCATACGACGAGGTCGAGGAACGTGGGTTTATCAAACTGAAGCTTGTGACCTTTGCACTGACAATCCTGATCATCATTGGGATGTTAGTAGCAATGGTAATCGCCGGGGTGATGCCTGCTGTTCTGTCTGCTTTTACGCTCGGACCTATTGGCGAGCCTCTGATTGCAGGCCTGTCGTTTCTCGTTCTGGCGGCCATGACGACAGGCGGGCTTGCGCTCCTTTATCGCTACGGCCCCAGCCGTGACCCTGCTGAATGGTCATGGGTGTCTATTGGTGGCGTCGTCGGCTGCGCGCTGTGGATTGTCGCCTCTGCAGCCTTTGCATTCTATGTCGCCTCCTTTGGCAACTATAACGAGTCTTTCGGTACGCTGGCGGGGGTCGTCATCTTGCTGACCTGGCTGTGGATTTCTGTCTTCATCGTCCTGATGGGCGCCGAACTGAACGCGGAAATGGAGGCGCAAACGCGCCGCGACACGACGCAGGGCCGCGACCAGCCAATGGGACACCGTGATGCGGAGAAGGCCGATACCTTGGGCGAAGCGCGCGCATGATCTGGCGATTTCGCTGGAACAAAACCTCAAGATGGGCTGTTCCCTATCAGAGATGAAGGAGGACAACATGAGCACCGAACAGCAGTCAACGCCACATAAAGCCGACTATGATCCCGCGCGGAAACTGAATGGCGCGAACAAGATTCGCAAGCCCGAACACACCTCGTTGGACAACGGGTCGAACGACGAAACAGACCCGCTTCAGCATGCAAAAGACACGTATGAAGCAACTCTGAACCATGCACAGAACTTCAGCCAGAGTGTTGGACAATCCGTCCGTCAAAACCCCGTTCTGGCACTTGGTGCTGCTTTTGGGATCGGCGTGGCGGTTGCCGTTCTGATTTCGCGCAAAACCTGATCAAACCGATAAGGAGTAAAGAATGGCACATCATGATCCAGTCACCCAAGACGTGAAGACCAAGCTGCAAGACCTGGGCAACGACGCCGCAGAAGCGCTGAAGGATAATGCCGAGCATCAGGCCCAGACGGCCAAACTTCGCGCTGTCAAGGAAGCAGAGAAAGTCGCGAATGCCGCTGACGCCGCTGGAAATGAATTTGGTGCAGGGTCGATACAGGCCCAAATTGCCGATCAAGTGGCGATGCAAGCAGAACACTTTGCCCAATCAATCGCGCAGCTCGATGTAAATGCCGTCAGCCGGAATGTCTCCGAGTTTGCCCGACGCAATCCGCTGCTCTTCGTGGGCGGTGCAGCCGTCGCAGGCGTTCTTGCGGCACGCTTTCTCAAGGCGCGTGACCCTGAACCCACCGTCGTTTCATACCCAAACGATGATCCTTGGGGTTATCACCCAGCACACCCGAGAACGGGGGCCGACAATGGAACATCCTGACCCACGAACTGCCCCCAACCTTCTGGTAGAAAGCCTGAAGCACTTTTCGAACCTCATGCAGAAAGAGGCGCAACTTGCCCGCGCGGAAATCTCGAACAATGTCTCCCGCGCAGCAATTGGCGTTGTGTTCTTTGGGGTTGCGGCTCTGATGATCCTGACAGCGCTCAATGTGCTTGCCGGTGCAGGCGTTGGCTATCTCGTAGAAGGCGGCATGAATTCTGGTTCTGCTGCTTTGCTCGTCGCCTTGGGCTTTGCCATCGTGGCGGTGATCTTCGTCCTGATGGGCAAGTCGCGCCTGTCGGCAGAGGCCCTCGCGCCGTCCAAGACGATCAACAACGTTCAGCGTGATTATCATGCCGTGAAAGGGGCGACGACCGATGTCTGAGCTAAGAGAAATTGAAAGAGAAGCGGCGGCAGAACGCCAGCGCTTTGCGAGTTCGCTTGACGCTTTGACCAGTGCCGTCGCGCCCGAAAATATCAAGGCCCACGCCATGACGATGGTCGAAACCCACGGCAGCGACATTGCGCAGCAAGCGTGGAGTGCGGCCCGCAAGAACCCGGCTGGATTTGCGTTAATCGGCGCGGGTCTGACGCTTCTGCTAGCAGGGGTCGGATCAAGGCCTGAACATGCTGGACAGTCAAGACTTAAAGAGGGTTTGCCCAGCCCGGAAGAAGCCATGATTGGTTTCGACGAAAGAGTAGCGGCCGCCGATGCCGCGATGTCATCATCTGGAGGAAACACAATGTCCGATGAACCCAAAGCAAAGTGGCTGCGTGACCGGATTGAAGACGGTCTTGACGCGCTACCACCAAAAGCGCGCATGCGCGTGCGCGAAGCACGGCAAGCTGCAGTCAATGCGCAGGAGAAGGTAGAGGACAGGGCGCGTCAGGTAGCAAGGCAGTCCTCCGCCGCCGTTCAATCCCAGCCGCTCGCAGTCGGCGCCGTCGCGTTCGGCATCGGTGCGGTGATTGGCGCTCTGCTACCGTCCTCCCGTCGGGAAGACGCGTTGATGGGAGAGCATCGCGACCGCCTTATGGCAAAAGCGCGGGGCGTTCTAAATGAGGAAATGGACAAGTTGCATGCTGCGACGAAGTCAAAAATTGCTGAAGCTTCGCCCCGTAGTACTAGCGCGACTGAATCGCCCGACGCTCGTCCCTGAGGTTGACTGTCAGAATTATTCTCAGGTGCCGCGGTAAGACGCCGAAGGCACGCTCACAGTAGCGTGTCTTTGCGTCTTGGCGGTGATTGTACTGGATCGGCTGTGGTCACTGGAAAAGCATTGCTCGCGTAAGCTTTCCTAATCCCCACCTTCTGTTTAGCAGCCTTCTGTTGGTCGATTTGCCTGAAAAGAATGGTGTTATCGCG
>CAYUSM010000324.1:0-3951 GCA_964447345.1 uncultured Sulfitobacter sp. | reverse complement strand
GCCGCCAGCAGCACGACAACCCCCAGAAAGGCCAGCACAAATGCGGCGCGTTGACGGAACCCCTCTCTCATGGACTCAGATTGCACGGCTGCCCTTGCATTGACCAGCCCCAGAGGATTTGGTCCGCCCATGGAACGTTTGACACAGTCCCCGCTTGATCCTGCGTTCGTGCAGGACCCCTATGCGGTCTATGACGGCGCGCGCGCTGCAGGGCCGGTGGTCTTCTGGGAAGACTACGGCATGCTGGCAGCCTTTGATGCGGCCACGGTGCAGGCGCTTTTGCGTGACCGGCGGCTGGGGCGGGAGAAACCCACGCCATTGCGCGCGCCCTACCCGGATCATCTGGCAGCCTGGGCGGCGGTTGAAGAGACCTCCATGCTGGATATGGAGCCGCCCCATCACACGCGCCTGCGGGGTCTGGTCCTGCGCGCCTTCACCTCGCGGCGGATTGCGAACCTGCAGCCGGACATTGAGGCGGTCACAGCCGAGCTTCTGGCCGCCCTGCCACAGGACGCACCGTTTGACCTGATCCCGCGCTTTTGCACGCAGCTGCCGGTGCGCATCATCGCGCGGCTGCTGGGTGTCCCGGAAGAGATGTCGGACAGGCTGCTCGCGTGGTCGAATGCGATGGTGGCGATGTATCAGGCGGGCCGCACGCGGGCGGTGGAGGATGCGGCCAACGCGGCCAGTCTGGCCTTTACGGCCTTCCTGACCGACTACATCGAACAGCGCCGCAACGACCCGCGCGATGATCTGATCACCGAACTGATTGCAGCGGAAGCGGATGGCGCGCGGCTCAGCACGGCTGAGCTCATTGGGACCTGCGTGCTGCTGCTGAACGCGGGGCACGAGGCGACGGTGCACAGTCTGGGCAATGCGGTGAAATGTCTGCTGGAGCATGAAACGCCAGTCGATGCCCTTGCGCCGGGTCACATCGCGGCCACCGTGGAAGAGCTGCTGCGGTACGATCCGCCGCTGCATATGTTCACGCGCTTTGCCTATGAGGACATAGCGCTGGGAGACATCACGCTGAAAAAGGATCAGGAGATCGCGCTGATCCTGGGGGCGGCGGGTCGTGACCCCGCGCTCTACACGGATCCCCATCGCTTTGACCCCGGACGCATGTCCAAACCCCATGCGGCTTTCGGCGGTGGGCTGCACTTCTGCGTGGGCGCACCGCTGGCGCGGCTGGAGCTTCAGATCGCCCTGCCCGCCCTTTTTGACCATCTGCCACATATGCGGCTGGCCGAGACGCCGCGCTACGCGATGTCCTACCACTTCCACAAACTCGACCGCCTGATCATCACCCCGTGATTCGGAGCGGGGTCAAGGATGCCGCAGGCACCGGGCTTTGCCCGGCTTGTCCTTGAGGCCGATCCGAATCGCACCCCCATCCTTGAACAAGGTCGTTCAGGACGCACCGCGCCCTGAACACCTTCTCAGCAAAATCAAAAACCCCACAACCAGCCGAACAGTCAAAAGGGCGGGCTCACACCAGCCCCGGATACCAAACATGTCGTCGCGGGCTTGCCCGCGTCCGCCGGATCACGCTCAGAGCGGCAAGGCCACGGTTGACTTGATCTCCTCCATGGACAGAAGCGCCGTCACATTATGCACCCGCACTTCCGAGATCAGTGCCTGGTAGAAGGCATCATAAGCCCGCGCGTTGGCGACACGCACTTTCAGGATGTAATCGATGTCCCCCGCCAGCCGATGCGCCTCCTGCACTTCGGGCCGATCCTGCAGCGCCTTGAGGAACCGCGCCTGCCAGTCGGCCTCGTGCTCGGAGGTGCGGATAAGGACAAAGAAACAGGCCTCGAACCCCAGCGCCTCGGCATCCAGCATCACGGTCTGCTGACCGATCACACCCGCCTCGCGCAGCTTGCGAATCCGGTTCCAGACCGGCGTCTTGGAAGAGCCCACCTGTTTGGCGATATCATCGAGCGACTGGCTGGCATCGCGCTGCAGCTCACCCAGGATTTTCCTGTCTGTCTCATCTATGCGGACTGTCATTCCGGTTTTTCCTCTTGCTTGGGCCGGTTGTTCCAATGTCGGTCAGCGATGGAACATATGTCCTTATCTGAGCGACATACTGGCGCAATATCGGGATATTTTCCTATATTCAACCTCGACAGCAGCGAAAGAGCGGACAATCGATATGGAACATTTTCCCATTTTTCTGGCCACGAAGGGCCAACGCATTGTTCTGTCCGGCGGTGGAGACGCCGCACTGGCCAAGCTGCGTCTGTTGATGAAGACCACCGCACGGATCAACGTTTTTGCAGCCGAGCCCGCTTCCGAGATCGAGGTCTGGGCGGCCGAGGGCAAGCTGACCCTGCACCGCCGGGCGTTGTCCCATGGCGATGTGCTCTGCGCTGCCCTTTTCTACGCCGCCGATGAAGATGCGGAGGAAGACAAGCGGACCTCGTCCATTGCCCGCGCCGAAGGCGCGCTGGTGAACATCGTGGACAATCTGGAAGACAGCGCCTTTATCACGCCCGCCATCGTCGACCGCGATCCGGTGACCGTGGCCATTGGAACCGAAGGGGCCGCCCCCGTGCTGGCACGGGCCATAAAGGCCGATCTGGAAGAGCGGCTGCCGCAGAGCCTTGGCCCGCTGGCGCGCATCGGCAAGGCGTTTCGCGAGGCATCCTATCGCTTGCCCTTTGGCCGGGCGCGGCGGGATTTCTGGCGGGACTACTATTTCAATGTAGGCCCCCGTGCGATGCGCGAGAGCGAAGAGCGCGTGCGCCCGGCGCTGGATGATTTGCTGGACCGGCACCTGAACAGGTCCAGCCGTCCGGGCCATGTCTCATTCGTGGGTGGCGGTCCGGGTGATCCGGAACTGCTGACGCTCAAGGCGCGCCGTCTGCTGGATGAGGCCGATGTCGTTGTCTACGACCGGCTGATTTCTCCTGCCATTCTGGAGCTGGCCCGCCGCGAAGCCACGATGATTGACGTCGGCAAGGAAGGGTTCGGCCCTTCAACAGCGCAGGAAACCATCAACGATCTGCTGGTCGAACATGCCCTGAAAGGCGCGCAGATCGTGCGCTTGAAGTCTGGGGATGCCACGGTATTCGGGCGCCTCGATGAAGAGATTGATGCGATCAGCCCCCATGGCATCGGCTGGGACATCGTGCCGGGCATCACTGCCGCCTCGGCAGCCGTGGCCACCATCGGTCAGAGCCTGACGCGCCGGGGCCGGAACGCCTCCGTGCGCCTGCTGACGGGGCACGACATGAAAGGCTTTGCCGATCACGACTGGGCCGCGCTCGCGCGCCCGAACGAGGTTGCCGCGATTTACATGGGCAAGAAGTCCGCACGTTTCGTGCAGGGCCGTCTGATCATGCATGGTGCGGACCGTCTGACCCCGGTCACGGTCATCGAGAATGCTTCGCGCCCCGATCAGCGCGTTCTGCAAACCACGCTTGGACATATGGCCAAGGACATTGCCGATGCCGCAATGTCCGGCCCCGCCCTCACCTTCTATGGCCTTGCCCCCCGCGCCGCCGCCCTTGCCGCCAATGACCTGCCCCTAGAGGAGACAGCCTGATGCCCAGGAAACCTTTCACCCCGAAAGTGATCACCGCCAATGCGCTGCTGGAAGGTGACGTTGTCTATCTGACGGGCGACAGCTGGACCCGCGAGCTGCGCGATGCGGAAGTGTTGACCGACGAGGCCGACGCCGATCTGCGGCTGATCGAAGCCTCGGCGCAAACTGGCAAGGTTGTGGGCGTCTATCTGGCTGATGTCACCCTTGAAGGCGACACCCCGGTACCGGTGCATTTCCGCGAGGATTTCCGCGCCACCGGCCCGTCCAATTATGCCCATGGCAAACAGGAAACCGCCACGCAGGAGCAGTTCTGATGTATCATTACACCGATTTCGACGACGCCTTTCTGAAAGAACGCAACGCCCAGTTCCGCGCGCAGGTGGCGCGGCGGATTGATG
>CAYUSM010000323.1:1620-3957 GCA_964447345.1 uncultured Sulfitobacter sp. | reverse complement strand
CCACAGCGACCTCAACGCTGCGCGTCTACCATTCCGCCACGACCGCATGCCATGGTTGGTGGCGAGGGTGTAGCGGGGAACGCCAGTCTTGTGAAGAGCAAAAACAAAATGAAAACTCCCGGTGAATCCAATCACCGGGAGTTTTAGAATTTGCGTGCTGAATGCAGGCCTACTCGCTGATTGAGAAGACCGGCAAACCGCCCGTGGAAGAGGCAGGCTGCGGAGTAGGCAAGGCATTTGCCGGTGCGCCGCTGATGCGCTGGGAGGCTGCGCGGATCAGCTCGGTCCGCTCCGGCTGACCGGGGACAAAGACAGACGCCGCGCCGCCGTCAACGGCCGCCAGTGCCGCCTGATACCAGCTTGACGCCATATCGACGCGCTTGGCCGTGCCGAAGCCCTGGCTCAGATGGTGGCCCATCAGCTCGCCATAGATCCCCTCGCCCATGGCAAAGAGCAGCAGAGCGGAACCAACCGCCACATCCATATTGTCCGTACGGTATCCCACACCCATGCAAATCCGTGCGGTGCCCGCCAGTTGCGCAGGGGACATGCCCGTGGTCAGGATGAAGGAAGATACATCACCGACCACCGCATCGCGTGATTTCAGCGACAGGGATGAGACGTGGTCTTTCATCGCAGGGCCAAAGCCTGCGCATTGCTGGGCGATCTGGTCCGGTGTGAAGCCATTGATTTGGCTGACCAGTTCCTCGGATTTGGCAATCGCATAGGTGCGGGCCAGGCAGAACTGTTCGTTGATGGCGATGTTGGGGTCGGTCATGCTGGCCAATGTGGTGAAACCGCCATTGGTGTTGGTAATGAGCGACACCGTGTTGCAGTGCGAGGCCAGCGATGCCTGAGAACCTGCCCCCATGAAGTTGGGCAGACCCGTGGACGGGGCAACAGCAGAGGCCAGACCCGCCGCCCCTGCAAGTGGCGCTGCCGCCGTGGTGACCGGTGCAGCAGGCTGTGGCGCGGGCTGCGGGGCAACAACGATGGTTGTCTGCGGTGCAGGTGTGCCAGCCGGAGACTGGCCTGCCATCTCGGCGCGGTAGGTCTTGAGCAGACCGCGCGTCCCGTCAGGCGTTGCGGCAACCTGCTGCTGCACGGCATAGCCGCCTGCCTGCGCACGGTTGTAGCTGGAGATCAGCAGGTTCTGTTCAAAGGCAGAAAGCTGACCTGTTACGGGATACCCAAGGTAGGCCTGGTACTGAGAGATCGCATTGCGCGACCGCTGACCCAGCTGGCCGTCGACAGTCCCGGCATTGAAGCCGAAGTAGTTGAGCGAGGCCTGAATGTTGCGCCCTTCCTGGGTGGAGGGGATGCGGGACCGATAGGTCTTCTTGCGGTAGGTCTTGGTGGTGCGCTGCTTTTTGGCATTCGCCCCGACAATGCCGCCAATGATGGCACCGGCGATGAAGTCACCAGCGTCGGCCTTGGCCGTATCGGCAGGGACGATGGCAAGGGACGCCGCAACAAGGGCCCCTGTGATTACTTTGAAATACATTTGAAGCTCCGACTAAATGAATCGCGTTATGGCAGCGACGCTAGCACAGCTTCCGGAACCACCAAAGCGCGTTAAAGTAGAAAAACTGGCCGAAAACCTTGAAACGGGGTCGGGAATTCCCGACTTTGACAGCTTAGGCTTTGAAAAAAGGTGCATCCATGTCCGACAACGCAACGCAACAGGACGGCCCCGTCGTTCAGATCGACATCGTCTCGGACGTCATGTGCCCCTGGTGCATTGTCGGATTTCGGCAATTGGAACAGGCGCTGGGGATGGTTGGCGCAGGTGCCTACATCCGCTGGCACCCTTTTGAGCTGAACCCGGCGATGCCGCCTGAAGGTCAAAACCTTGCAGAACACATCACCGAGAAATACGGCAGCACTCCCGAGCAATCCGCGCAGAACCGCAAGATGCTGACGGATCTGGGTGCGTCTCTGGGCATCACATTCAACTTCTCCGACGACAGCCGCATCGTGAATACCTTCGCGGCGCATCAATTGCTGGGCTGGGCACAGGGCCAGGGCCTGCAGCATCCCCTGAAGATGGCGCTGTTTGAGGCGCATTTTGCGGAAGGCAGGGATGTCTCGGACGCAGAGGTGCTGCTGGACGTGGCAGAGGCTGTCGGCCTTGATCGCGCAGCGGCTGCAGACGTGCTGGAAAGCGGCAGCCAGGCCGAAGAGACCCGCGCGCATCAGCAGTTCTGGACCTCGCGCGGCATCTCGGGCGTGCCCTCCATGGTGTTTGACGGGCGCTACCTGCTGACCGGTGCGCAGGGGGCAGAGACCTACGCCCAGATGCTGACCAAGGTCATCAGCGAAAAGGACGCGGCCTGA
>CAYUSM010000323.1:0-1520 GCA_964447345.1 uncultured Sulfitobacter sp. | reverse complement strand
GAATGCATCTGGCTGGTGGAGCACCCTGCCCTTTACACGGCTGGCACCTCGGCCCGGGACGAAGACCTTGTCGATGCTGACCGTTTCCCGGTCTACCCCACCAAACGCGGCGGGCAATACACCTATCACGGCCCCGGACAGCGGGTGGCCTATGTCATGCTCGACGTTGCAAAACGCGGACGCGACGTGCGTTGCTTTGTGCGGGATCTGGAGGCTTGGGTCATTGCGACGCTCGACACCTTCAACCTGCGTGGAGAGATCCGGCCCGGACGGGTTGGCGTCTGGGTGCAGCGGCCCGAGAAGGTGCCGCAACCCGATGGCAGCCCGGCGGAAGACAAGATCGCAGCGATCGGCATCCGTCTGCGCAAATGGATCAGCTTTCATGGCATCAGCGTCAATGTGGAGCCGGACCTGAGCCATTTTGACGGGATTGTGCCCTGCGGGATCACCGATCACGGGGTGACATCGCTGGTCGATCTGGGCCTGCCCGTCACGATGGATGACGTCGACGTGGCCCTGCGCAGTAGCTTTGAACAGGTCTTCGGGGATCAGCCGGTGGCGCCTGCCCCGGCCTGATCAGTTCAGAAAGCTTTTGAGTTGAGCGCTGAGCGCGTCCCAATCGGTGAATTCGTGATCCGATACGGATGGATCGAACGGTTTGTCCCGCATGATCACATGGCGCAGAACTTGCATGGCGAAGTAATCGTAATGGGCCGTGCGCACCGCGCCGCCCAAGAGCATCTCTTCATCCGGTTTGAAGTTCGTGCGCATCTCCATCTCCGCCAAGTATTCCGCCGCTTCGTCCCGGCCTTCGGGAAAGGCCGCGTTGAGGCTGACGGAAATCAGCAAGGTCTTGGCCTTGGCCAAATCCGCCGCCTGCGCTGTGATCAAAGCCTCAAAGTTGCGTGGGTGGCGGCGCTGGTGGACTGACGCGGCAAGGATCACGGCCTCCACCCCGTCAAAAGCGATGCCTGCGGGATCGTCGGCATCGATCACCTCAACTTCATGGCCCATCTCGGTGATCTTCTCGGCTGCGAAACGGGCGATCTTGCGGGTCTGCCCCTCAACCGATCCGTAGATGATGAGTGTTTTCATAGCGATCTCCCTTGCTTGCCCGGTCACCTCACATCGATTCCACAGGAGAGCTTGCCTGCGTCATCGTGGTGACCAACCGTTTGGTGCGCCATGACTACCTCGGCCAAGGGATGGCCGCGTTGTTCCATGTCAAATTGCGTCAAAGCCGGCGCGCACCGTTGTTCCGCTTACCGCCAAACAAAGCAGCTAAAAGCGCAAAAAACTGCGTAAATCGGTGACCTTAGTGCAGAAAAGTGCAGTTTTCCGCGACCACGCCCAATGACAGACACCGGGCCCTGCTCCCGCGTCAAAATAACTCGCGCTGCGACCATCGCGCCCATTGCCCCCGCGCATGCATCCGACTAGAACGAACGGGAGTTTGCACCACGGACAGCCAACAGGCGTGGTGTATCCAAAGTATACTATCGAGGAGGCACCGCATGGCA
>CAYUSM010000322.1:0-3962 GCA_964447345.1 uncultured Sulfitobacter sp. | reverse complement strand
CATACATCCCGCACATCACATCCGCGATGCCCACGCCCACCTTCATCGGCGCGCCGTCCGGCTCCCCGGTGATCGACATGATCCCGCCGTAGCCCTGCGCCATCAGGTCATACCCTGGCTGGTCGCGGTTTGGCCCGGTCTGCCCATAGCCCGAGATCGAGCAATAGATCAGCGCCGGATGCGCCTTCAGCATCGTGGCGTGATCCAGCCCGTATTTCTTCAGCCCGTCGGGCTTGAAATTCTCAATCACGATATCCGCGCGCGCTGCCAGGTGCCGCAGCACCCGCTGGCCTTCCTCGGTCGCAATATCCACGCTGATCGACCGCTTGTTCCTGTTCGCAGCCATGAAATAGGCCGACAGGTCCGTCCGCTCCCCATCCGCACCCATTGCGTAGTTCGGCCCCCAACCGCGCGTGTCATCGCCCCCGGTCCTGGGGTTCTCGACCTTGATCACCGTCGCCCCCAGATCGCCCAGCAACTGCGTACAGGTCGGCCCCGCCAGAATGCGGCTCATGTCGAGCACGAAAAGCCCGTCGAGCGCCCCTCTAGATGCGGCCATCATAGGCCCCCCGGTCAATGATTGCCGCAATCACGGTAAAGGTATCGGCGGCCATCGCCGTCTTTAGCGCCTCCTCCAGCTCCCGCCGGTTGCGCACCTCTTCGCCCGCACCGCCAAAGGCAATGCCCATGGCCGCAAAGTTGTGCTGCGCAAAATCCACCCCGTGGTTGGCCAACTGCCGCTCGCGCTGTTTTTTCTCGATCAACGCCAGCGAGGCATCGACAAACACCACAAAGATCGGCGCCAGGTCCAGCTCCGCCGCCGTCGCCAGTTCCCCGGCAACCATCAGGAAGCCTGCATCCCCCGAGAAGGACACCACTGGCCGTTCGGGTGAGGCAAGCTTCGCCCCAATCGCCATCGGCACCGCACAGCCCATCGTGCAAAGCGCCGAAGACTGCATCAACTCCCGTGGCGCGTAGCATTCCCACATCTGGCTCAGCAAGATCCGGTGCGCGCCACTGTCAGCCGAGGCCAGCGTCTCGCGCGGCAAAACCTTGCGGCAGGTGTCTATGACCGCCGCAGGCCCCCAATCCTCGTCAGATGGAAAAGCCGCCGCAAGCGCCTGTTTTGCCTGATCAATCTCACCTCCGGTCCAGGTCTCCTGCGGATCAAGCCCATCGCTCATCGCGCCAAGCGTGGCCGCGCAATCAGTCACGAAATTCAGCGTGGACTGATGCATGTAGTGGTGGTTCGGAACCGCCGTGATGTCGATCACATTCTGCGTGTCAGGATGCCAGACGTCCCGCCAGCCGGGCCGCATTTCAATCGGATCATAGCCCACGCAAATCACCAGATCGGCCGATTGCACAAAAGGCACCAGCGTCTGATCCGCCAGCGGCGACAGCCCCGCACCGCCCAGTGACAGCGCATGATCCTCCGGCAGGATGCCCTTGGCCTTGTAGGTCGTGATCACCGGCACGTTGTGATCTTGCACAAACTCGATCACCGCCGTCTCCGCATGCTGGTTCAGCGCGTCCACCCCCACGATCATCACGGGCCGCTTCGCCGTCTCCAACCAGCCCCGTGCAATCGCCAGATCGGTCCCGGTTGGCGCTGAGGCACTCGCTGCCTTGCGCATCGGTGGCGCATCCTCAGCCACCTGCGTATTGGCCACGGTGATCGGCACATCAATGTGTACCGGCCCCATCCGCCCCTCCGTGGCAATCCCGACCGCCTTATCCGCAATCACATGCGCCGCATCTGCCGTCAGCGCGAAACTCGCCTTGGTGATCGGCCGAAACACCGCCTGCTGGTCCACGACCTGATGGGTATATGTCTGCGCCTCACCTGCATCCATGCAGCCCGACAGCACAATCAGCGGCACCTGATCCTGCAGCGCATTGGCCACCGTGTTCACCCCGTTCAGCGTGCCCGGCCCGATGGTCCCCACCAATATCGCCGGCGCATGGTCCCGGTGATGCACGCCTTCGGCCATGAACCCTGCCGCATTCTCGTGTTTGGCCAGAATGAACCGGATGCCCGCTGTCTCCAGCGCATCGATCAGCGTCAGCACCTCGCCCCCCGGCATCCCAAAGGCAGTGCGGCACCCCGCGGCATAAAGGCGACGGGCAAGGGCATCAGCGGCACGGATGGTCTGGGGCATGAGCGGGCCTTTCTTGGGTGGCCCCGCGGTTCAACCACGCCAGAACATAGCGCGCAACTCACTGTTGTGTTGGGTTTGTTGCAGCGGGGCGGCGCTCAGACCCAGCGTTCGACCGCCGCAAGCGAATCGGTCGGGCCGGTGTTGAACGCGATGCGCGCACGCGGGGCGTGTTCATGCACGATGTTCACCAGGCGTTCGAAGGTCAGGAAATGATCATCGTCGCGGCGCACCCCGGCACCAATCATCACGACGTCGAAGCGGTTGTCGGTCAGGGTCCGAACCACCTCGTCTGTCGCCGTGGCACCGTCATGCAGGAACGAGACCCTTGCATCATGTCCTGCCTCTTGCAGGCGCTTCTCGTCCGCGCGCAGCCCGGCCTCGAGCTTTTCCGGCGTCAGGCCAGGCCATTTGTCGTAATTCACCACGCCGGGATGCCAGCCGATCATCAGCACTTTCTTCGTCATGCAGAGGTCCTCTTGTGGGGAGTTGAGCGCATGCATCAACCCATCTATGTTTACTTTACACGTAAACATAATCGCGATTCACTTTACATGGCAACAAAAATCCCTTCACCGCCCGTCTCCATCGGCCGCGCACTGAATTTCGCGGCGGGGCGGTGCAACGCACTATGCACCCAATGGCTCGAGCCGCATGGCCTCACCTTGCCCCAGTGGGTCGTGCTGTCATGCCTCTGGCGCGATGGGCCGCTGTCGGTCAGCACGCTGGCGGAATTGACCGGCAATGGCCTTCCAGCGACCTCGCGGATCATCGACAGGATGAGCGACCGGGGCCTCGTGCGGCGCACCAGCAAGGGGGGCGACGCGCGCAGCGTGGTCATCGACGTCACAGACGCGGGCCGCGCGCTCGACCACCTTGCCGATTTTCACCAGTGGGTAAACGACGCTTTGCTGCGTGGCTTCTCACCGGACGAGCGGGAATTAGCGCTGCGTATGCTCTACCGCATACGCGAGAACGCCATTGACCAGCTGAAATAAGGGTTGCTCGAGCTTACCGCCGACGGTCCCGCCGCGACGACATCGGCTGAAACGCCACGCCCACATGCGCTTCGCAATAAGGCTTGCCCTGCTTCACTGGCAATCCGCAGAACCAGAAGTCCTCCGTCGCCGGATCGCCCACCGGCCACTTGCAGGTCCGCTCGGTCAATTCCATCAGGCTGATCTTCTTGGCCTTCTTCTCCACCTCGTTCACCTTGGCCAGCGCTTCGGGGCTGATCTCATTGGCAGAAGGCTGCGGGGGCAGGGGCTGGCCTGCGGGAATGATCTGCTTGCGCGCGGGCAGGGTGGACTTGGGCGGCGCTGCCGCTTCGGTCTTCATCTCGGGCTTCTCGGCCTTGGGTGCGGCCTTGGGCTTGGCTTCCGCCTTTGGCGCGGCCTTGGCCTTGGGTTTGGTCTCCGTCTTGGCCGCCCCGCCGCTTGTCGCGCGGTTGCTTAGCCCCAGCCGGTGTACCTTGCCGATCACGGCATTTCGCGTCACGCCGCCGAGCTCTTTGGCAATCTGGCTGGCGGACTGTCCTTCGCCCCACATTTTCTTCAGGGTTTCGACGCGGTCATCTGTCCAGGACATGGGCTCTCTCTTGACTAAAAAGCGGCCCCCAGGACCGCCCTAACTCGATTTGATCCCTTATACTAAACCTCTGACGCGCGGCTGCAAGGGAGGAAGCGTCATGCGGACGTTGTGGGCCGCACCTGTGGCTTTTTGACTTTCGCCTCACGAATGGCCAGCAGCAGCGCGCCCGCAATGATGATGCCCGCGCCCAGCAATGTGATCCAATCCGGGATC
>CAYUSM010000321.1:0-3977 GCA_964447345.1 uncultured Sulfitobacter sp. | reverse complement strand
GGCCAAGCATCGGGGGTCCTCCTCAGAACTGTTCGCGCCAATTTGGACAATGCCGCGCGGTCTTGCAAGCGCGCGTTACGCGCCCTAACGTCAACGCTCAACTAAAGGAATGACGCGATGGCGCTGGTCTACAACACACCGCTGAGTGCGGCGCAACAGGCAGTTGCGGGCGTTGATCCGGCACAACCATTGGCTATGGCCGACCGGGTGCGTTTTTCTGAACTCGACGTGCTGAACCACGTCAACAACGCTGTCTACATGGAGTGGTTTGAGCGTCTTCGCATCCGGTATTGTCAGGACTGGGGCATTTCTGACTACACAAAGGACGGCAAAAACCCCCGCATCGTCATCCGCTCCGGCACCATCCATTACATTCGCGAGATGCGGATGGACGAAGACTACATCGTGACCTGCGCCTGCCGCGCTTTCCGCACCAGTTCCTACAGCCTTGCCCAACAGCTTTGGTCCGGCGGCACCCTGCGCGCCACGTTTGACTGCGTGATGGTGCATTTGGAACAAGACGGCAGCGGCAAGCGCCCCCTGCCCGACAGCCTGCGTGACCGTTTCATATCGGTCGATGGCGCTACAGCAGAAGGAGACCCCAAATGAGTCTGACCATACGCCCCGTCAAAGCCGAGGACCGTGCCGAATGGGACGTGCTCTATCAAGGCTATGCGACATTCTACAAAGTCGAGCAGACCGAAGAGATGCGAGATACCGTCTTTGGCTGGCTGATGGATGAGACCCACGGCAGCAACGGTCTGGTGGCTGTTGATGAGGCGGGCAAGTTGATTGGCCTGACGCACTACCGTCCCTTTGTCAGCTGCCTAAAGGCGGTGACCAATTGCTTTCTGGATGACCTCTTTGTGGACCCGGCGGCGCGCGGCTCAGGAGCGGCGGATGCGTTGATCGAAGGCGTACGGAAGGTCGCCGATGAAAAGGGCTGGCCGGTTGTCCGTTGGATCACCGCTGATGACAATTATCGTGGGCGCGGGGTCTACGACAAGGTCGCCACAAGGACGATGTGGATCACCTACGATCTTAAGGTTTGACTGGCATCTCAAGTGACTCCACGCCGGAGATCATCCGGGACATGCAGCGCCAATCAGTCCCTATGTCGCAACAGATAATCGACCAAGGCGGCGGTTGAACTGTCCTTGCCTTCCGCCGAGACCTCTCCTTCAATCACCGGCTGTAGTGACGTGGCCAACTCCTTGCCCAGTTCCACACCCCATTGATCGTAGGAGTTGATCCCAAGGATCACCCCCTCCACAAAAACCCGATGTTCATAGAGCGCGATGATCTGCCCCAGCGTATAGGGATCGAGGCGCTCATAGACCAAGGTCGTCGAGGGGCGGTTGCCCGGAAAAACCCGATGCGCCGCCTGGCGCTCCAGTTCGTCGCCGGTCAGCCCCTTTTCTTCCATCATCCGACGGGCCTGCGTCATGGACCGGCCGCGCATCAGCGCTTCTGACTGGGCAAGACAATTCGCCATCAGCAGGTGATGGTGATGCGCCAGCTCCGGCTCGTGTCCATTGGCCGCGATCATGAACTCACAGGGAATGACCCGCGTGCCCTGGTGGATCAGCTGATAAAACGCATGCTGCCCATTGGTCCCTGCGGCCCCCCAAACCACCGGTCCAGTATGCTCTGCACTTTCCGAGCCATCCATCCGGACCCGCTTGCCGTTCGATTCCATTTCAAGCTGCTGGAAGTAGTCCGGCAGCATGGACAGCCGTTGATCGTAGGGCAGAACAGCACGCGTGGCATGATCGCAAATCTGATTGTGCCAGACCCCGACAAGGGCCAGCATCATCGGCATGTTTTCCAAAGGCTCGGCCGCACGGAAATGTCTGTCCATTGCCTGCGCTCCGCGCAGGAAGGCATCAAACCCGTTCGGGCCAATCGCAATCATCAGCGACAGACCAATAGGCCCCCAGACCGAGTACCGACCGCCAACCCAATCTTCGAACCCGAAGACTTGCTCTGGGTCGATGCCAAAATCCGCTGTCTTGTCTTCAGCCGTGCTGAGTGCCGCAAACTGGGTCTTGGGATCTCCGCCATGATCGACCATCCACGCCTTTGCCGTGCGCGCGTTCGTCATCGTCTCAATCGTAGTGAAGGTTTTGGACGCCACGATCACCAATGTTTTCCTGGCGTCCAATCCGCTCAGCGTATCTGCGATATGAGCGCCATCTACGTTGGAGACAAAATGACAGCGCGGCCCATCGTGGTAAGGGGCCAAGGCAGCTGTCGCCATCGCAGGTCCCAGATCAGACCCTCCAATGCCGATGTTCACCACATCGGTGATATCCGCGTCGCGGATTTTCTCTGCAAAGGCGCGCATCCGGCGCAACGTCTGACGCACGCCCGGCATGACGTCCTGCCCATCCACAACGACAGGTTCGCCATCAAGGTTGCGCAGCGCCGTGTGTAGCACCGCACGCCCTTCCGTATCGTTGATCTTCTCTCCGCTGAACATGGCATCGCGCTTGTCCGCCACGCCTGCAGCTTCGGCCAGCCGGATCAGGTCGGCACGTGTGTCCCGGTCGATGTTTGTCTTGCTATAGTCCAGCCGCATGTCCTGTGTCTGCACACTGAAATCCTCAGCGCGCATCGCATCTTCGAAAAGCGCCAGGATGGGACGTTCGCCAATGGCGGCATGGCGCGAACGGAGCGTTTCCCACATGACCATCACGCTGCCCAGTGTACGGTACCAGCCCCAAGCACCGCCGCGATGGGTGCCTCTTCCGGCGGCAGGGACTGTGCCTTTTCCAAGGCCGCGCGCTTGTCTTCGCCATAGATGACCAGATGCGTTGACATGGCCCCTTTCAGTACATGCGCTGGCAGGGTCACGCGCTCCATGTCCTGATCCTTTGGCTTGATCGGGCAAAGCAGTGGCGCCCGAGGGGCCATCGCCGCCTCCAGACCGTCGGCACCCGGGAACAGCGACGCGGTATGCATGTCCGCCCCCATGCCCAACAGCAGCAGAGAAATCGGGAACTGACCTTCCAGGGTATCCGCCACTTCTGCCGCACCTTCGGCGGCGGTCTTGCCCTCCCGATGATATGGCATGAACTTTGCCGCCGCCGCATTGCCCGTCAGCAGGTGCTCCTTGACCAGCTTGGCATTGGAATGTGAATTCTCTTCGCCCACCCAGCGTTCGTCAGTCAGCATCACATGCACCCGGCTCCAGTCGAGCTCCGTATCACTCATCATCTGAAAGATCGGCCCGGGCGTTGTTCCCCCCGGCACGACGAAGGACGCGAACTCATGCATGAGCAGGCATTTGCGCAACTCGCTTGCCAGAACGTTGGCGACATTCATCACCAACATCTCGCGATCAGGGTAGTCGACGATATTCATGGGGAAACCTCCCGCCACTCGCGGCCATCACGCCGCATAAGTTCATGTGAATCGGTGGTCCCATCTGTACCACTGTCGTAGGGCTTGGGCACCTCGCCCCGGCTTTCCCAGCCCTGAATGATCGGATCGGTCCAGGCCCAGGCCGCCTCCACCTCATCGCCGCGCATGAAAAGCGTCTGATTGCCGCGAATGACATCCATGATCAGCCGCTCATAGGCGTCCACCTGCGCTGAATCCTCACCCAAGGCCTCGGCAAAGGTCATGTCGAGCGGCACATCAATCAGCCGCATGCCGCCCGGGCCGGGTTCTTTGATCGTCACGCCCAGCGTGATCCCCTCATTCGGCTGCAGCCGGATGGAAAGCACGTTGCGATGCCGGCCGGCATCCGCCGCGAAAATCGAGTGGGGCGTTTCCTTGAAGACAACCGTGATCTCTGAGGACCGTGCCGACATCCGTTTGCCCGTGCGCAAATAGAATGGCGTCCCGGCCCACCGCCAATTGCTGATGTGCGTCTTCAGCGCGATAAAGCTTTCCGTCTTGGACCGTGGGTCTCCCACCGACTCGCGATAACTGGGGTGGCCTGTCTCATCACTGTGATCAGCCTCATATTG
>CAYUSM010000320.1:0-3988 GCA_964447345.1 uncultured Sulfitobacter sp. | reverse complement strand
TCGCGATACATCTGCATCAGCATCAGGATTTTGTCGGCGGGTTGTGCTTTGAGGGTCTCAAACATCAGGCATCTCCGGTTGCAACGGCCACTGTGGGAAAGGCCCCCCATTCGGCCCATGATCCATCATAAAGCGACCAGTCATGGTGCCCCATCCGCTCCAGCGCTAGCGCAAGGATCGCCGCCGTGATGCCAGAGCCGCAGGACGTGATCACGGGCTTGTCCAGATCGACACCTGCCGCCTCGAAAACAGCGCGGGTCTCGTCGGGGGATTTCATTGTCTTGTCGTCCTTCAGCAAGGCTGTGTAAGGCACGTTCCGCGATCCGGGGATATGCCCGGCACGCAGCCCCTCGCGCGGCTCGGGCGCGTCGCCGCGAAACCGTTCCGCCGCGCGGGCATCAACCACCTGCGGGCTGCCCAGTTTCGAGGCATGCGCGACCTGCGTGACGTCCCGCACCAGCTGGTTTTGCAGACGCACCGTCATGTGCCGGTCGCGCGGAATGGGCGGCATGTCTTCGGTTGCGTTGCCCTCGGCGACCCACTTGGGCAGGCCACCATCGAGCACGGCGACATTTTCCTGCCCCATCAGCTTGAACAGCCACCAGACACGGGGCGCGGACAGGATACCGGCACCATCATAGACCACCACCTGATGCCCGTCGCCTATGCCCATGGCCCGCATGCGCGACATGAACTTCTCCACCGGTGGGGCCATGTGCGGCAGGTCGGAACGGCCGTCCGAAATCTCATCAATGTCAAAGAACCGCGCGCCGGGGATATGTGCTGCGTCATACTCGGCCTTCGCGTCCCGACCCGCGTCCGGCAGGTACCAAGACGCGTCCAGAAGGCGCAGATCGGGATCCTTGAGATGTTTGGCCAACCACTGCGTTGAAACAAGTGTTTTGGGATCATCAGACATCGGGAATCCTTTCGCGTCAGGCCTTTCTTTGCCTACCTTTGCCAAGGGATACTGACAAGGGTGCGTCCGTCAGGGCGCAATCATCGGATCAGTGTCCTGAAGCGTCTGCCAGGTCTGGACCTGATGCCACCATGCGCCCAGCTTCGGATAGCCGCTCAAGACGGACAGCCCTTCCGGCACACGTGTGAAATAGGACATCATCGGAGCAAGGTGCAGATCGGCAAGGGAGACCTTCGTGCCTGTCAGCTGCAAACCTTCCTCCGCTATCCGTTCCAGGACTGACAGCACCGCGCCCGCGGCCTTGAGACCTGCCGTGACACGTGCCGTATCACCCGGTTGCCCCAAGACAACGGGCGTATAGTACCCTTCCGAAAAGACCTGTCGCACCATGATCGGATAGACATCCGCATCGACCAGACCAATCACCTGGGCCATCCGCGCGATTTCTTTCGGGTCACCCGGCTGAAGGGAAGGCCTGTTGCCAATCGCATCCAGATATCGGCAGATCGCTGCAGTTTCGGTCAACCGGAAACGCCCGTGTTCCAGCACTGGCACCCTATTCAGCGGTGTATGGCGCGGCAAAACCGGATCAGGCGGGTCGGCAAAGGGATTGGCTTCAACATACTCTGCCGACAGCCCCAATTCGGCCAGCGTGAGCCGCACGATCCAGGTATAGACCGAATGTTTGAACCCGATGAGGCGCAGCGCCTCAGCCATGATCTTTCAGCAGGCGTGACTTCTGCCGTGACCAATCGCGCTTGGCCTGCGTCTCGCGCTTGTCGTGGGCTTTCTTGCCCTTGGCGATGCCGATCTTGATCTTGGCCATGCCGCGATGGTTGAAGTACATCACCAGCGGCACCAGCGTCATACCCTTGCGCTGGGTGGCGTTCCACATGTCAGACAGCTGCTTGCGGCTGACCAGCAGCTTGCGCCGCCGCCGCTCTTCATGCCCAAAGGTCTTGGCCTGTTTGTAGGGCGCGATATAGGAGTTGACGAGCCACAGCTCCCCCTCCTCAACCGCCGCATAGCTCTCGGCAATATTCGCCCCACCCATGCGCAGCGATTTGACCTCGGAGCCTTCCAGAATGATGCCACACTCCACATCTTCCTCAATCGCATAATCAAAGCGCGCGCGCTTGTTCTCAGCGATCACCTTGTAGTTAGGGTCGGATTTGGATGCGGATTTTACCTGTGCCATGCGGTGGGATGTAGAGCGCAGTGAGGCCGCGTGCAAGACGGCCCTTTAATCCCCCAGCTTCGCGTGCACCTCATCCAGGTCAATCTCACCCACCGGCATCTTGTTGCCAGGGTTGTCGAAATCGTACTTGAAAAGCTCAAAATCCCGTTTGTAGATTTCGCGCACCAGATGCATCGAGAGATCATCGAAGTAGTCCTCGACCGGATGCTCGCGCTTGGGTCCATGGCCCTCGCTCTCATTGAAACGCGGCACCTCTTCCAGCTTGATCTCAACGGGTGTTTTGATGGCGTTCAGGACATCCTGCATGCCGTCGTTGAACTGTTCGGTCCAGAAAATCTTGTCGTAGGTGCCGCCGTTCACGATGAAGGTGCTGACGTGACCTGACATGGCGGACCAGTGGATGTCCGGGTCCATCGGGCGGCGCCAGCGTATGGTGTCGCGCGCGAACAGTAGGAAGCGCCGGAAGCTGGCGATCTGGTCGAAGTCCTGTTTGCCGTCTTCGCCCCCAACTTCTATCCCGTATTTCTGCACCAGCAGTGGCACGAGGTTGCCGCGATAGCGTTTGCCATTGCGCTGGATGCCGCAGATCTTGTCAAAAAACGATGACAGGATGCGCGTGTAAGGGTTCCGCACACAGGTAAAGGCAAAGGACGCGTGGTTGATCACATTGGTCCGTATGGGCTCTTGCGACGCATCCAAGGCCCATTTGTGCATGCCCGCCTGAGCGTCGTGAATGTCTCCGTCAAAGAAGGTTCCGTGATCGGAGTAGAACATGATCTGACCGATGGTCGAGCACGCGCATTTCGGAACGACGCGATACACAACGCTCTCGCTCTCCGTCATCCAGGTTCCCGGAAATCCCATACCGCACCCTCTGCTCGCGCCGACTGTTTTTCGCAACAGTTCGATCTTGCCTCAAAAAAGCAAACTAAATGTATTTATTCAATCAGTCTTCACCACTATCAACATAAACAACCAAAAGGAAAAAGGGCAGTAGCTCTGCATCATGGCTAAAATCGCCTACATCTTGCTGTGCCACAAAGACCCCGACGCCATCATCCGGCAAGCCGAGCGGCTGACAGCGGTGGGCGATTACATGTCGATCCATTTTGACCGTTCCGCAGATGAAGGCGACTTTCGCAAAATTCAGTCAGCCCTCAGCGAGAACCCAAATGTCACTTTCGCCAAGAAGCGGATTCGCTGCGGGTGGGGGGAATGGTCACTGGTGCAGGCGACATTGAACGCCGTGCAGTCAGCGGTTGATGCCTTCCCGCGCGCCAGCCACTTCTACATGCTGTCGGGCGACTGCATGGCGATCAAGTCGGCGGAATACACGCACAACTTTCTCGACAACAACGATGCGGATTTCATCGAAAGTTTTGACTACTTCGAAAGTGATTGGATCAAAACCGGCTGGCGCGAAGAACGACTGATCTACCGCCATTTTGTCAATGAGCGCGAACACAAGAAACTCTTCTATTTCATGTTCGAAGCACAGAAACGGCTCGGGCTGAAACGCAAGATACCGGACGACTTGCAGATCATGATCGGCTCCCAGTGGTGGTGCCTGCGCCGTCGCACCATCGAATGGGTTCTAAAATTCGCCCGCAAACGCCGCGATGTCGTGCGCTTTTTCCGCACGACCTGGATTCCGGATGAGACGTTCTTTCAGACCCTTGTGCGCCATCTGGTGCCCGAAGAGGAAATTCGCTCCCGCACGCTCACCTTCCTGATGTTCACCGACTACGGGATGCCGGTAACCTTCTACAACGATCACTACGAACTACTGCTGAGCCAGGACTATCTCTTTGCTCGGAAGATCAGCGCCGAGGCACAGGACCTCAAGCGTCGTCTGGGCCTGCTCTACGTCG
>CAYUSM010000319.1:0-4002 GCA_964447345.1 uncultured Sulfitobacter sp. | reverse complement strand
GCTTGATGATATACTCGTCCGCGCCCAGTTCGAGACCCGTTACACCGTCCTGCACCTGCGCCCGGCCCGAGATGATGATGACCACGGCCCCCTGCTCCAGTGCCAGCCGGTGCACGAGGGTCAGACCGTCGGTATCGGGCAGGCTGAGATCGACAAGGCAGACATCGGGGGTGCGTTTGGCCAAAGCGGCCTCAAAGGCGCGGGCGCGCCCGAAGCTGAGCGTTTCAAAGCCGGCTTCTTCCAGCGCATCGGCCAGCAGCGTCCGGATTTCCGGTTCGTCGTCGAGGATGGTGACAAGGGGTTTGGTCATGCGGCGGCCACGGAGGAGGGAGAGATGAGCGCGGCAAGATCATCTGCGTCAAAAGGTTTGCGCAGAACTGGGGCACGCAACTGGGCGGCGCGGAACATCTCGTGATCTATCGGGAGCGATGTCATCAGGACAAGCGGGACCTGACCGGCGACCCGGTCAGCCAGATCGAGGCCGGTGGCCTCTCCGACCAGTTGGATGTCTGAGAGGATCAACGCGATGTCGGGCAGATCGGCCAAAAGGGCTGTGGCTTCGTCGGCGCTGGTGGCTTCGATCACGGAATGGCCCAGTGCCATCAGCATGTCCCGCACGCCTGCGCGGATGTCCCCATCGTCTTCCACCAGCAGCACAAGACCGGTGGTGGCAGGCAGCGCCTCACGGAAAGGCAGGCGCAGGATCACCTGCGCGCCGCCGCCGGGCGCGTTGCGCAGGCGCAGATCGCCCCCGGCTGATTTGGTCATGTCATAGACCATCGACAGGCCAAGGCCTGATCCTTCGCTGCCCTTGGTGGTGAAAAACGGATCGACCCCATGGTCGAGCGCTGATGTGGAAAAACCGGGACCGTTGTCGGTGACGGACCATTCGATCCATGTGTCATTGACCTTGCGCTGGGTCAGCGTGATCTGACCTTGCGTGCCACAGGCGTCACGGGCGTTCAGGATGAGGTTCAGAAGGCTGTCGGTCAGGCGACCCTTATCCAGCAAGACCTGTACGTCAGGCATCTGATTGTCTGTGTGCAGCGTGACGCCTGCAGGCAGCGTTGGTGTGGCCAATGTCGTGAGGTCTTCCAGCAGATGTGCTGCATCCGTCGCCGTGGGCCGCAGTTCGCGCGGGCCGGTCACATCAGCGATGGAGCTGAGCAAGGCACCGCCGCGGCGGGCCGCGGCCAGTGTGCCGTCGATCAGATCGTGAGCTTCTCTGGTGAGCCCAGTTTGACGGCCAAGGCGGGACTGCATACCCAGAATGATCGTCAGGAGATTGGAAAAGTCATGCGCCAGACCCGAGATCATTTGCGCGGCCAGCTCGCGCTTGCGGGTTTGCTGCAGGGCGACGCGGGTTTGCGTTTCTTCGGTGATGTCCATCGACAGGATGTAAACGCCGCCCTGCCCATCGGGCGTAAAGGCCACGCGGATGCGGCGGGCGCTGGCATCATCGGTGAATTCCAGCACCGATGGTGCCCCACCATAGGCCTCCCTGAGTGCGGGTTCGATGCGGCCAAAGGCATATGACCCCAGCGCGTCGCGGATATTGAGCCCAACGATGTTGCTGGGCCGTCCGGGAATGACGGCTGAGAGGCGGCGGTTTGAAAACGTGTAGCGGCCCGTGTCATCCACATGGGCGATATGGGCGGGCATCATCTCGGTCGTCAGACGGGTCCGCGCTTCGCTGCTGGTGAGCTGGCGCTTGGTTTCCTCCAGCGTGGTGATCATCGCCGCGAGTTCGCGGTTGGTTTGACTGAGCTGTTCGGCACGGGTCAGCAACTCGTCCGAGAGCGCGTCCGAGCGGGCGCGCAGCAGGAATTCCTGTTCCTTGGTGGCCGTGATGTCGGTGTAGACGGTGACCCAGCCACCCTGCGGCAAAGGCGAGCCCTCAACACTGATGGTCCGGCCATTGGACCGGGTGCGTTCCATGTAATGCGGCTCAAACGCAAGGGCAGTCTCAATGCGTTCCTTCACAAAGGCGTCGATGTCATCGACCGGGCCATATTCGCCGCGCGTGGCCAGATGCCTTATGGTGTCCTCAAACGTCGCGCCGGGTGTGACCAGCGTGTCAGGCAGGCTGAACATCTGCTGAAAGGGGGCGTTTGACACCACAAGGTTGAGGTTTGAGTCGTAGATCGTCAGCGCCTGAGCGATCAGGTTCAGCCCTGCGCTGGTCATCGCCTTGGCCTGTTCGTCACTGATCTGCATGGTCCCTCCGTCCTTTATCGCTAGCACCCAAAATCGGCGCAGGCAAAGGGGGAAGTGGCGCTGTTACAATTCGCAAGGTTTGGGAAATCTTCAGGAAAAAGTTGACCTCCAGTTTAATCATCGCATCCTTAACGGGTGTGAGAATCGCGACCTACGCGATCGACCCTGCCCCTCAAGAACGGCAGGTATGGGAGGAAAGACTTTGGCAACGCCTGAGAAGCGCGCCGACGGACCGGAGTCCGTTCCGGCGCTTTTGCACCGTAACGCTGAAATGTTCGCGAACGCGCCTGCGTACCGCGAAAAGGAATACGGCATTTGGCAAAGCTGGACCTGGGCGCAGACCCGCGAAGAGACTGAAGCGCTGGCGCTGGGGCTGCTCAATTTCGGTGTAAACGAAGGCGACTTCATCGCCATCATTGGGCGCAACCGTCCCTATCTTTATTGGGCCATGGTTGCCGCGCAGATGGTCGGTGCTGTGCCTGTGCCGCTTTATCAGGACGCCAACGCCGAAGAGATGGCCTATGTGCTGGACCACTGCGGCGCGCGGTTTGTGATCGTGGGCGATCAGGAGCAGGTCGACAAGGTGATCGAGGTGCAGGAAAGCCTGCACCAGTTCGAGCATATGATCTACCTCGACCCGCGCGGTCTGCGGAAGTACGACCACACGACGTTGCACCAGTATTCTCATGTTCAGGATCAGGGGCGTGCGGCTCGGGATGAGCATATCAAGGAGCTTGAGGCGCGGCAGGCCAAGCTGAATTACGACACCACCGGCGTGATGCTTTATACCTCAGGAACCACGGGCAAGCCCAAGGGCGTGGTGCTGAGCAACCGCAACATTATTGAGACGGCCAAGTCTTCTTCTGAATTCGACGATCTGCGCCAGACGGATGATATTCTGGCCTATCTGCCGATGGCCTGGGTGGGTGATTTCATCTTTTCCGTGGGGCAGGCCATGTGGACCGGGTTCTGCACCAATTGCCCTGAGAGCGCGGACACAATGCACGTGGACCTGCGCGAGATCGGACCGACCTACTACTTTGCCCCGCCACGGGTGTTCGAAGGTCAGTTGACCAACGTCATGATCCGGATGGAGGATTCAGGTCGGTTCAAGAAATGGCTCTTTGACACCTTCATGGAGCATGCGCGGAAGGTTGGACCCGCCATTCTTGACGGGAAGTCGGTCAGCCAGTGGGACCGGTTCAAGTACAACCTTGGTGAGTTTTTCGTCTACGGACCTTTGAAAAACACGCTTGGCTTCAGCCGTGTCCGCGTGGGCTATACCGCGGGTGAGGCGATTGGTCCGGAAATCTTTGATTTCTATCGGTCTTTGGGGATCAACCTCAAACAGCTTTATGGCCAGACGGAAGCGACCGTGTTCATCACCGCGCAGCCTGATGGCGAGGTGCGTTCCGATACGGTCGGGGTGACCTGCCCCGGCGTGGAGCTGAAGATCGCAGAGAATGGCGAGGTGTTTTACCGCTCCCCGGGTGTGTTTGTGGAGTATTACAAGAACCCGGAAAGCACCAAGGATACCAAGGACCCCGAGGGATGGGTCGCCACCGGCGATGCGGGCTTTATCGAGGAAGACACCGGGCACCTGCGGATCATCGACCGGGCCAAGGACGTGGGCCAGATGGCGGACGGGTCGCTCTTTGCGCCGAAGTATGTGGAGAACAAGCTGAAGTTCTTTCCCAACATTCTTGAAGCGGTGGTCTTTGGCAACGGTCGGGACGAGTGTACCGCGTTTATCAACATCGACCTGACGGCGGTGGGCAACTGGGC
>CAYUSM010000318.1:0-4007 GCA_964447345.1 uncultured Sulfitobacter sp. | reverse complement strand
GGGCGGGAGAAGACCGCGCTGTCACGCGATTTCGCGGCGCAATGGCAAAGCGCTCGGAGCAAGGGCGAGACGCCTGAGATCGGGCGCGCCGATCCGCCGTTGCATCCGGCCCGACCTGCGGCCCCGGAACTCCTGAGCCCACGCGATGTCCCGCGCCGCAGGCCCGGTACACCTGAGGGACGCATCGCGCTTTTGCACGCGGTTGCTCACATCGAACTGAACGCGGTTGATCTGCATTGGGACGTCATCGCGCGCTATACCGACACGCCGATGCCCATGGGGTTCTACGACGATTGGGTGAAGGCGGCCGATGAGGAATCCAAGCATTTCAACCTGATGTGTGATTGTCTGGAAGAGTTGGGCAGCTTCTATGGCGCCCTGCCCGCACATGCGGGAATGTGGCGCGCAGCAGAGGATACGGTGGACGATCTGATGGGGCGTCTGGCCGTTGTGCCAATGGTGCTGGAAGCGCGCGGGCTGGATGTCACACCCGGCATGATCAAGATATTCAAACAGGCCAAGGCCGATAGTGCCGTTGCCGCGCTTGAGACGATCTACGCTGAAGAAGTTGCGCATGTGGCCTATGGCAGCAAGTGGTTCCACTTTCTGTGCGGTCGTCATGACGAAGACCCCAAAGAGCGGTTTCACGGGCTCGTTCGAAAGTATTTCCACGGCGACCTCAAGCCACCCTTCAATGAAGAGAAACGCGCAGAGGCGGGGATCCCGCCCGATTTCTACTGGCCGCTTGCCGCGCAATAGCGGCCTTCATCAGTTTTTTTCCTCTAGAGCTGTCACAAATCCCGGCCCCCATCCGTCATCCCTTCAGAGCACAAGCTTTGGAGGTTTAGGATGCACAGGATCATTCTCATTGGCGTGGGCGGATTTGCCCTGATCAACGCCGCTTACATATTCGGCGCGCCGCAGCACTGGTACGACACTGTGCCGGGTGTCACGGCTACCGGGCCGCTCAATTTCCATTTCGCAAAGGACATCGCACTGGCATTTCTGTCCAGCGGCATCGCGCTGATTTGGGCAGGGGCGAAGGGCAACGCCTCAGTCGCGATGTTTGGCGTTGCCTGGCTGATGTTTCACGCGTTGTTCCACGTCTGGATTTGGATGCACCGCGGCTTTCCAACGGATCTGGTGGCATTTGTAAACCTTGTGGGTATCCAACTGCCCGCCGGTTTGGCGGTCTTCGGCGCGGCGGCCCTGAAAGCCCGGGGAGAAGAGCAATGATACGGTCTTTTCTTCAAAGAGGTATTCGACGGTTTGAGAAACGATATGACTATGACGCGGGCTACATGAAATACGTGGTCGATGCCTCGACGTCGGCTGGGTTGCGGCTGTCTGCGCTGCAATTCTTCGCGCATTACACTGGACCACGCCGGGCGCATTATGTCTGGGCGGGTGCCGTCCTTGGGTCCACGCTGGAGGGGGATTGCGGCCCCTGCGTGCAGCTTGTGCTGGATATGGCGATTGAGGCGGGCGTGCCGGAAGATCAACTGGCCCTCTGCATGCAGGGGTTGGCAAAGGAGGAAAGCGAAGTGGGACTGGGGTTCCTTTTCGCTCAGGCTGCCATCAAAGACACGCTTGATCTTGAACTGCTACGACAGAAGATCGAAAGCCGTTATGGCGCTGAGGCTGTCGTGGCCGTTTCGTTCGCGGCGTCGAGCGGGAGAATCTACCCGGTATTGAAACGTGGATTGGGATTTGGCCAAACCTGCACCAAAGTGCGTATTGGTGGGCAAGACATGAAGGTTTCGCATCAGACATGAACCAGATGACAGATGTCTTTGAGGCCGAGCGACCCGCGCTTGTATCGCTATGCTACCGCATGCTGGGCGAAGTCAGCGCGTCAGAGGACGCAGTGCAGGAGACCTGGCTGCGGTGGGCTGCGGCGGACAAGGGAGAGATCAATAACCCTGCCGCCTGGCTTCGCCGGGTGGCCACAAACATCGCAATCGACACCCTGCGGACAGTGCGGGCCCGACGCGAAAGCTATGTCGGCCCGTGGTTGCCGGAGCCCATTCTTCACTTGGATAATGTGCCACCCCCACCCCATTTTGAGTTGGCGCAGGAATGTGAGCTGGCCCTGCTTTGGGCCATGGAGCGGCTGACGGAACGGGAACGCGCTGCGTTTATCTTGCGCGAGGCCTTTGACGCCAGCTATGCCGAGATCGCCGGATCGCTGAACACAACCGAAGCGGCTTGTCGTCAATTGGTCAGCCGGTCCCAGAAAAAGCTGCAAGAAAGCGGGCCGCGCTTTGATGCAACGGCCGAGGAGGTCGCGGACCTGAGTGAGCGCTTTTTCAAGGCCGCGATGGCCAACGACTTTGACGCGGCACTCAAACTTCTGACCCCCGAGACTGTGGCCATTTCTGATGGCGGTGCGCATCGACGCGCTGCCCGTCGTCCGCTTGCGGGTGGGCCGGAGATCATCCAGGTCTTCCGGGCTATACACGAACGGATACAGGCAGAAGGTGGCTGGCACACACAAATCACACTTGCCAATGGCAAGCCCGCAATGGCGCGATATCGGTCAGGACACCTGGATTCACTGGTGACCTTGGCACCGGATAGAAAAGGCAGAATTGGCTGGTTCTACATTATGACGAATACTGCGAAATTGGGCCTAGCCAATTCGTCAGAGCATTTCATCTAATTCCCCGCTGAGCATGTAAATCCGATTGCTGATAGACCCGCCGCACCATTGGTTTTGCCGTGTTCCGGACATCACTCGCCGAAAACGTGTAGCGTGACCTACGCAACACAAGGCATTGGTATCGGCGGATTTTTGCCAAATTGCACCATTCCGCCGGTTTGATGTGGGCGAAAAGAGCAACAGACTTGCCGTATATGGTCTCAACCGATAATCACCCAGCAGTTTTGTAATCACCGAAAAGGTGATGTTGCGCGCAAAGCGCAGTGTTGGGACGGGAAAAGGGTATCAAACGTGCGCAGCAGGCTCGCAATCAAAATACACGCCATTCTTGAGCACTATTTTCCCGAACGACGAGTCTTCCTTAAATCCGATACCGATACACGTTTTATCCGCTTGCGCCCCGGCACGCAGGTAATTGCTTTTGCGGGCAGCGCGATGCTGGTGGCCTGGGCGATTGTTGCAACCGCTGTCATCCTCATGGACAGCATCGGTTCGGGCAATTTCCGCGAGCAGGCGAAACGGGACCAGCGCACGTATCAGGCACGACTAAACGATCTGTCAGCACAACGGGACCAGCGCGCTGAAGAAGCCCTGGCCGCGCAGGAACGCTTTAATGCAGCGCTTGAGCAGATTTCGGTAATGCAGTCCGAGCTTTTGCAGTCCGAGACACGGCGGCGCGAGTTGGAGACCGGGATCGACGTCATCCAAAACACCCTGCGCACCACGATGAAAGATCGTGAGACGGCGCTGCAGCAACTGGCCGCATTGGAAGGTGACATCGAGAACGGCGAAGGCGGCGTGATACAGACGGCGGCCAGTTCGGCCCCTATCGACTTTCTGGCCGAAGCGCTGGAGCGGACGGCGAAAGAACGTGATCAGGTGATTGCCGATGCGCAGGACGCTCTGCTGGAAGCCGACCGGATGAGCCAGGAAATCGCCCTGATGAAAGATCAGAACGACGCGATCTTCCGCCAGCTCGAAGAAGCGATGACCGTGTCGGTCGCCCCGCTGGACAAGATGTTCCGCAGCGCGGGCATGCCCACCGACCGCATCCTTGAAACCGTGCGCCGGGGATACTCCGGCCAAGGTGGCCCCCTCGCCCCATTGAGCTTCTCCACCCGCGGGGAAGAACCTTCAGCCGACACGTTGCGCGCCAACCGCCTGCTGAACCAGATGGACCGACTGAACCTCTACCGTATCGCTGCTGAAAAAGCGCCCTTTGCGAATCCCGTCAAAAACGCCTTCCGCTTCACCTCCAAATTCGGCTATCGCCGCGACCCCAAAACAGGCGGTCGGCGGATGCATTCCGGTGTCGATTTTGCCGCAGGTCTGGGCACACCTCTCT
>CAYUSM010000317.1:0-4026 GCA_964447345.1 uncultured Sulfitobacter sp. | reverse complement strand
GTCCGATGAAGGTCCCAGTGTCGCGACAATCTTTACGTTGCGCAGCCGTCTCATATATTCATCCCCATTTCATGCAGCAGGAACCGCCGATGTTAGCGGTAACGTGACTTGTGTCAGACCTACATATCCTGTGCATGCCTGTCAAAGATTTCACATTTGTGATCGCGCTGCCAGTGCCGAATAAGGTCGTGCACAGCTTGACACCAAAGGGGGCACCCCCCAGCTTTGAAGGCAAAGGAGATACCGATGCCCAGCCAAGAAGAGATCGAACTGCAGGCCGCCGCTTTTCGCCGTCTGCAACAGCATCTGATGCAAGACCGCACCGACGTGCAGAACATCGACATGATGAACCTGACCGGTTTTTGCCGGAACTGCCTGTCGCGCTGGTATCAGGAAGCGGCGAACGAACGGGGCATCGAAATGGGCAAGGAAGAGGCACGCGAGTTGTTCTACGGCATGACGATGGATGAGTGGAAAACCAATTATCAGACCGAAGCGAGCGACACGCAAAAGGAAGCGTTCAAAACAGCCTTTGCCGAGAACGTCGGTAAAGAATAGCGGTTGACCCTGCGCAACCCTGAGTTGCCGTCAAAAGAACACATTCGCCGAAATCTTTAGCCAGATTCTACGGGCAAACAGGACTCAGTCAAAGCTATCTGAGGACCCTCCCCATGCTGCCCTTTTTCCTTCTGACCGCACTTGTTGGTCTTGGAATGTCGATGGACATCTCCACCGGCGACGAAGACGACGATTGGGATAGCGACCCGATTGATATGGACAGGCTTGAGCGGACAACTGACTTTGCCGATGTGATCGGATCCAACGCCAACAACCTTTTGAATGGCGATGCTTCGGACAACACGATCCGTGCGAACGGCGGGGACGACCTTGTGCTGGGTGGCGATGGCAATGACACGATTTATGGCGGTGCAGGGGATGACACGCTTTACGGCGGCGCTGGCGAGGACCATGTCATTGGCAATACCGGAGATGATCTGCTGATCCTTGGGGCGGGCGATGACATTGCCGACACCCAGCTTGGAACGTCAGAACCCGCAGGGGATGACACCATTGAAGGCGGAACGGGCGATGACGTGATTGGGGACGTGGAAGGCAGCAATCTGCTCAAAGGTGATGCGGGTGACGATCTGTTGGTCTCTGTTGACGGGGTTTCCGCGAATGGTGCCCTCGGCACCGCGGGTGAACGGTTTACAACCGACACGTTGGAGGGGGGCACAGGCAATGACACCCTTCTGGGCGACAACGGCGATGAAATGACGGGTGGCGATGGTGAGGACAGTTTCCTGATCGGCACCACATTCGTTGCGCCGGTCTATGACGTTGATCCTGTTCTGGTGAAGGACTTTAACGTGCAGGAAGACGCCCTGATGGTCACGTTCTATGACGTGGCTGGCGCAGAGCCCGATCTGTCCTTTTCCTATGACGCTGACAGCGACGGAGTGCGGGCCAGTGTCTCTGGCCGCGACGTGGCCTTGCTTGAGGGTCTCAGCGCAGCAGACATTCCGCGGATCGAGGTTGTCAATGCGGTCTGAACGTGGCTGCCCTGATCAGACAGCCACCTTGCGCATCTCTTCAAGGTAGATTTCCCGCAGGCGCGGCGCGACGCTGCCCGGCGTGCCATCGCCCAGCGCCACCCCGTCGATCTCGACCACGGGCATCACAAAAGCGGAGGCGGATGTGGTAAAGGCCTCGTCCGCCTCTTTGGCTTCATCAATGGTGAAGTTGCGCTCTTCCACCTGCATCTGCGCCTCACGCGCAAAGCGCAACACAGCGGCGCGGGTGATACCGTGCAGGATGTCATTGCTAAGCGCACGCGTGATGATCTTATTGCCCTTCACGATGTAGGCGTTGTTGGACGTGCCTTCGGTCACATAGCCGTCTTCGATCATCCAGGCATCGTCACAGCCTGCCTTCTTGGCCATCATTTTGCCCATTGAGGGGTAAAGCAGCTGCACGGTCTTGATGTCGCGTCGGCCCCAGCGGATGTCCTCGATGCTGATGATCTTGGCACCCTTCTTGGCCGCAGGGCTGTCCGCCAGACCGGGTTTGGACTGGGTGAAAAGGACAATTGTCGGCTCTGTTGTCTCGGGGTCCGGGAAGGCAAAATCGCGATCACCGTCTGAGCCGCGTGTGATCTGCAGATAGATCAGACCCTCGTCAATTTCGTTCAGACGGACCAATTCGCGGTGCACTTCCAGCAGGTTTTCCTTGCTGATGGGGTTTTTCATGTCCAATTCGCCCAGCGAGCGCTGCAAACGCACCGCATGGCCGTCAAAATCGATCAGCTTGCCGTCCAGCACCGAAGTGACCTCATAAACGCCATCGGCCATCAGGAAACCACGGTCAAAGATCGAGATACGGGCCTCGGTTTCGGGCAGATATTCACCGTTTACGTAAACTGTTCTCATGGTCATCCCCAAAGTGCTGCGACGGGCGGGTGAATCCCGTCCTCGTCAAATGTCAAAGCATGGTCGCGGTCTTCGGCCAGAAGCAATGGGCCGTCAAGGTCTGTCACCTTGGCCCCCTGGGCAAGTATCGTCGCAGGGGCCATGGCCAGCGAGGAGCCTACCATGCAACCGATCATGATCTCATAGCCTTCGGCCAATGCGGCAGCGCGCAGTTTCAGCGCCTCAGTTAGACCGCCAGCTTTGTCCAGTTTGATGTTCACGACATCGTACTTGCCCTTAAGCTTGGCCAGGCTATTGCAGTCATGCGCACTTTCGTCCGCGCAGACAGGCACGGGCCGCTCCATCCCAATGAGCGCATCATCATCTCCTGCGGGCAGCGGTTGTTCGACCAGCGCCACGCCAAGGCGCACCAGATGCGGTGCCAGATCGGCATAGACCTCGGCCGACCAGCCTTCATTGGCGTCCACGATGATCGTAGAATTGGGCGCACCTGCCCGCACCGCCTCCAGGCGCGGCATGTCGTCCGGCGTGCCCAGCTTGATCTTGAGCAGGGGCCGATGGGCGTTTTGCGCCGCTTGCGCCTGCATCTCGGCAGGTTCGGCGAGCGAAAGTGTATAGGCGGTGATCTCGGGCTTTGGCACTGGCAGCCCGGCAAGGTCCCATGCGCGTTTGCCAGCCTGCTTGGCTTCCAGGTCCCACAGCGCGCAATCAACGGCATTCCGCGCCGCACCGGCGGGCAGCAGATCATAGAGACCTTCGCGCGTCAGCCTGCCGTTCAGGGCTTCGATCTCCGCCGTGACACTCTCCAGCGTCTCATTGTACCGGGCGTAGGGCACGCATTCGCCCCAGCCAGCGAAGTCACCTTCAGTAATGCGCACGGTCAGAACCTTGGCCTCGGTCCGCGATCCCCGGCTGATCGTGAAGACCTGCGCCAGTTTGAAAACGTCCGCCGTCACCTCAATGCGCATCGCTGCCCCTTCATCTTTCCAATACAATTCAATCCACGACCCGGCAGACGGTGCCGCGCTTAAAGGTCGGCGAGCGCCTCTGCCAAACGATCTGCGCCGTGGCGGTAGGGATCGACCGTGGGCAAGCCATACTCGGCCTCAACTTTTTCGCAATAGGCTTTGGCGTCATCCTCGGAAAGATGCTGGGTGTTGATCGAAATGCCGGCAACGGTGCAGTTGGCATTGGCGACCTTGCCCAGCGCCAACGCCAGGTCGGAGACCTGACCGATGGTTGGCAGCTTGTAGTCTGGCAGACCACGCATGTGTTCCCGTGTGGGTTCGTGACAGACAATCAGCGCGTCCGGCTGGCCGCCGTGGATCAGCGCCAATGTTACGCCGGAGTAGCTGACGTGGAACAGGCTGCCCTGCCCTTCGATGATGTCCCAATGATCATCGTCATTGTCAGGTGTCAGGTATTCCACCGCACCGGCCATGAAATCCGCGATCACCGCATCCAGCGGCACGCCGGAGCCAGTAATCAGAATGCCGGTCTGGCCGGTGGCGCGGAAGGTGCTTTTCATGCCTTTTTCCCGCATGGCAGCGTCCAGCGCGAGGGCGGTGTACATCTTGCCGATGGAGCAATCGGTGCC
>CAYUSM010000316.1:0-4026 GCA_964447345.1 uncultured Sulfitobacter sp. | reverse complement strand
CTGGAGCAGGAGGTTTTCACCGGCTCCACGGGGCGGGTTTTCCCGGTGGCCATGAAAGCCTCGCCGCTGCTGCGCGCCTGGATGGGGCGGTTGGCTGAGGCCGGTGTCGAGGTGCGTACCAGGTGGGTCTGGCAGGGATGGCGCGACGGGGCGCTGTTCTTTGAAACGCCCGACGGGGACAAGACGCTTGAAGCGGATGTGACGGTTCTGGCCATGGGCGGTGCCAGCTGGGCACGGTTGGGCGCGACAGGGGAATGGGCCGAAGTTCTGCAGGCCCAAGGCCTGCGGCTTGCCCCTTTTGCACCGGCAAATGCGGGCATTGCGGTGAATTGGTCTGCGCATATATCCAAGCACTTCGGTGCCGCTTTGAAAGGTGTCGCGTGGTCGGCAGGGCCCTACAGCTCACGTGGAGAAGCAACGCTTTCTGCGAGAGGGCTGGAAGGAGGCGGTATCTATTCGGTGTCGCGTGGTGTGCGGGAGGGGCACCCGCTCACGTTGGACCTGCTTCCTGACCTTTCGGTCCCAGAGATCACCGCGCGTCTGAGCAAGCCGCGTGGCAAGGCGAGCCTGTCCAACCACCTGCGCAAGACGCTTTCGCTGACGCCCGCGCAGATTGCTTTGGTGCAGGAGATGGCGCGGCCTTTGCCGGATGGCCTGCGTGCCACGGCGCGAGTGCTGAAGGCTTTGCCGATCAGGCACGCGGGGCTGCGCCCGATGGATGAGGCGATTTCGACGGCGGGTGGCATCCCCTTTGCTGCACTGGATCAGGGTCTGATGTTGCGGCAGATGCCGGGGGTCTTCGCTGCCGGAGAGATGCTGGATTGGGAAGCGCCGACAGGGGGCTATTTGATCAGCGCCTGTCTGGCGACGGGGCGCTGGGCGGGGCAGCACGCGGCCTTTTGGGTGCGCAAGGCGGGGTGAACCCCGCCCTATCCGGGTTGTTTTTCCTGAGTGGCTTTGAAGGCGTCACGCGCGCGCATGGTTTTTGCCCATTGTTCAACGTCGCTGTTGATACGGGGGAAGTTCGCGCCAACGGACCAGTTGATGCAATGCACGGCAAGGATATCCGCGATCGTCATCTCATCGCCCATCAGGAACGGCCCTTTCATCCGCTTGGCCAGCGTGTCCGCGCTGCGGACGAATTCCTTTTTAAGCGTCTCCTTCACCTCCGGGTTCCGCAGTTTTTCGGGGAAGACAAAACTGTGCTTGGCGTAGGACCAGAGGATCGCATCGAATTCGTCGATTAGCCAGAAGGTCATCGCATCCTGCCGCGCGCGGGCAGGGGTGCCTGCGGGGGCGGTGAGCTTGCCGTGTTTGTCCGCAAGGTAGGTCATGATAGCAACACTGTCGGTCAGCACTTCCTCGCCGTCGATCAGCGCGGGGATCTTGCCCAATGCATTGTACTTTAGCGCCTCTTCGGACCGGGGGCCTGCGTCGATCTGGATGTAGGCCTCCTCCATCTCTTCAAGCGCCCACATGACGCGGAACGCGCGAGATTTGGTGGCTCCGATGACGGTATACATGCGGCTTCCTTTCGGTCGTTATCTTTGCGCGCCCAGCATGGCGAGACGGATGAAGGCACGTTCCACCAAAGCAAGGCCGGGGGCCGTCTGTCCAGCAGAGCGCAGCGTCAGATCGGTGTCAGTGAGCACGCTGAGCGCGGTTTCCAGTTTGGCGGCGCCCCAGCTTTTGGCCTGTCGCGCCACCCTGTCACGGTCCCGCACACCATAGATGGGCGCGCCGGGGCTGGCTGCGATCCGGTAGAGGGTGCGGAAATGGCGGGTGGCCATGATGGTCAGCGTCACTGGGGCGACCCCTTGCGCCTGCAGCTTGCTCATCACCGGGCCGATGTCGCGCGCACGGGCCTCGGCGACGACATGCAGGATGTCATCGACATCGGCCTCGGTTGAGGTGGGGGCGCAGGCGGCGATGTCTTCAACGGACAGGGGGCTTGCGTCCTTCAGCTTGTAAAGCGACAGCTTCTCGATGGTCTGGCGGAAATCGCCGGGATCAAGCGCGCGCGCCAGATCGGTGAGCGCGCCCATGGTGTCGCCTTCTGGCCGCAGGTCGGCCTCGGCCAGCATCTGCTCGATCTCGCCCCGGTCGGGCGGATTGTCATAGATCGCGGCGGCGTAGGCGCTGGGATGCGCTTCGAACGCCTTGCGCACTTTCGAGGTTTTCTTGAGATCACCGCCGGTAACGATGATTTGCGCGTCTCCGGGCTGCCAGTCCGCCAGCGCGTCGATCAGTATCTTAGCGACGTTGTCATTGGCGTCTTCGACAAAGGCCGCGCGGGGACCGGGGAAGAAGCCCACAGCCTTGATCGCGTCCAGCAGCATGGCGGGGTCTTTGCGCAGATCACCTGCGGGGATGCGCGTGAGGCGCATTTCCTCTTCCGCGTCGGGGCCGAGCAATGACTTGAGAAACTCCTGCCGTTTGAGCGCCACGCGCATCGCGTCACCGCCAAAGATCAGCAGCCCGGTCTTGTCGGGATCAGGGCGCGCGAAATAGGCGTTGGCGTCGCGGGTGTTGAGCTTCATGCGCCCAGGTCAGCCGCGTAAAGCCGGGTGACGATCTGATCAGCCATGACGATCATCAAGCGTTTCTGCGCGTCCTGCTCCCCGGCAAGCGTTTCAACAGTGGTGCCCGTGGCCGAGTATCCCACGAAGTTTTCGACCGTGCCGGAGGTGACAACCTGACCCGTCTGCAGATCACGCAGGCTGTAGTCCACCACGCCAACGCGGTTAAAGCGCCCTGTGTCACCTTCGCGGTCGATGGCAAGGCGGGCCTCGGATGTGTTGATGCCGAAAGACAGGGCATAGGCCGCATCATTGCCGCGGCCCAGCCGTTCCTCCAGCTCGCGCACAAGCAGATAGCTGTCCTGACTGTCAGGGGGATCGACGCGCACGCGGTCTTGCAGGATTTGCCCGTTGCCGCCCGGCCCATAGACCGGTGCGAACCCGCAGGCGGCAAGCGCCAGCGGGGCAAGAAGGACAAGTCTGCGGCTAGGCAACGACATTCACGATCCGTCCGGGAACGACGATGACCTTTTTGGGGGCGGCACCGTCGAGGGTTCGGATGACAGCTTCGTGGGCGAGGGCGATTTTTTCAACCTCTTCCTTGGCCATATCCGCAGGTACGTTGATTTCCGCCCGACGCTTGCCATTGACCTGAATGGGCATGGTGATGGTGTCATCGACCAGCATAGCCTCATCCGCTTTGGGCCAGGGAGCGTGGACGATCAGTCCCTCACCGCCTTGGTGGGACCAGATATCTTCGCTGAGATGCGGGGTCATCGGTGACATCAGCTGCGCCAGTGTCATGATGGCTTCACGCTGGGCGGCGTGACCAGCCTTGGATTTCTGCAAAGTCGCTGTGAAGGCATAGAGCTTGGCGATGGCTGCGTTGAAGCCGAAGGATTCGATGCCCATCGTGACGTCATGGATGGTCTTGTGCATGGCGCGCAGGAGGTCTTCATCGCCTTCGCCCTTGGCATCCTTGTCCATCTCGCCAATCCGGTCGCAGATGTTCCAGACGCGGGCAAGGTGCTTGAACGCGGCCTCGGCCCCCGAAGCAGTCCACTCCACGTCCCGCTCAGGTGGGCTGTCGCTCAACACGAACCAGCGGGCGGTGTCCGCGCCGTAGTTCGAGATGATGTTGAGCGGGTCGACGACGTTCTTCTTGGATTTCGACATTTTGGCGGAGGGGATCACTTCGACCTCTTCGCCGGTCGCCCCAAGCTTCGCGCCGCTTTCGGTCCACTCAATATCCTCGGGCAGATGATAGACCGGACGGTCGTTTTCGCCACGTGTCACATAGATTTCGTGGGTCACCATGCCCTGCGTGAAAAGCGCATCGAAGGGCTCGCTCGCCGACTCTGGCAAATGGCCGCAGATATGCATCGCACGTGCAAAGAAGCGCGAATAAAGCAGGTGGAGAATCGCGTGCTCGATGCCGCCGATGTATTGATCGACGTTCATCCAGTACTGCGCGTCCTCCATGTTTGTTGGCGTTTCGGCCTGTGGC
>CAYUSM010000315.1:0-4041 GCA_964447345.1 uncultured Sulfitobacter sp. | reverse complement strand
GTCGCGGTGATCATGACGCCCATCGCCATTTCACTGGCTGCCGCCCTTGGCCTTGACCCGCGACCGCTGGTGGTGGCCGTGATGATTGCCGCCTCTTGTGCCTTTGCCACACCCATCGGCTATCAGACCAACACGTTGGTCTATGGCCCAGGTGGCTACAAATTCACCGACTTCATGCGCATCGGCATTCCGCTGAACTTCTCCATGTCGGTTTTGGCCAGCATCATGATCCCGCTCATCTGGGCCTGATGCAGCGGGTGCCTCAGCGCCCTCTGAACCACGCGACGAAGGGGATGGCGACCAGATACATCGTGATCCCGTACACCGCCGAGGGCAGCGCCATGGTGCTGAACCCGCCTTCGGTTTGCCCCGAGATGATACCGGCCAGGGTGATGCCCAGCGTGGCGTTCTGAATGCCTGTTTCGATGCTCACGGTTTTGGCCGAGAAGGTTGCAAGACCAAATACGACGGCCAGTCCAAACCCCAGCGCCATCAGGACCACGTTCATGGAAATCAGCGCCGGTCCCAGCGTGGTGACGTTCTCTACAAACAATTGCCAGTTCCCGGCAAGCGCGGCGAGCACGATGATCACAAAGAGCACCGTGGCCAGCAAAGACAGCTTCGGTTCAAGCCGTATCGCGAAATTGGGGGCCAGGTGACGGATCACCACACCGATCAGCACGGGCAGGGTGCTGATCAGGAACATCGCCAGCGCCAGCGAGGCGACAGAGACCGACGGCCCTTCCTCGCCCATGAACATCAGCACGGACCATGCGGCCAGCACCGGGACCGTCAGGATACTGAGCAAAGACACCACGGCCGTCAGCGACACCGACAGCGCCACATCGCCCTTTGCCAGCTTGCTGATCATGTTGGAGGTCACACCGCCCGGGCAGAGAGCCAGCAACATCACACCGACCGCCAGTTCTGCGGGCAGGCCAAAGATTTGCGTCACGATGTAGGCTGCAACGGGCACCAGCACGACCTGGCACACGGCACCGATGCCAAAGGCCTTGGGTTGTTTGGCAACGCGGGCAAAGTCGGCTGTGGTCAGCCCAATGCCCAGCGACAGCATGATGATCGCCAGCGAGATTGGCAGCACAACGTTGATCAGAATGTCCATTTGGTCTCCCCCCAAAACTTCGCCGCACCTTGGGGACCACCCGGGATTCTGGCAAGTCTCATGATCTTGGCGCGGATTTTACCCTGCGTCAAAGCGGCCAGAACACGAGGATTGCCGGGATCGACACCGCCACGACGATGATCTCCAGCGGCAGACCCATGCGCCAGTAGTCGCCAAAGCTGTACCCGCCCGGTCCCAGGATCAGTGTGTTGTTCTTATGCCCAATCGGCGTCAGAAAGGCCGAGGACGCCGCCACCGCCACCGCCATCAAAAAGGGGTCGGGCGAGACGCCAAGTGTCTGCGCCATCTGAATGCCCACGGGGGCGGCCACGATGGTGGTCGCGGTGTTGTTGAGCACATCCGACAAGGTCATTGTCACCACCATCAGGACTGTCAGCACGATCCAGGGGGCCAGCCCTTCGGTCAGCCCGACCAACGCACCTGCGATCAATTCCGTGCCGCCCGAGGTCTCCAGTGCCGCCCCCAACGGGATCATGGAGCCCAGCAGAACAACCACCGGCCATTCGATATGGGTGTAAAGCTCTGAGAGCGGCACGATCTTGGTCAGCACATAGGCCACAACCACCAGCCCAAGGGCCACAGGCAGATAGATCAGACCGATGCTTGCCGCCAGGACGGCAGCGCCAAACAGCCCAATGGCCAGCCAGACCTTTGTGTTCTCCGTCACCGCCAAGCCCCGGTCGGCCAAGGGGAGAACGCCCAGCCATTCGGTGACATCAACTGATGTATCGCGCGGGACAAGAAGCAGCAGGATATCCCCTGCTTTCAAAGGGGTAGAGCGCAATTGTGAAGTGATCTTGCGTCCTTGCCGGGAAATGCCCAGCAGAACCGTTCGTTGCCGCCAGGCCAGCCCCACTGCTTTGGTGGTCCGCCCATTCAGTCGGGACTCTTCCGGCACAACGACTTCAATGATTTCAACGCCTTCTCCGCCTGCCTTCAACTGTTCTTCCCGCTTGCTGTCAGCCACGGCCAAGTCCAGTGTGCTGCGAAATTCGTCCAGCGCATCAGGCGTCGCCTCCAGCACCAGCGCATCGCCCTCCTGCAGCGTGACATTGCGCGACTGCCCATAGCGCCGCTTGCCGTCGCGCATCAGACCAAGGATCGCCACATCCGCGCTGTCGGCCACCGGGATCAGCTCTGCCACCCGCTTGCCGATTTGCTTGCTGTCTTTCGGCACCACCAGTTCGGCGATGTATTGGGAAATGTCTTCAGTGCTGATCACCGCATCCTCGCGCGCGGGGATCAGACGCCAGCCGATGAGCGCCACAAAGATCAGGCCAGCTATCGCCGCCACCCCGCCCACCGGCGCGAAATCAAACATCCGAAACGGCTCGCCCAGACTTTCCTGCCGGATCGATGCGATGATGATGTTGGGCGGCGTGCCGATCAGCGTGACCATGCCCCCCAGAATGGTGGCAAAGCTCAGCGGCATCAGGCTCAATCCCGGTTGCCGCCCCGCCTTGCGCGCGGTCTGCACATCCACGGGCATCAAAAGGGCAAGGGCCGCGACGTTGTTCATAAAGGCCGACAGCACACCACCCACAGCCCCCATCAGCGCGATGTGCGCGCCAAGGCTGCGCGAGGCATCGACAAGCGTGCGCGTGATCAGCAGCACCGCGCCAGAGCGCACCAGCCCGGCAGAGACCACCAGCACCAGCGCCACGACCAACGTGGCGGGGTGCCCAAAGCCCGAAAACGCGTCCTTTGAGGGCACCACCCCCAGCACCACACCGATCATCAGTGCCGAAAAGGCGACGATGTCATAACGGAATTTGCCCCACAAAAGCAGGCCAAAGACCGCGCCGAAGAGGGAAAAGAGAATGATCTGATCGCTGCTCATCCGGCCGATCATGCACTTGGACGGAAGGGAGGCAATGAAAAACAATTGCTTGGCGGGATGCGGATGGCCGCGGATCAGCGCCGGTACACCAGCCTTGCAGGCCCTACAGCCGCTGACCTATAAGCGCGCAACACACGCCGTAATCGCACGAGGTTCCCATGGCAGGCCATTCAAAATGGGCAAACATCCAGCACCGCAAAGGGCGTCAGGACAAGCTGCGCTCTAAACTCTTCTCCAAACTGTCCAAGGAGATCACCGTCGCGGCCAAGATGGGCGATCCCGATCCCGACAAGAACCCGCGCCTGCGTCTGGCGGTCAAGGAAGCCAAGGGGCAGTCCATGCCCAAAGACAACATCGACCGCGCCATCAAGAAGGCGACAGGGGGTGATGCGGAGGATTACGAAGAAATCCGCTACGAAGGCTACGGCCCCAACGGCGTGGCGGTGATTGTCGAAACCATGACCGACAACCGCAACCGCACTGCGTCGACCGTGCGCTCCACCTTCACGAAGAACGGCGGCAATCTGGGCGAGACCTGCAGCGTCGGCTTCATGTTCGACCGTAAGGGCGAGGTGACCTACCCGGCGGAGGTCGGCGACGCTGACACGGTGATGATGGCGGCAATCGAGGCCGGGGCGGAAGATGTGGAAAGTACCGAAGACGGCCATGTGATCTGGTGCGCGGACACCGACCTGAACGAGGTCGCAACAGCGCTTGAAGCTGATCTGGGCGAATCTGAGTCCACCAAGCTGGTCTGGCGTCCGACCACCACGACCGAGATGGATCTGGAAAACATGCAAAAGCTGATGAAGCTGGTGGATGCGCTGGAAGATGACGATGACGTACAGCGCGTCACAACCAACTTTGAAGCCTCAGACGATGTGATGGCGCAGCTTGATGAGGCGTCCTGAGGTCTGAGCGAGCCGCCTGATCTGAAAGGACTGACCATGCTCCGCCAAGCCGAACCCTCAGACTATGCCGAACTCGGTCAGGTCATGTTCGACGCGGTGCATGGCGGGCAAAGCCCCTACAGCGCAGCCCAGCAACAGGCCTGGGT
>CAYUSM010000314.1:0-4061 GCA_964447345.1 uncultured Sulfitobacter sp. | reverse complement strand
GGATGATCTTGCCCGGCATGGAGCCGATATAGGTCCGACGGTGACCGCGAATTTCGCTTTCGTCGCGCACGCCGCCAAGCGAGATGCGAATGAACTCACGCCCAGTGGCCTTTGCAACGGACTTGCCCAGCGATGTCTTACCCACACCCGGAGGGCCGACAAGGCACATGATCGGGCCTTTCAGCTTTGAAGACCGCTGCTGCACCGCAAGATACTCCACGATGCGCTCTTTCACCTTCTCCAGGCCGTAGTGATCGTCGTCCAGAATTTCCTGCGCCTTGGCGAGGTTCTTCTTTACACGGGACTTCTTGCCCCACGGGATAGACAGCATCCAGTCAAGGTAATTGCGCACGACGGTCGCTTCCGCAGACATCGGGCTCATGTTCTTGAGCTTCTTAAGCTCAGCTTCGGCCTTTTCCTTGGCCTCCTTGCTCAGCTTCGTCTCGGCGATCTTCTCTTCAAGCTCGGCAACCTCGTTCTTGCCGTCCTCGCCATCGCCCAGCTCCTTCTGAATGGCTTTCATCTGCTCATTCAGATAATACTCGCGCTGCGTGCGCTCCATCTGGGATTTGACGCGCGTCTTGATCTTTTTCTCGACCTGCAGCACAGACAATTCGCCCTGCATCAGGCCATAGACCTTCTCAAGCCGCTCAGAGACGGAGAGCGTTTCCAGAAGGTCCTGCTTCTGGTCCACTTCAATGCCCAGATGCCCCGCCACCAGGTCGGCCAGCCGCGCAGGCTCCGCCGTCTCACCCACAGCCGTCAGCGCCTCATCGGGCACGTTTTTCTTGACCTTGGCATAACGCTCGAACTCATCCGCGACAGAGCGCAGCAAAGCCTGCGTGGTCGCCGTGTCGCCCGGCATCTCGGTCAGATACTCGGCGCGGGCTTCAAAGAAATTGTCGTTCTCAAGGTATTCGGTGATGCGCACCCGCGCCTGACCTTCGACCAGCACTTTCACGGTTCCATCAGGCAGTTTCAGCAGCTGCAGCACATTAGCCAGTACACCGGCCTTGAAGATACCTTCGGCGCTTGGATCGTCCTCACCGGGGTCAACCTGGCTCGACAAAAGAATCTGTTTGTCATCCGCCATCACCTCTTCAAGGGCTTTGACAGACTTCTCGCGTCCCACGAAAAGCGGCACAATCATGTGGGGGAAAACCACGATATCGCGCAGCGGCAAGACCGGATAGGACGCGTTGAGGGGTTCTAACATGCTCATTTCCTTATACTAGCAAGACGTCTCCGGTCCCTCAAAAGGCAACCAACGGCGTCTCCTGTTCACGACCGATATGTAGGGCCGCATCGCCTCTTTCAATCCCCGTCACGCGAGGTTGACCGCATCTTCGCGCCTGCAGCGTCCAGAGGCAACCTCGGTTTTGTTACTCTTTAAGCAAAATGGCGCGGCAGAAGGAAGCGACAACACAGGTCGCAAACGACACGGCCAACGCGCGCAGCGCGGCTAATCTGCTCCACGATCCAGCCATCAGGAGGTCCCGATGATCACCCGCTTCGCCGCAAATACAGCGCTTTTGTTGATTGACGTGCAGAAAGGCGTGCATGAGCTTGCCCATTGGGGCGGCCCTGCCGGGCGGATGAACAACCCGGCCTGCGAGGACAATCTGCGTGCCCTTCTGGAGGCCTTTCGTACTGCCGGACGGCGATGCGCGTTCACCCGCCACGACAGTCTTGAACCCGACAGCCCACTCAAATTCTCATTGCCAGGTGGCGCCCAACTCAGCGGCCTTGAAACGGCGCCTGAAGACATCGTGGTCGAAAAACACACGAACTCCGGCTTCATCGGCACCTCCCTGGAGGTAGATCTGCGCCGCGCTGGCATCCAGCGCCTTGTGGTGGCCGGTTACTTCACCAATTTCTGCGTCGAGACCACGGTGCGCATGGCCGGTAACATGAACTATGACGTCTATCTTGCCCATGACGCCTGCGCGACCTGCAACCGTGTCGATCTGCAGGGCACGGACCACGACGCAGAACTGGTCCATGACCTCTCCATCGCGTCGATGCATGGCGAATTCTGCACAGCCCTGCCGACCCAGGCGCTGATCGGCCTGCTGGACGCCGACGCCCCGCACCTCAACCGGGCGCAGGGAAATGAGCCCACCTCCGCCAAGCCGGAGCTGCGTATCGCCTGACACCGTAGCGCGGAGGAGGTCGGCTGTCCAAGCACCTCGCTGCTTCTAAGCACCTCATCCTGAACGCTAACGCCGCACGACCGCCCACGGCGGACCACAAGGCTGTCCGATTTCCGGCTTAGGCCGCTCTCCGAACCATCGCAGATGCCCATGCTGCGTCTGATCTGCCACCAGCGCCGCCATCTGGGCAGCGCGACTGGTCGTTTGCCGGCCCCTACCGGCGCAAGGTTGGTCAATTTGACTGAGACGATGCCAACCGACTGCTACACAATAGGTATCCAGATCTCCACGCCACCTCGACCGGATTCGGGATCAAAACGGGGTCCGTAGACTTCAAAGTCCGGTGCCTTTGCAAGCTCAACACCGAGGTCGGGCAAGCTCTTGTTCCAGACCGTGTAAACGGTCTTTGGCAGGTCCGAAATGTGGCCCTCATGGTGAAACACCGCATAGCGCCCTGCAGGGATGTCAACCGCATCCATGCCATCGGTACGGCCCTCTGCTTCCAATCCAGCAACGTAGCGAAACCGCCCGGTCTCATCTGCATCACAGCAGACACCGTAAGACGTGCCCGGCACCTGGCCCTCAACCTCGCCCTCTCGTCGGTTGAAATCCTGCCAGAGCCCGGGAATGCCCCCAATGTCATCAAAACTGCACTGCGCGCTCAATCCTACGACCCGAAAAGCCCCTCGCTCTTTGATCTCGGGTTTGGGAATGTCCACGATCATATCCTTTTTCATCGTTAATGGCTCCATCAATGAGAGTTCTGCACATGATTGCGCCGCCCGGACTGTGCTGGGCAGCACTCCGAAATAGCCAGCGAAGGCGCGCGTGAATGCGGCATGAGAGGCGTAACCAGCATCAAGCGCTATGCTGATGATGTTTTCCTGCCCGAACGCTATTGCCTCGGCCGCCTTGGACAGCCGTCTGGCGCGCACGTAAGACATGATCGACATGCCACAGGAGTGCTGGAATACCCGGCACATGTGGAAAGCGCTGACCGCACAGTCCCGGGCCAGCCCCTCGACCGTAATGGGCCGGTCCAGCCCAGTTTCGATCTTCCAAATGATCCTGTCCCGCAACGCCACATCGGCCTCCGATGATCTACACCCGCACCTTGCGGCGGTTCGCGGGGCGGCGCTTGATCGACCTTGCGCTTTTGGGTTTCGACAAACTTGAGGGTTACTCGGCCCTATAGCGGATCGATATCCCCCTGGGCGCGGCCTGCATGAAACGCGGCCTGCCAGGCCTCAAACGTCCCCGCCGCAATCGCCGCGCGCATGCCCGCCATGATGTCCTGATAATAATGCAGGTTGTGCCAGGTCAGCAGCATGCCTGAAATCATTTCCTGTGCGCGGAACACATGATGCAGATACGCGCGGGAATAACTCCGGCATGCCGGACAACCGCACTCCTCATCCAGAGGCCGCGGATCATCCATGTGCCGTGCATTCTTGATGTTGAGCACGCCGCGACGTGTGAAGACCTGCCCCGTGCGCCCGGACCGCGACGGCAACACGCAGTCCATCATATCAATGCCCCGCGCCACCGCGCCCACGATGTCATCCGGTTTGCCCACACCCATCAAATAGCGCGGCTTGTCCTCGGGCAGTTGATCCGGCGCATAGTCCAGACAGGCAAACATGGCCTCCTGACCCTCGCCCACGGCCAGACCGCCCACCGCATAGCCGTCAAAGCCGATCTCGCGCAAAGCCTCCGCCGATTGTGCACGCAAATCCTCTTCCAGCCCGCCCTGCTGAATGCCGAAAAGCGCATGCCCCGGACGGTCCCCAAAGGCCTCCTTCGACCGCGCCGCCCACCGCATAGACAATTCCATGCTCTCGGCAATCCGGTCCCGATCCGCAGGCAGCGCGGGACATTCGTCAAAACACATCACGATGTCAGAGCCCA
>CAYUSM010000313.1:0-4097 GCA_964447345.1 uncultured Sulfitobacter sp. | reverse complement strand
GGCGCTTCGAGAAAGCCGACATAGAGCATGCCGACCCGTTGGCCAAAGCTGTCGGTCAGGGGCAGATAGCCGGAGATGTACCAGTCATTGACCACAAAGGCGCGGTTCAGCCAGGTCTGGCCTTCGCCAAGTACGCCTTGCCGGACCACCGCCGACACCCGCGTGCCAAGGGCGCGGACGTCTTCAAAAAGGCGCACATTGGTCGATACCCGCACGTCTTCGAGAAACAGTGTCGCAGTGCCCTGAAGCTCCCCTCCCGTCACCGCGTTGAGATAGACAAGTGCGTTGATCGTATCGATGAAGTCCAGGTTCCGGTTGAGCAGGATACCCCCGACCAGGACCCCGGCATGGCCCGGAATTGCCACAGGGCTGGCCGCATGGACCACCATGCCGCGATCTTCGACTGTTCTGTCTGTGGGCACTGCGGCCTCGGTTTCGATCAGGTCGATCCGGGCCTGATCCGCAAGCCTGGGCGACAGCCGGGCCAGTTCGCTGCCGGGAAAGATATCGATTTCGGTTGTTGCCTTACCTGCCAGGGCGGTGCGGATCACCGACCAGCGACGGGCGTGATCGTCGGTCCTGGCATCAGCACGCGGCAGGTAGAACAGGAAATCCAGCCCCAGTTCCGCCCGCTTGCTGTCAAAAAATGTGTCCTGTGCTGCCAGGTTCTGTCCCATGACTCCGGCAAAGGCAGTAGATTCCGCCACGCTGGCCAGATCGTTTCCGGTGCCTGTCATGATACGCGCGAGATATTGCTCCGCTATGCGCAGATCGCTTTCGACCTTGGCAATCAGCAGCTTGTCGTAATCAGCGGTCCAGCGGGTCATCACCAGAAGCAGCAGAAACGGCAGCAGCAGCACCAGTGGCGCCAGCGCCAGAAACAAAAGTCGCAGCCGTACCGATCGCATGTTCGCTCCTCAATGAGGTAGAGGCAGCCTAGCCGGGTTTTCTCCGCCGGGCTACCGGGGCGATATGGACAGAATGTCCAGCCGGAACGCGTGGTTGCGCCCCTGTCGGGACAGGCTGGCCCGGCGCACGATTTGCGCTGGCGCCGGTCTGCAAAGATTGTCAGGGTGCAGGCGCATTTCGGGGGAGGTTCGCGCTTGGGCGACCTGTGGCAGGGATTGAGCCAGGCCTTTTGGCTTGTCGTGACGGCGGATGCCGAATTGGCCGAGATTGCCTTTCGGTCGCTGCGCATCACGTTCTCGGCGCTGGCACTGGCCTGCCTGATCGCGCTGCCGCTGGCGGCGTTTCTGGCGGTGCGCCGCTTTCGGTTACGGCGGACAATCATTGCGGTGCTCAACGCATTGATGGGGCTGCCGCCGGTGGTTGTGGGGCTGGTGGTCTATGTGCTGCTGTCGCGCTCGGGGCCGTTGGGGGCGCTGGGGCTGCTCTTTACCTCTTGGGCGATGATTATCGCTCAGATGATCGTCATCATCCCTTTGATTGCGAGCATTGCGCATCAGTCGCTGCGCGATCTCTGGCACGATTATCATGATCTGCTGATCTCCATGAATGTCACTCAGGGTCAGAAGATCAGAACCCTGCTGTGGGATGCACGGCGGGCGTTGCTGACGGCGTCGCTTGCCGGTTTCGGGCGCGGCATCGGGGAGGTGGGGGCGATCATGATCGTGGGCGGCAACATTGATCACGCCACCCGTGTGCTGACCACCGCGATTGCCCTTGAAACGGGCAAGGGTGATTTTGCACTGGCACTGGCGCTGGGGTTTGTCCTGATAGCACTAGCGATTGCGGTGAATCTGGCAATTCACTGGCTGGGCCAGACAGAGCGGGAGGGGCGGTGGTGAAGGATCTCTTCCCTCTGAAAGTCCGGGGTGCGGTGACCCGACGGCAGGGCAAGACGCTGGTCGGCCCTGTGGACTGGGATCTGGATGGCGGTGGCGTCACGGTCATTCTGGGACCCAACGGCGCTGGCAAAACCTCGCTCTTGCGGATGCTGCACGGGATCGCGCGGCTGCACGAGGGTCAGATCAACTGGGCATGCGGGCATGACACGGCGCGGCATGAACAGGCCTTTGTGTTTCAGCGCCCGGTCCTGCTGCGCCGGTCCGTGGCTGAAAACCTTGCCTATCCGCTGCGCCTGCGCGGGGTCGGACGCAGGGCCGCGCGCCAGGCGGCAGAGGATTGGGCCCTGCGCGTTGGCCTGGGCGAGATGACCGACAGGCCCGCCAACCTGCTCTCTGGTGGTGAACAGCAGAAACTGGCGATTGCCCGCGCGCTCATCGGGGCGCCCCGCCTGCTGTTTCTTGACGAGCCTTGCGCCTCGCTCGATGGGCGCGCCACCCGCGAGATCGAGGCGATCCTGACGGAGGCGCGGGCGGCTGGAACCACGCTGATCCTGTCGACCCATGACATGGGGCAGGCCCGGCGGCTGGCCGACCGTGTGGTGTTCCTGCTGAAGGGGCGCCTGCATGAAGACAGCGACGCGGCTGCTTTTTTCGACGGACCGCAGACCGAGGCGGCCCGTGCATTTCTGAGAGGAGATATCCTGGAATGATGGCAAGATTTTCGTGCATGGTTTTGCTGCTGGTCCTTGGCCTGATGCGGCCGGTCTGGGCACAGGACAGCCTGCGCATGGCCGTGACCACATCGTTTAACAATTCCGGGCTGGCCGATGTCCTTCTGCCGCAGATTACCGCCGATCTGGACCTTGAGGTTCAGTTGCTGGTCGTGGGCACCGGTCAGGCGTTGAAGCTGGGCCGTGCTGGTGACGTGGATGCGGTACTGGTGCATGCGCGGGCCGCCGAAGAAGCCTTTGTCGCCCAAGGCCATGGCACCCACCGGCGCGAGATCATGTATAACGATTTTGTCCTGATCGGCCCGGCGGCCGATCCGGCCGGTGTGAATGGTTCAGGCTCCGCCGCCGCAGCGCTGGAACGGATCGCGCAGGCGCAGGCGGATTTCGTCAGTCGTGGCGATGACAGCGGCACCCACAAGAAGGAACGCGGTCTGTGGAACGATGCCGGGATCGGGCCGACAGGCACCTGGTACAAAGAGGTTGGGGCCGGGATGGGGGCCGCGCTCAACACCGCTGTGGGGCTTGAGGCCTACGTGCTGTCGGATCGGGCCAGTTGGCTCAATTTCGGCAACAAAGGCGCCCATCGCATCCTGTTTGAGGGGGATGCGGAACTGTTCAATCAATATGCCTTCTTGCCGGTCAATCCGCAGCGGCACCCGCATGTCAAAGCCGGTCTGGTGCGCAAGCTGGAAGGCTGGCTGACCTCGCCGCGCGCGCAGACGCTGATTGACGGCTATCAGATCGGTGGGCAGCGCCTCTTTTTCTTCAACGCCAGCGCGGTGGATTGACGGCTATTCGTCCAGGGACCCGTGAATGGCGAACTGGTCCAGCCCGGCCTCCTGCGCGTCGATGACGCGGTAGGCTTCGCGCACACCGGCGGCAGTCAGTTCGCGTGCGACCGTCAACAGCGTGTTGGGCGCATGATCCTCGCACAGATCGGCCATCTGGGCGATTTCCTCTGCCGCAACGGGCAGGGCGGCCTCCACCGATGGGGCGCCGTAGTAGGTGACAAAGTGCTGCGCCAGCAGCCGGGTCAGCGTGTCGCGCTCCCCCGCCTCGATCAGGGTGACCGCGACAAAGGTCACGCGCCCGCCGGTTTCAAGCCCGAACCAGCCGTTGGCAAAGGCCTGACGCGCTTTGCCGACAAGGTCGCCCTCGGTCCAGTCGGAGAATTCAAAACCGCCGGAAATACACCATTCGCCGGTGCGGGCCGGGCTGGCAAAGACGCGTTGATCGCTTTCGTCAAAGTGGATGGCGCGGGCCAGTTTCATTGCGCTGTGTCCTCCAGAAGGGCGGTGAGGGGGATCAGATGGGTGTCGTCTTTGTCCCGGACGAGCATGCCAAAGTCCTCATCCACGCCCAGAAATGTGCCGCTGATGGCCCCGCGTGTCACCGGTTCTCCGATGCCATGGGCCAGACCGCGCCACTCGGCCGCAAGCGCGCGAGGGCCGTCGTCTTCCCATCGGGTGATCCAGCTCAAGGTATGGCGGGCCCAGGCTTCGACAAGAAGGGGCGGGGCGACATCGGCGCAGCCCTCGGCAAAAAGCGCGGTTTCATC
>CAYUSM010000312.1:0-4111 GCA_964447345.1 uncultured Sulfitobacter sp. | reverse complement strand
CTGCGTCGTCAGCACGCCCTTTGGATCAGACGTTGACCCCGAGGTCATCAGTATCTTGGCCAGAGTGTCCGGACCAACAGCCGCAGCAGCGTCAGAGATGTTGGCGCCTGTCGGCTTGAGCAGGCCTGCGAAGGCCGTCTCGCCGTGAGCAGGCGCTGAACTTAACGCCTCCACATCGTCAAAAATATCCAGAGCCAAGGCACCGGCGTACTGCGTGGCATCGACGGCATAAACCATGCCGGGTTTCACCAGCTCTGCGGCATAGGTCAGCCGGGGATGTGCAGCGGGGATCAGCGCATATTGCTCGGCCACCGGCACGGTCGGTATGCCGACATATTGCGCAGCAAGGGTCAGCAACCCGTGATCCACACCATTGCCGGAGATGATCATGATCGGGCGTTCTGGCCCCAGATCCCGCGCTAGCAGATGGCTGGCAATCGCATGCACGGCCTGCTGTGCCGCGCCATATGTGACCTCGCGCCAGCCGTCTCCGTCCCGCTCCGCCAGAAAAACCGCATCGGGCGTTGCCCCGGCCCAGTGGTCCAACCAATCCCCGGTGCAGCGCGCAATTGGTCCCAGTGGATAATCCGATGTCAGCAGGATGCTGCCATCCGGGCGATCCTGGCGTGTGATGTCATGGGGTTTCAGGTTGAGATGCTCTGTCATGTCAAACCTCCCGCCATGACGCCCCTAGGCTGGTAGCAAGAACAATGTGATCGCCGGGAAGGCCACAAGGATGATCACCCGCACGATGTCAGACCCCACGAAATACATGACCGCACGGTAGGTCTGTGTCATCGGTGTCTCGCGGTCCATGGAATTGATGATGAAAAGGTTCATCCCCACCGGTGGCGTGATCAGCCCCACCTCCACCACGATCAGCACAAGAATGCCGAACCAGATCGCCAGATGTTCAGGCGACATGCCAAAATCCATGGCCGTGATCACCGGAAAAAAGATCGGCACTGTCAGCAGGATCATCGACAGGCTGTCCATCAGACAGCCGAAGATCAGATAGAAGGCAAGGATCACGCAGAGCACGAAGATCGGGCTGTAGCCCTGGTTCACCACCCATTCGGCCATAAACTGTGGCACACCGGACAGCGCCAGAAAGCCGTTGTAAAAGCCTGCTCCCAGCACGATGAAGAAGATCATCGCGGTTGTCCGCGCGGTGCCCAGCAAGCTTTGACCCAGCACCTTCCAGTTGAGGCTGCCTGACAGGAGGGCTGCAAGCCCTGTGCCCGCCGCACCAATGGCGGAACCCTCAGTTGGCGTGAACCAACCCGCATAGATACCGCCGACGACAACAAGGAAAATGGTCAGCACGGGCCAGCAATCGGCCAAGGCACGGAAACGCTCGCCCATCGGGACTGCGGGCCGCGTACCTGCCGCATCAGGATGAAGACGCACGTAAAGTGAGATGGTCAGCATGTATCCGAGCGCCGCCAGAATGCCGGGGATGAAAGCCGCCAGGAACAGTTTGGCGATATTCTGTTCTGTCAGGATGGCGTAGATCACAAGGATCACCGACGGCGGGATGAGGATGCCCAGGGTGCCCCCCGCTGCCAGCGTTGCCGTTGAGAAACCACCGGAATAGCCGTAGCGCTTCAACTCAGGCAGCGCGACCTTTGACATCGTGGCCGCTGTTGCCAGCGAGGACCCGCAGATTGCGCCAAAACCCGCACAGGCCCCAACAGCAGACATCGCCACACCGCCGCGCCGGTGGCCAAGAAAGCTTTCCGCCGCGCGAAAGAGCGCCTGTGACATTCCCGACAGGGTCGCAAATTGCCCCATGAGCAGGAACAAGGGAATGATGGTCAGGGAATAGTTTGAGAACGTCGTATAGGTCTCAGATTTCAGCTTTGCCAACAGCGGCGTGGGATTGCCGCCCATCGCCATGTACCAGCCACCAAATCCGCACAGCAGCATCGCAAGCCCGATGGGCGCGCGCAAAAACACCATCAACAACAGGATCGGGAAGGACCAGAAGCCAAGCTCAAGGCTGCTCATCTCAGTGCTCCCCGTGTTCGGTCGGGAGGATCGACTGGTTGCGCATGGCTTCAGCGATCCGAGTGAAGGCGCAATAAACAGCCGTCAAGCAGGCCACGACGCCCGCCGCAAAACTCGCCGCATAGGCCCACCAGACGGGGAACTGCAAGAACAGCGTGGTTTGCCCGTTGCGGATATAGCGCTCCATCCCGCCGTAAAGCTGCACGATGATCAGGATGATGACAGCGGCAAGAACGACCTCCCAAAAGGCGGCGATCCAGCGGTTTGCGCGGTCAGGCAAGAAGGAAGTGAATACATCTACGGTCGCATGCGCGCCGTAGAATTGGCAAATCGGCAGGAAAGAGAAAATGGCAAAGGCCACACCAGCCTCTAGCAATTCGTAGCTGCCGTTAATCTCCCCGACGCCCAGATCAAGGATGAACTGCGAAAGCCCCGTCAGTGTGGTGTCAAAGAAATCCAGATGCAGGAACTTGCTGATTGACCGCCCCAGAATGGACAGCGTCGTCAATACGACCAGCACCAGCAAAACGATGCCCCCGGCCAGTGCGGTCAGGCGGGCAAGAGACTGAATCAGCCGGTGCATGAAAACTCTCGTCGTTCGTAAAGAAAATCTGCGGCAGCGCCGGGCTGCCGCAGATCAATTGTGTTGAAACGGCTTAACCGTCGTATGCTTCCATCAACTGGCGCGCTTCGTCGATCAGCGCCTGACCGTCGATGCCCTTGCTGTTCATGTCCGCAACCCATTCGTCAAAGATCGGCTGTGCGACGTCTTTCCACGCCTGCAGATCATCGCCCGAAACTGTGACGATGTTGTTGCCGCGATCCACTGCGAGCTGACGCGCAGGGCCATCGGAATCTGCCTGCGTCCCGCCAGCAAAGATCGAGAACTCCAGGCCGGAGTTGTCGTCGATCACCTTTTGCAGATCGGCGGGCAGGCTCTCGTAACGGTCCTTGTTCATCGCCAGCACGAAGGTCAGCACGTAAAGCGCATTACCTTCGAATTCTGTGTGGTTGGACACCAGCTCAGGCACTTTCAGCGCTGCTGTCACTTCCCAAGGGATCGTCGTGCCGTCGATTACGCCTTTGGACAGACCCTCGGGCACTGCGGGCACTGGCATGCCAACCGGCTCTGCGCCCATCTTGGACAGAAGCGTGTTGACGGTACGGGAACCACCGCGGATCTTCAGACCTTCCATATCGGCAGGGGTGCGGACCTCTTTGTTTACATGGATCATACCGGGGCCGTGCACCCAGGTGCCAAGGATATGCACATCCTGGAATTCGGTATCCTTCATGTGCTTTTCAAACATCTGCCAATAGGCCGAGGACATGGCCCGGGCATTGGTCATCATGAAGGGCAGTTCGAAGACTTCGGTGCGCGGGTAACGACCGGGCGTGTAGCCAACCACAGTCCAGACAATGTCAGCCACGCCGTCAATCGCCTGGTCCATCAGTTCAGGTGGACGGCCGCCCAGCTGCATGGAAGGATAGCGTTCGACCTTGATGCGGCCTTCGCTGGCTTCCTCTACATTGTCTGCCCAGACGTCCAGCACCAGCTTTGGTACGTTGGCCTGCGGTGGCAGGAACTGGTGCAGGCGCAGGGTCACTTCCTGAGCCATTGCGGATGTTGCCATCAGACCGGCAACGGCAGCACCTGCCATGCCCATCAATGTTCTGCGTAAGATCATAATCTTCTCCCTTAGTTGACTTGTGTAACGCCGCGCTCTTGGGGCGCGGTTTCATCTGGACCCGCACACCTCACAACGGTTGCAGAGGCTTTGACGGTCCTCGATCTGGTAATTGGCGTCTCTCTCCCGGATGCGGCTTGAACCGCTTGTCTGGGCCTTACGCTATGCGATGCCCAGATGCTTGTCACGGCAGAATTGGTGGCATATGCGCTGGCACACCTCAAGATTGAAAAGACGTAATTTCAATCTGTTGAACAGGAAAATCGGGCCCACTTCACGAAAATACGTTCCGAAAGGAAAGCTATTCCTGTGCACTATCGTGCAAACAGGCGCACTGCTGGCAGCAATCGGAGAAAAGGTGGTGGCGTTAGGTGGACTTGAACCACCGACCTAACGATTATGAGTCGTTCGCT
>CAYUSM010000311.1:0-4131 GCA_964447345.1 uncultured Sulfitobacter sp. | reverse complement strand
GGGGGCATGACCGCCCCATGTTGATTTTCAAGATTTTCCGCACCGAGGAATGGCAAGAGCTGCGCCGCACGGGCGAAACCGACGGCGCGCCCATCGATGTGGCAGACGGCTACGTGCATTTCTCCACCGCCGATCAGGCAGAGGAAACAGCCGCCAAGCATTTTGCGGGCGCCGAAGGGCTGTTCTTGATCGCTGTGGACGCGGAGGCGGCAGGCGACGCGCTGAAATGGGAAACATCCCGTAACGATGATCTCTTCCCCCACCTGTACCGCAGGATGACCCTGCAGGACGTCGTCTGGGCCCAGCCCCTGCCGCTGCAGGACGGCAAACACCAGTTCCCCGCAGGCCTGAAGGAGGCCAGCCAATGACGCATTACATCGATCCCGACCGCGCGCAATTTGACGCCTTCAAGAACCTCGACCGCGAAACAGAGCTGAACATGCTCAACCTCGTAAAGTTCAACGATCTGGCCAACTACCCAGGCGACCACGAACTGGCCCGCGACGGGCTGACCGGGGCCGAGGCCTATGCGCTCTACGGCAAGGAAACCGCGCCGATCCTCGAAAAAGTGGGCGGCGACATCATCTGGCGCGGACGCTACGAGACCACGCTTATTGGCCCCTCCGATGAAACGTGGGACGCCATGTTCATTGCCCGCTACCCAAACGCGCACGCCTTCCTCGCCATGGTCTCGGACCCTGAGTACCAAAAGGCGGTTGTTCACCGTCAGGCCGCTGTAAAAACCTCGCGTCTCATACGCACCCATAACGCAGGCTCCGGGGACCGCTTTGCATGACCGCCCTGCTGGAGCGTCTGGGGCTGACTGCCCTTCGGAAACTTGATCCCGAAGCCGCCCACGGGCTGGCCATTCGCGCCCTGCAAACCCGGCTCGCGCCCGCCCCCGGCCCGATCAGCACGCCTCGGCTTAAGACTTCTATTGCAGGCATCACCCTGCCAAACCCCATTGGCTTGGCTGCCGGTTTCGACAAGAACGCCACCGCCATTGCGCCCCTTTCTCTTGCGGGCTTCGGTTTCATCGAAGTCGGTGCCGCCACCCCCCTGCCGCAACCCGGCAATCCCAAACCGCGTCTCTTCCGCCTGACCGAAGACCACGCCGCCATCAACCGTTTCGGCTTCAACAACGACGGCGCGGATGTGATCTGCGCTCGCCTTGCCCGGCGCGGCGCGGGCGTGCCAGTGGGCCTCAACCTCGGGGCCAACAAGACCAGCACAGACCGCGCCGCCGATTTCGCCCGCGTCATGATCGCCGCCCGCGACCACGTGGACTTTGCGACCGTCAACGTCTCTTCCCCCAACACCGAAAAACTGCGTGACCTGCAGGGCAAGGCCGCGCTCTCCGCCCTTCTGGATGGCGTGATGGAGGTACGCGGTGCCACGCCCGTCTTCCTCAAGATCGCGCCGGACCTGACCGAAGCCGAAATCGAAGACGTCGCCGAGGTTGCTCAGACCGCAGGCGTCGCTGCCATCATCGCCACCAACACCACGCTCGACCGCGATGGCCTGCGCTCCGCCCACCGCGATGAGGCAGGCGGCCTCTCCGGCGCGCCACTCTTTGAAAAATCCACCCGCGTCCTCGCCCGCCTCTCCACTCTCACCGACATCCCGCTGATCGGCGTCGGCGGCGTCGGCTCAGCCGATCAAGCCTATGCCAAGATCCGCGCGGGCGCGTCAGCGGTCCAGCTCTACACCGCTCTTGTCTACGGTGGCATGTCACTGATCGCCGACATTGCCCGCGGCCTCGACCAGCGCCTTGCCCGCGACGGCTTTGCAAACGTAGCGGATGCAGTCGGCACCGGCAGGAAGGACTGGCTGTGATCACCCTCTGGCACAATCCCCGTTGCTCAAAATCCCGCCAGGCGCTCGCCCTGCTGGAAGACGCAGGTGCGGACGTCACAATCCGCCGCTACCTCGAAGACGCGCCCAGCGCCGATGAGATCGGCCAGGTCCGCAAGCTGATGGGCAATCCCCCCGTGATCCAAATGATGCGCACCGGCGAGGCGGTCTTCAAAGAACTCGGCCTCAGCAAAACCTCAGATGAGGCTGATCTCATCGCCGCTATGGCTGCCCACCCGATCCTCATCGAACGCCCCGTCGCCATCAAAGGCAACCGCGCCGTCATCGGCCGCCCGCCCGAAAACATCCGCGACCTGCTCTAACCCACAGACCGCTCAAGCGCCGGGTACTTCAGCCCCAGCGTCACCCCCCGCGCGACAAAGGCAATGAGCATCGAGGCCCACAGCCCATGATTGCCAAAGGCGGGCACCAGCGTCAGCACCGCGATCACGTAAACCACAAACGACACCGCCATCATGTTGCGCATGTCCCGTGACCGGGTCGCCCCGATGAAAATCCCGTCCAGCATAAAGGGCGCAACCCCCACCAGCGGCACCACCACAACATAAGGCAGATAGAGCCGCGCCGCCGCCTGCACGTCCTCCGCCTTGGCCATCAGATCAATCAGCGCCGTGCCTCCCAGCGCAAAAGCCATCACAGCGACAAGCGCCACAACACCCGCCCAGAAAGACGCCAGCAGCGCGCCACGCCGCAACACCGCGCGCTGTCTCGCCCCAAACGCCTTACCCACCAGCGCCTCTGCGGCAAAGGCAAAGCCATCAAGCCCATACGCCGTGATCATCAGGAACTGCAGCAACACCTGATTGGCCGCCAGCGTGACATCCCCCATGTCCGCGCCAATGAACAGGAATGACACGAATATCGCCTCCAACAGCAGCGACCGGATCAGGATATCAGTGTTCAGCTTGACCATGCGCACCCAACGCGCCGCATCAAACACCCGCGCCCAGGCCCGCCAAAGCCTGTCCTGAAACACCGCCCGGCAGAACCACAAGCCCAGCGCCGCCCCCGACCATTCCGCGATGAAAGTGGCAATCGCCACGCCCTCAACGCCCCAGCCGAGACCCAGCACGAACCACAGATCCAGCACGATGTTCAGCCCGTTCATCCAGATCTGAATGACCAGCACCGCCCGCGTGCGCTCCTGCGCAATCAGCCAGCCCGTGATGGCATAGATTGAGATCGCCGCCGGGGCCGACCAGATGCGGATCGTCATGTACTCCCGCGCCAGCGTTTCCACTTCCGCACTCGCAGGCGACACCTGAAAGGCCGCCCAGAGAAGTGGCACCTGCAGGGCAATCACCACCAGCCCCGCCCCCGCGCCGATCATCAACCCGCGCGTCAGCAGGGCCGCAACCTCCGCCTGATCCCCCTCGCCCGCCGCCTGCGCGGTCAGACCAACCGTTCCCATGCGCAGAAAGCCGAAAAACCAGTAAAACGCCGACAGGATGATCGCGCCAATGCCCACAGCACCGATGGGCGCCGCGGCCCCCATCTGCCCCACAACGCCGGTATCAACCGCGCCAAGGATCGGCACAGTCGCATTCGAAAGAACGATGGGCAGCGCGATGTTCAGCACCCGCCGATGCGTGACCACCTCTTGCGGTGACGCAGTGCGCCCCTGACTGTCCTTCAGCGCGTCACTCACCAGAGCCCTTCCGCTGAGGCATCAGAAAATGCCCCGTGGCTTGCGCATAAGGGCGCGAACGGTTGTCCTGCCAACCCTGCACATGCACGCTGGCATAGCGCCGCCCGGCCCGCGTGATATTGGCGCGCGCATAGGCATCCCGCGGCAGTCCGGACCTCAGATAATCAACGGTAAAATCAATGGTTTTGGGCAATCGCGGCAAGTGATCACGGTTCAGCGCCTCCGTCTCCAGCGCACCGCTTTCCATATCCTCCCAGATCATCCCCCAACTGAGCGATATGATCGCCGAAACCTCCAGAAAGGCGCTTGTCGCGCCCCCATGCAACGCAGGCAACATCGGGTTGCCGATCAATTCTTCCTTAAAGGGCATGATCGCGGTCAGCTCGTCACCCATCCGCTCAAACTCGATGCCCAGAAACTGGATGTAGGGCACCCCTTCCACCAATGTGCGCAACACCGCATCGCGGCGCTGTTTGACCACCTGCACGGGTTCAGGACGTTTCTTCATGCGCTCATCCTCCCGCCGTGAATGTGCCTGTGGCCATGGCCACCGGGTTCTCAGCATCTTCGTCCACCGCCGTGGCGCGGACAAAGGCAACTGACCGGGT
>CAYUSM010000310.1:0-4147 GCA_964447345.1 uncultured Sulfitobacter sp. | reverse complement strand
GTCAACGCGCCGCATTTGTGCTGGCCTTTCTGGGGGTTGTCGTGCTGCTGGCGGCAGGCGTCTGGCGGTATGCCTACCAGCAGGGGCTGGACCAGCTGGCTGCCCGCGGGCAGGCCGACCTCGCGCTGGCAGGTGACCGTCTGGTGGGCCAGTTGCAGCGCTACCGCGATCTGGCGGTGCTGATGTCAGACCACCCGGCCATCAATGACGCCCTACAGCAAGCGCCAGACGCGGCCACAACCGATCTGCTGTTGGACGTTGCGGACAAATCCGCCGCTCTCGACGTGCTGGTGCTGGGGCGACAAGGGCAGGTGCTTGCCTCCGCCACGGGCATGGCGCCGGACGATCTGGGCCGATATGCCCATGTCCGACGTGCCCTGCGTGGCGCATTGGGCTGGGGCCATGGCCCGGCAGAACCGCTCACGCAACGTGCGTTCTTCCATGCCGCGCCAGTCTTTGATGACATCGGCAAGGTGCAGGGTGCGGTGGTGGTGATCACTGATCTCAACGGCATCGACTACAACTGGCGCGGCACCAACCCGGCCGCCTTCTTTACCGATGCGGCAGGCGAGGTCTATATCGCCAACCGCTCTGAACTGCTGTTCTGGAACCGTCCTGAAGGCAATCCCGGTCTGATCCCGCCCACCGGCGCGCCACCCGAATTCACAGCCGAAATGATCGGGCCGCACGAAATCTGGCACCTTGGCTGGGGGCCATATCTGCCCCGCGAAGCGCTGCATCTGACGCAGGCGTTGCCGGTGATCGGCATGACAGGCGAAGTGTTGCTGGACGTCAGCCAAACCCGCACGCTGGCGTCCGCACAGGCCGCCGCTGTGGCCGCGCTTTGCCTCGCCTTTGGCTCCCTTCTGTTCCTTGCCTCCGAACGGCGGCGCACACTGGCGGCGGCAAACGTACAACTTGAAGCAAGGGTCGCCGAGCGCACGACAGCCCTGCGCGAGACCAACACCAAACTCATGGCGGAGGCGAAAGAGCGGGAAGAAGCTCAGGCGGCTCTGCGTCGCGCGCAGGACGATCTGGTTCAGGCTGGCAAGCTTAGCGCTCTGGGTCAGATGTCGGCGGGCATCAGTCACGAACTCAACCAGCCGCTGATGGCCATCCGGTCCTTTGCCGAAAACGCCGTCCAGTTCATGGAGCGCGGCAAACACGCGCGCGCAGGCGAGAACCTGCACCGTATCTCTGACATGACCCAGCGCATGGGGCGTATCATCCAGAATCTGCGCGCCTTTGCACGGCAGGAAACCATGCCGCAGGACCGCGTGGAGCTTGGCAGCGTGATCAGCTCCGCGCTCGACCTGACGCGCGGACACCGCGAGGAAGCGGGTGTCGCCCTGCGGTTCACACCACCGGACGCGAACATCTGGGTGCGCGGGGGCGAGGTGCGGCTGGGGCAGGTTTTTGTCAATCTGATCACCAACGCGGTCGATGCCATGGAAGGCTGCGCTGAAAAGGAACTGGAGATCGACGTGAGCCGCGACCAGACCATCGCTGTCCATGTCCGTGACACCGGGCCGGGGATCGAGATGCCGGACAAGGTCTTTGATCCCTTTTACACCACCAAGCAGGTCGGGGATACGGGCGGCATGGGGCTGGGTCTGTCGATCAGCTACGGCATCGTGCAAAGCTTTGGCGGCCAGATCAAAGGCAGCAACCTTGCCTCTGGCGGCGCGTCCTTCACCGTCACGCTTGAAGCCGCGCCCGGCAGGCAGGAGGCAGCATGAGCGGGCAGGTCTTGCTGGTCGATGACGATGCCGCCGTGCGCGAGGCGCTGGCGCAGACGCTTGAGCTTGCCGATCTGACGCCGCTTCCCGCAGGTTCCTTTGTGGCAGCCAAGGACCGCATCACCCGCGACTTTGACGGCGTGATCCTGTCTGACATCCGCATGCCCGGTCGTGACGGCTTTCACCTGCTCGACTACGCACGCGGGCAGGATCCTGATTTGCCTGTGATCCTGCTGACGGGCGAGGGCGATATACCCATGGCTGTGGCCGCGATGGGGCAGGGCGCGTTCGGCTTTCTCGAAAAACCCTGCGCCCCGGCGGAACTGATCAGCACGCTGGAACGCGCGCTCAAGACGCGGGCGCTGGTGCTGGAAAACCGCCGCCTGCGCCATCTGGTGGAAACCGGTGACCCTGCCGCAAGGATGCTCTTTGGCACGTCCGATCTGGCCGAAGCGCTACGTGCGCAGGTGCGGCTGGTGGCACAGGCCGAAGGCGACGCGCTTGTCACCGGCGCACCGGGCTCCGGTATCTCCAAGGTGGCCGAGGTCATCCACCTCAGTTCCGCCCGGTCCAAAGCTCCCTTCGTCAAACGCGCCGCTGCCGCCCTCACGGCAGCAGAACTTGCCACAGCGCTCAAAGAGGCTGAGAGCGGCAGCCTTTTCATTGATGAGGTCTCGTACCTGCCACCGCAACTGCAACTGGCGCTGAGCGATGGCGACGGTGCGCTGAAAGGTGTCTGCCTCATCGCAGGCAACACCCGCGATCTGCCCGCCGAAGTCGCCGCAGGACGTTTCAACGCGGATCTCTATTACCGCCTCGAAGCGCTCAGCGTCCGCATCCCGTCCATTGCCGAACGGCCCGAGGACATCCCCGAGATGTTCCGCCGCTACGTGGCACAGGCGGCAGAGCAGGCGGGGCTCAAGGCCCCCGAGGTCACGCCCGAGCAAATCGCCGCACTCATGGCCCGCGACTGGCCGGGCAATGCACGTTCGCTGATGTCGGTGGCGATGCGTTTCGTGATGGGGGTGCCCGAGGGGGTCACACCGGATGCCTCACTTGGCCTGAACGCCCAGATGTCGATCATCGAACAATCGCTTCTGGAAGGGGCCCTGCGCCGCGCGGGCGGTCAGGCGACAGCGGCAGCCGAGGCCCTGAAGCTGCCGCGCAAGACCTTCTACGACAAGCTGGCCCGCTACGGGATCAAGGCCGAGTCCTTCCGCGACTGACCCGAAAGACCACAGGATACACCCATGGCAAATGCCCAAAAATCCGCGCGCGCATTGATCGAAGGCAAACCCGCGCTGCTCGTCATCGACATCCAGAAAAGCACCTTTCTGGATCAAAGCGAGGTCCGTGCCATCGACAACATGCCCGGCTACCGCGACCGGATGGAGGCCGCGCGCGCTTTGGTGGATGCCGCTCACGAAAACGATGTGCCGGTGATCTTCATTCAGGAAGTGCACCGCCCCGACCTGGTCGACTTCGGGCGCGAGTTGGACGGGGACGAGGATGTGCACTGCCTCGAAGGCGACCCGCGCACCGAGATTGCCAAGGAAGAGATGGGCTTTCGCACAGGCGACTATGTCATTCCCAAACGCCGCTATTCCGCGTTCTTCGGCACGGATCTGGAAATCCTCCTTCGGGGCCTGAAGGCGGAGACACTGATCCTCTGCGGCGGGCTTACGGATGTCTGCGTCCACTACACTTTCGTCGACGCGCACCAGTCGGACTACTTTTGCCGCGTGGTCGAGGATTGCGTCGGAGGGTCCTCCGTCGCGGCCCATGAGGCAGCACTGCGGGCGATGGCCTACCTGCAAACAGGGGCAGTGCAGATGCGCGACGACCTCATTGTCGCAATGGCGGGCACCCGCTGAAAACCTGTGCGGTTTTTCGCACAAGCACGTCAGGTCCTGTGCGGATTTCCGCACATCAAGGTCAAGATCACCTTCAAGCACACATCAATGTCACCTGTGAAGTCCTTGTAAGGGCGTGATTTTCTCAAATCGCCGCCAAATTCAGCACACGGACTTGTGAGCAAGCACAAGGACGCGTTTCATTGCGTCAGCGCAGGCGAACCCCTGCCAAAAACCGATTCTAAAGCTCTGGGAGGAGACCTATGAAATTCCTGACCGCTGCCGCTCTGGCACTCACCGTATCCGCAGGCGCCGTCGCCGCGGCCTGTGACGATGGCGAAATCGTCATCAAGTTCAGCCATGTCACCAATACCGACAAACACCCCAAAGGCATCGCCGCCTCGCTGCTGGAAAGCCGCGTCAACGAGGAGATGAACGGCAAGGCCTGCATGGAGGTCTTCCCGAACTCCACGCTTTACAACGATGACCAGGTGCTCGAGGCGATGCTGCAGGGCGACGTCCAGCTGGCCGCGCCGTCGCTGTCGAAATTCGAGA
>CAYUSM010000309.1:0-4160 GCA_964447345.1 uncultured Sulfitobacter sp. | reverse complement strand
GGTCAGCATTAGACCGGATCTTGACCACTTAAGTTATGATTTCGAATGGCAGGGCGAACCCTGCTGTCGAGATAGCGGGCGTATAGGGGAGTCGGGATGGGCTGTCAACAGGGGCGCCCGAGGTTGCATGGCCCCTGCTCTGCTGCGATGGTGACGCCAACAACTTAAGGCTGAAACGTCCATGCAAACCATCGGCATCTGCCGCTTTTCCTACCCCGGCGACGGCGGATTTCAGGTTGAACACAGCTCATTGCAAGAGCGGATGGACTACCTTTACGCGCCTGCCCGCATGGCCGAGCGGTTTGCAACCTTTGAGACGATGATGCTGCCGCCGCTGAAGGCGCAGACCAACGATGATTTCACCCTGCTGATCGTGATTGGGGAAAGCCTGCCCCCTGTCTATCGCGAAAGGTTGCAGGCATCGGTTACTGACATGCCGCAGGCCGTGATCCGAGCCTATCCGCCCGGTCCGCACCGCAAGGTGATGCAGGAGGCCATCAATGAAGTGCGCCGCTTTGACGATGACGCCTGTCTGCAGTTTCGCATGGACGATGACGACGCGGTGGCTTGCACCTTTATCGAGCGACTGCGGGAAGCGGCGCAAGATGTAAGACCGATGGCCGCAAAGCATCGCCACATCGCCATCGACTTCAACCAGGGCTATATTGCGCGCCCTTCGGCATCGGGTCTTGATGTGGCCCCGACAAACGCGCCCTACACCACAGCGGGCCTCGCGTTGATGTTCAAGCCAGAGCTACGCCTTTCGGTCATGAATTTCGCACATATGAAGGTGGGGCAAAAAATGCCCACCGTTACCTTCGCAGGGGAAGATATGCTGATCCGGGGGCACAATGACTACAACGACAGTCGCCAGAAGCCGGGGGTCCGCACACCGAAACTGACCCCGCTCGACAGCGACGGCAAGGCCCACTTCAAGGCCACGTACAATATCGATGCGGACGCGGTGGCGCAGGCCTTTGCCCGCCTGTCAGAGACCTGAGAGCTTGCGTTCCCGGTAAAAGCTGAAGATGCCCGTGACCACCACAATGACCGCACCGATCATTGTCAGCACGCTTGGCCATTCCTCAAAAACAAACCAGCCCAAAATCAGCGCCCAGATCAGACCAGTGTATCGGAAGGGTGCCGTGAACGAAACATCGCCCGCCCGCATCACATGGATAGAAAAGAAATACCCGCCCATGATGAAAACCGCAGAACCGACGATCAGGGCAGCGGTGCGCAGATCGATGGCGACCCAAGCCACGCTAAGCGATGCAAGGCCCATCGCCACCATCACAGAACCCGCGGTCACCAATGTCACCGTCATCGACGGAACAGTCGGGGACAGCTTGCGCGTCACAAGATCGCGCAGGGTGATCAGACACATGGCCACAACGCCATAAAGGGACCAGACGTTGAACCCTTCTGCCCCCGGCCGCACGATCAGCAAGACACCAAAAAAGCCGATGGCAATCGCGAGCATGCGCCGCCAACCGACCGCCTCACGCAGGACCAGGGCGGACGCCAGCGTCACCGCCAGCGGCACCACCTGCAGGATGGCCGTGAGGTTTGCCAGCGGCATGTTGAACAGTGCTGTCAGAAAGAAGTATGCCAGCAGGATTTCAGTAGCTGCCCGGGTCCCGATGATGACCCAGTCCTTGCGCGCAATATCGAAGTGAAGCACCCCCAACCGTCCGCGAGTTGCAAGGATCAACCCACAGGTGAGAACACTGCGCAGAAACAGCAATTGGAACAGCGGCACTGCCCCTGCCGTGAGTTTCAGCATGGTGTCGTTGATGGTGAAACAGGCCATGGAGGCCATCATCAACAGCGCCCCGGCCAGATTAGGCGACATTCACAGCCCTTCCAGCATCTCAGGCGTCAGGTCAAAGCCGTCCAGCAGGATCTTCCGAACGCCCTTTGGCCGGATCGTCCCTGCCCGTCCCTGTGGCATCGCGGTTGAATCATTGTCCTGATGCACGGATCGTATCCACATCGGGCGACCGACTTCGGTGTAGCAATCGTAGTACTCAAAAAGGTTCCGGTGATTGCGCCGGAAGACCGTCGCGTGGTCCCCTTTTGGCGTGACCATCGCGAGCCCGATGCCCAAAGGCGCACGTTCGTACCATTCGCTCACAGGCGGTTCAGCTGTCGGGTCGAAATAAAAGCCGCGGTTAAACGCGATCACGAAGGGTTTCTTGTCCAACCGAATTTGCAGCATCGCATCAGCCATCGCCCTGATGCGTGACGTCGTTTCACGGTGCATTCCATCGTCGTCATCCTGACGGAAGGTGGCGGTGTGTGTCGCCTCCGGATCATCGGGCAGCGCGTTGTAGGCCGCCTTCACCGCCTGAATGTGGACCATCGGCGGCAGTGAAACGATCTGGAGCGGCGCGAACCCCTCAACGATATCCTCAAGCCGGGCGCGCCAGGCATCGGGAAAGCAATCGCCGATCAAAACCGCGCAGGAAAAATCGCGGTCATCTTGCCGGGACATGGTATGGAAGGCCAAGCGCTCGAACAGGCGAAAGCGCCGCTCTAACCGCGCGGGGTCATAAAGCTCGGCCCGCCTGGCATCGAGGTCGGGTGTGGATTTGGCAAAACCGTTCTCCGACAGATATGAGAACCGCATCAACCCTTTGATCTGTGTCTTGAAAGTCTGCGCCATGCCGCCCTGCTTGTCTGGGCGCACGGTAGGAGAATTCTGGCCTTTGCAAAAGAGGCATCAGAGGGCAAACGAGAAGGCGGGGTGCCGGTCTGGACGGCGGCCCCGCCTCCTGCGCCGAGGGTCAGTCTACGGTTTTGCTCGCCTTCACCCGCTCATCCATCATCGTGTATTCGGTGATCAGGTTTGCCGTAACTGCCATGATCATCGAAACCATCGTGAAGATCGTCATGGGGGGGCGAACGTGAGTGTCTGAGCGTTGCACCGTGTTTCTCCGAATTGGGCTGCGATCTGCGCCGGTTGCCGTCTGCGATGAAACCAACCTAGCGATTCGCCCTCTGCGCGTCTGTGAAACAGGTCACATAGACCCTGCCGGTTTTCAGAAACCCGCAATTGCCCGCAAGCTCGACCGGTCGAGCACTTCCATCGAACCCCGACTGGTGGCCAGAATGCCCTGCTTTTTCCAGCCTGACAGCGTCTTGGAAACCGCTTCCCGGGTAGCACCGGCAAAATCAGCCAGCTCAGTTTGCGACAGCTGCAGCTTCTCTCCTGCCGTGCCCCCTTCGGGCAGCAGATACAGCAGTTTTCGGGCCAGTCGCGAGGGCAAGGGCATGAAGACATATTCGTGCAGTTGCTGGTTCATCCACCGCATCCGCTGGCCCATGATCAACAGGATTTCCACGGCAAGATCAGGGCGTTTTTTGATCTCCATCATCAGATCATCATGGCTCAACAATGCAAGCTTGCATGGTTCGAGCGTTCTGGCGGTTGCTGTGCGCGGGCCTGGGTTGAAAAGCGCGATCTCACCAAAAAGAAAACCCGGACGCATGACATCAAGGCCAAGACGGCGCCCATCTTCCCACAGCAACGATATCTCAACCCGGCCTTCCAGAATAATGTAGAGCGAGTCGCCCGGATCGTTTTCCTCAAACAGAACCTCGTTACCCTCGAACGTTCTGATGTCCTTGGCCAGGGAGAGGAGCTTATCAATTTCCAGCTCTTCCCCCTCCATTTCATGCGATTTGATCAGCATATTGTCCCCCGCGCCGTCCCGACAGGATAGCACAGAATTACAAGCGTAGCGTATTGAGCTGAAAGCTTAGGTTATGCGTCTGATAAATAAAGAAAACCCCCGCAGCCTTCCAGCTGCGGGGGTTTGATGTTCAACAGAAAGCCATCAGCCGTTAGTCGCGGCTTTCCTCATCGAATGTGGGCGTGTCAAAGACGTCGCCACCAACGATGTCATCTTCCATGGTCGGTGCCGCCAGTGCTGCAGCCGCTTCGGCCTCTTCACGGCGGGCCTCAATAACCACGTTGTCGCGGTCCTGGGCGATCTTGCGCATCTGCATGGTCGCACCACCCGTACCGGCAGGGATCAGACGGCCCACGATGACGTTTTCCTTCAGACCAACCAGCTTGTCCTTCTTGCCCTGAACCGAAGCCTCGGTCAGAACCCGTGTCGTTTCCTGGAACGACGCGGCAGAGATAAAGCTGC
>CAYUSM010000308.1:0-4176 GCA_964447345.1 uncultured Sulfitobacter sp. | reverse complement strand
TCCCCGTCTGGCCCTCCGATCACGAAGGTGCCGGTGGGGTTCACGTGCCACTTGGTGTCTTCGGTGACCCAGGCGGCGGGCAGAATCTCGCGAATGTAGGGCTCCACGATGGCGCGGATATCGTCGCTGGTCTGGTCTTCGCTTTCGTGCTGGGTGCTCAGCACAATCGAACTGACCCCGACCGGCTTGCCATCCTCGTAGCGCACGCTGAGCTGGCTTTTGGCGTCAGGCCGCAGCACCGGCTCTGTACCGTCCTTGCGCACCTCTGCCAGCCGACGCAGGATCGCATGTGCGTATTGAATGGGGGCCGGCATCAGCTCGGGCGTTTCATCCGTCGCATAGCCAAACATGATGCCCTGGTCACCGGCGCCTTCGTCCTTGTTTTCGGACGCGTTGACGCCCTGCGCGATATGCGCGGATTGTTCGTGCAGGAAATTCAGCACGTGACAGGTGTTCCAGTGAAACTGCTCCTGCTCGTAACCGATGTCCTTGATGCAATCCCTGGCGATCTGGTTGATGCGGCCCATGTAGTCCTTGAGGCGCTCCTGATCGGACAGCCCGACCTCGCCCCCGATCACTACCATGCCAGAGGTGGCAAAGGTCTCTGCCGCCACCCGCGCCTCTGGTTCTTCGGCGATGAAGGCGTCAAGAACGGCATCGGAGATACGGTCGCAGACCTTATCCGGGTGGCCCTCTGAAACGGATTCAGAGGTAAACGTGTAATTCTGTCGGGACATAAATGCTCCAATAAGGTGACGTGCCACGTCAGGAAGCCGTTGTGACACCGTGATTGTATGGACTTAGTCAGCCATTGGGAGAGGGTCAATCGCTAATGGGTTTTGGAGGTTTACGGGCTATGACTGTCGCGACGGCGAGGCCTAACAGCAACAAGAGGGCAAAAGGCAAATCTCCCGTCCGACTGTAAAGCGTGGGCGGCAGTGGCCTTGGCAGCGGAGCATCAATGAAGCCAGCCGTGTTGAGCGGAATTGCGGTGAGGATGCGACCCTTGGGATCAATCATCGCCGAGATGCCCGTGTTGGCCGCGCGGGCAAGCGGCAGACCCTGTTCAATGGCGCGCATGCGGGCCTGCGCCAGATGCTGCTTTGGCCCTGCGCCTTTCCCGAACCAGGCGTCATTGGTGATCTGGATCAGGAAATCCGGGCGTTCCGGGGCAGCATTCACGTCATGGGGAAAAACCGCCTCGTAACAGATCAGCGGCAAAGCTCGGCCCAGGGGTCCGAAGTCCAGCAGCTTGGGGCCGGGTCCAGCTGAATAACCCTCCGGGATTTGCTGGGCGAGGCCGAAGATGCCGATCCGGTTGAGCAGGCCTGCCAAGGGGACGTATTCGCCAAATGGGACAAGGTGATGCTTGTCATAGACCTGCGCGACGGCCCCTGCCCCGTCCAGGACCACCATTGAATTGTGAAAGCGGTCCTCGGTGCTGCGCTGCACACCCAATGCTACAGTCGCGGCACCCCCTGCCTGGTCGATTTGCTGCAGGGCGGTGCCCGCATAGTCCAGTTGCCAGGGAATGGCCGTTTCCGACCAGAGCACCAGATCGGGCACCCGGTCCGCAGATGGCGGAGGGGTGGCAGTGAAGGTCAGATGTCGGTCAAAGAACTTCGGGATCTGGTCAGGATCCCATTTGTCTTTTTGGGGGGCGTTGGGTTGTACGAGCCGAATGGTGTGATCGGTCAGAGCTGCTGGTGGGGCCGCCGGTGGCAGCATGATGCCTCCCAGGCCAAAGACGATCACCCCGTAGCGAAGAATGCGACGGATGGGCGTTTGAGCAGGCACGGCCAAGATGACCGCAACGGCCACAATGGCCGCGTTCAGCGCATAGGGGCCGATCCAGGCGAGCCCTTGTCCTGCAATGCTGTCCACAAGCGCTTGCGCAGGCATGGCCCAGGGGAAACCTGTGAACACATAGGCGCGGACCAGTTCTGCCGCCGTCAGGCAGAGGATCAATGGCCATGTCTGTGTCGGGTGCAGCTTTCGCGCCGCCCAGAAAGCCAGCCCCCAGAACAGCGCAAGCCCGGCAGCCAGAAAAGCCACTGCGAAAGGGGCCATCCAGCCATGGCGGGCCACATCGACCAGAAAAGGCGAGACGATCCATTGCAACGTATGCGCAAAGTAGCCCGCGCCAAAGGCCCAGCCGAACAGGGCTGCCTGACGAGGGGTGACGAGCTGCTGAAAAAAGTATGCAGCGGCGACAAATCCGGCGAGCAGGAACAGTGGCTGGTCATAGGGGGCCTGACCGAAACCGGCCAACACCCCGGAGGCTGTTGCCAAGAAGATCAGTCGCCAGCCCGCCAGGGCCGCTGTCACCCGCCTGACCCGACGGTGCGCACGCGCAGCCGCTTGATGCGGCGCGGATCTGCATCGATCACTTCGAATTCTGGACCATCGGGATGCAGAACAACCTCACCCCGCGCCGGGACGCGGCCCGAGAGCATGAAGACCAGTCCGCCCAGCGTGTCGATCTCTTCTTCGTCCACATCGTCGTGGTCCGTGAGGGAATGGCCGATCTCGGCTTCGAAATCCTCCAACGGGGTCTTGGCCAAGGCCAGATAGGTACCCGGTTTTTCGACGGACCAGAAGGTGCCCTCGTCCACGTCGTGCTCGTCTTCGATCTCACCAATGACCTGTTCGATCAGGTCCTCGATGGTCACCAATCCGTCCACGCCACCATATTCATCGATCACCAGCGCCATATGCCGCCGCTCTGCCTGCATCTTGGTCAGCAGGACGCCGATGCTCATGGAAGGCGGCACAAACAGCAGCGGGCGGATCAACTCGTTGATGTCGAAATTCTTGGCCGCGCCATTGAAGCCATATTGCAGGGCGAGGTCCTTGAGGTGCGCAAGACCGACAGGTGTGTCGAGCGTGCCTTCGAACACAGGCAAACGTGTGAGGCCGGAGTCTTTGAAGACCGACACCAGCTCGTCCATATTCGCGGTGACAGGGACGGCAATGATATCGGCCTTGGGAATGGCGACGTCATCCACCCGCATGCGGCGCAGGTTCATCATGCCGCGTGCGCTGAGCCGGTCCACCGGCGGCGGCGTCATTTCGTCACTTTCATTGGTTTCCGAAGGGCTCAACGCCCCGATCACACGAGAGAAGAAGCCGCCTGTCTTTGCCGTGCTGTCTTCGCTCTGGTCTATGTCCTCATCCGGGTGCGCGCGTTGCGCCGCGTCAGATGATCCGTCGTTGTCGCCCATTTGGTCCTGTGTCTGTAGTTGAGCGATTATGTCGCCCGATCTTCCCTATATGGGTCATCAAGACCCAATTTGCCAAGTATTTTGACCTCCAGCCCCTCCATCAAGGCGGCATCTTGCTCCGTCTCGTGGTCATAGCCCAGCAGATGCAGGGTGCCGTGAACGATCAGATGGGTGACGTGGTGGGTGATGGCCTTGCCTGCGGCAGCCGCTTCGCGCGCGCAAGTGTCATAGGCGATGGCGATGTCCCCCAGCGCGATGAGGCCATCCGGGCCTGATGTCGGGTTGATCGGATCTCCGCCGGGGCTCATCGCTGCGCGCTCTTCGCTTGGCCAGCTCAGCACGTTGGTGGGCGTGGGCTTGTCGCGGAAATCGGCGTTGAGCGCTGCGATGCGCGCGTCATCGCAGGCAAGGATGCTGATCTCGGCTGTAGCGGGGTCAATGGCATGGTGCTGAAGCACTGCAGTGATCGCACGGGCGGTGAGCGTCTCGAAATCGAGCGTCAGCCATCGCTGGTCTTCTATGGCAATGTCGAGCGTGTCCATGGCGTGGCGCAATTCGGAGGCGCTGCCTCCGGACCTCCGGGAATTGATGGGGCCAAAAAGAGAAGACAGGTCAGGCTTGCCCGCTGTCGGCCTCGTAAGCCTCGATGATGGCAGCGACAAGCGGGTGGCGCACAACGTCCTTGGATGTGAAGTAGTTGAAACTGATCTTGGGGATTGTTTTCAGCAGGCGTTCCGCGTCCGCAAGGCCCGATTGGGTACCGCGCGGCAGATCGATCTGGGTGCGGTCGCCGGTGATGACCATACGAGAGCCCTCGCCCAGGCGGGTGAGGAACATCTTCATCTGCATCGACGTGGCATTCTGCGCCTCGTCCAGCACCACAAAGGCATTGGAGAGCGTGCGTCCGCGCATGAAGGCCAGCGGCGCGATTTCGATGCGCTTTTCCTCGATC
>CAYUSM010000307.1:0-4179 GCA_964447345.1 uncultured Sulfitobacter sp. | reverse complement strand
CCAGCAGCAGGGCGGTCACCAGGAAGTCGTTGTACCCCAGCAGGAAGCTGAAGAGCCCCGTGGTGATCACCCCCGGCCACATAACCGGCATGATCACACGCCGGAACGCCTGGAAATGCGAACAACCATCCACCCGCGCCGCCTCATCGAGCTCCGCCGGGATGTTCTGGAAGAACGACCGCAGCATCCAGATGGTAAAGGGCTGGTTGATTGCCACCAGCACCGCAATCACCGCCCAGGGCTGGCCATATAGCGTAGGCGACAGTTCACCAAAGATCGGGCGCAGGATTTCCGCCGAGTTGATGAACCATGGCAAGTAGCCAGCGACCAGCACAGAATGCGGCAGCGCGCGGAAGATCAGCGCGAGGATCAGCAGCCAGAACGCCAGATCAGAACCAGAGCGCGCCAGTCCGTAACCCGCCAGCGTGCCGACGGTCAGCGAGATCGTGACCACGCCCGCAGTGACCAGCATAGAGTTCAGGAAGTTGCGGTAGAACTCGTTCTCCACCCAGACAGAAACATAGTGCTGTGTCGTGAGCCCGAGGATCGGCTCTCCCAACGGGCCAAGAATGCTGTTCAACGCTCCCAGCACCAGTGGCAGCACACCAAAGAACACCAGCAGGAACACCAGCGCATAGGCCGCCGCACCCACCAGCCAGCCAAGGATCACAAGACCCGGTGGCGAATACTGCGCAACCAGCTTGGGCAGCAGCGTGAACATCCAGCGGATGGCAAAGTAGAGCACAACAATGCCAAGCAAGATGTCGATGATCGACAGCCCTTCCCCCCGTGACAGGGTATTGGGGCCATAGATGACTTCCCACGGGCTGTCTGCAAAGGCGTCAACCGGTGACTTGAAGCTCATCACCGTGATCCAGAAGATCGGAAAGGCCGCGATCACGCACCAGAGCACCAGAAAGGCATTGGAGGAAAAGCGCAGCGCGAAAGACTGCCGCATGGCTTTGGATGCAGTAGACATCAGTTCATTCCCCCAGTTGAAACAGCCATCACATCAGCGCCCATCAGTGCGATCCCCCCTTGTGGTCACGCCAGGTGCGGCGCAGCGGAAGGATCAGCAGGAAGACGATCCCGATCATTGTCAGCATGGCCGAGGCCGAGGCCCGCGCGATCGCCCGGTTGCCCGCGTCATCCGGTGTCAGGAAGTCAAACGTCAGCCACTGCAGCGAAATCACATGCGCCTGAGACCGGAAGCCCACGATCTCTTCAAACACCCGGTAGACGTCCATCAGGTGGATGAGCGAGATGAAGATGATCAGCGGCATCAGATGCGGGATCACAACGTGCCGCAACCGCTCCCAGCGCGAGGCACCGTCGATCACCGCCGATTCCAGCGTGTCCATGTTGACCGTCTGAAGCCCGGCGTAGAAAATCACAAAGGCAAAGGGCGCGTTGTTCCAGACCCTAAAGAAGTACATGAGCAGTTCGATGGTCCAGGCCTGCGCAAACATCGAAATGTTGTTGCCCGTCCAACGCTCCAACATCGCCGTCAGGATGCCGTCGCCCACAAACAACCAGTAGATCGCAAGCGAGCCAATCACCGGTGTGATGATGAACGGCAGCAGCGACACAAAGATCACCGGCCCACGCAACGACCGCACCGCATTGTTCACCGCCAATGCGATCAGCAGACCTGTGACAAGCACCAGCGGCAGGGTGAGCAACGTGAACATCAAGGTAAAGCGCAGCGCTTTCCAGAAGTCGATCTGCAGGATGTCACCAAAGTTACCGGCCCCCACGGCCTCCCAGACTTTGTCCATTTGCAGGACATTGCGATAGCTTTGCAGGCCCACCCATTCGGTAGTCGTGATCGTCTTTCCGCTCTCATCAAGTTGCGGAACGGTCTTGATCTCGGTGGTGCAGGTCTGCGTCAGGAATCCCGGTGTGCAGGTTTCGACCTCCTGCTGGATCATCACCGGCTGGGTGATCTGAAAAGATTGGATCAGCACCGACACCAATGGCAACGCGATGAACAGGATCATCATGAAAAGCGACGGCGCCACAAAGGCAAAGAATGTCCGGTAGTTCATGACGTCCCCCGTCGTGTTCTGCCGCCTGCCACAGCGGCCCTGATCTGCGAATGCCGCTTTCAGCAAAAGGCCAGACATCGGCCCTTGGCGCAAAGCGGTGTAAAGGGCTGGCCGAGGATGAACCCCGGCCAGCCCAATAGTCTTATTCCAGCACGCCTGCTTCTTTGGCAGCGGTAATATAGGCTTCTTCGATGGCCACCAGCGTGGCTTCCGCGCCGCGATCACCAGTCAGGAAGGCTGGCAGCTCGTTACCAAGCGCCGTGTGCATCAGCCCCATGCGCGTGGTCGACGGATAGGCAGGTGGCGGAGGTGTCGCGGTTGCTGTCGCAACAGCACCTTCAGCCAGCGGACCGGGCACATATCCAGGGATCAGCCAGATCGCCGCTTCGTTGTTGGCCTTGACCATTTCCTCGTCCAGACCCTCCATCGCCACGCGGAAAGCGGCTTCGGCTTCCGCGTCAGAGATGTTCTTGGCCACAACGATACCGTCCCACCAAAGCGTGGTGGCAGGCGCGCCGCCATCCATGGCAATGGGGGCTGAGGCCATCTTGACCTTGCCCACCACTGCGCTTTCCGCCTCGTCATTCATCGCACCCGCGCGGGAAGCCCAGAGGTTCGCAATCGCGATCTTTTCCTGCTGGAACTGCTGCTGCACGTAGGTGGAATCAGACACCAGCACTTCAGGATCGGTGTACTCAAGCGCCGCCTTCATAGTCTCAAGCGCCGCCACACCTTCGGGCGAATTCACCGCCGGCGTGTTGTCGTCGTTGAAGAACTTGCCACCATGACCGGGCAGCATGTTCACCATTTCCTGCGCCAGGTTCCAGCCGGATTTCATGGTCGCGCCCAGAGGCGTGTCCATCTTGCCGCTTTCCTTGATCTTGGCAGCGGCGGCATAGACCTCTTCCCAGCTTGTAGGTTCGGCGATGCCCATCTCTTCAAACACGTCCTTGCGGTACATCAGGTGCTGCGTGTTCACCATCATCGCGACAGCCATGATCTTGCCGTCGATGCGGATCAGCTGGTTTGGCGCGAGGTTCTGACCATACTTTTCGACCAGATCGTCCAGCGGACGAATGGTGCCTGAATTCAACAGCGGCGTGATCGTCCCGTTGGACACACCACCAAGGTGGTACAGGGACGGGTTGGCCTCAAACGCCGCAGGTTGCTTGGTCCGGAATTCCTGATCCAGCTCGGCCTGCACGTTGCCACATTCGGCCATCGCGTCGGTCACGGCCTTCCATGCTTCAAACCCGGCCGACAGGATCTTGACCTCGGTCTCATTCTCAAATGCGCAAGCTGACCAGGCTGTTGTGCCCATCAGGCTGATGACACCCGCAAGTGCCAGTTTCTTCATCATCATTATTGCATACTCCCTGTTGCAATGGCTTGGGGTGCATCTTGCAAGGCTGCACCCGTCGTGAACCCCGGCGTGCCGGGATATGGTAGTCAGCCCGCGCTTGCGCGCGCGCCTGATGCTTCGTGCTTGGCGCTCAGACGCTCACCCGAAGCTCTGTCAAAGACGTGACAGATATCCGCAGGCACGGAGAACGACACCGGATCGCCGATCTCTGCCCGATAATCCTTGTGGGCCTTGACGCTTACCATCTGGCCACCTGCGCGCACGGCCAGCATGACCGCATCGCCCAATAGCTCAATGGTATAGATCGGCGCATTGATCTGACCCTTGCCGCTTTCGGCGACGGCAGCATCCTCTGCACGGAACCCCAGCGTGACGTCCCCATCGGCAGCGTCCAACCCCTCGATACGCACATTGGTCCCTTCAAAAACGCCATTCGTAATCGTCCCGTCCATCAGGTTCATCGCCGGAGACCCGATGAAAGACGCCACGAAGGTATTCGCCGGATTGTCATAAATCTCTGTGGGCGTGCCGACCTGCTGCACCTTGCCCTGTTTCATCACAACCACGCGGTCCGCCAACGTCATCGCTTCGATCTGATCGTGCGTCACATAGACCGTCGTGACCTTCAGCTCATGGCTGAGGTTCTTGATCTGCGCCCGCGTCGACACCCGCAGCTTGGCATCCAGGTTCGACAGCGGCTCGTCCATCAGGAACACGTTCGGCTCGCGCACAATCGCCCTGGCCAGCGCCACCCGCTGCCGCTGCCCG
>CAYUSM010000306.1:0-4193 GCA_964447345.1 uncultured Sulfitobacter sp. | reverse complement strand
CCTGCGGCGGGCAGTTGTTGGCGCAGCGTCTGCAAATCTCGCAGGTCTTTGCGACGCCGAAGGAGACGGGCTTGTCATGCGCCAGCGGCATGTTGGTCAGGATACGGCCAAAGCGCACACGCGGCCCGTAGCCCTTGGTGATGACCAGACCGTTGCGGCCATACTCGCCCAGCCCCGCCTGGATGGCATAGGGGATCGCAAGGTTCGTGTCGTTCTGATTTGCAATGGCCATGTATCCCAGCGACCGGATGTATTGGGCCAGCGCCAGAAGGGTGATCGCATCCTCGGCATATCCCGCCGCTGCCGATGTCGCCGCTGTCGCGGTGGGCGACATGCGCACCAAATCGTAATCCATCGACTTGCCCAGAACGATCACATTGGTGATCTCTTCAGGTACTTCCACGGGCTTTGACATCACCGTGCGGGCGGAAAACTTGCTGCGATAGGTCCAGCGGGGATCGTATTTGGTGATGCCCACCAGATCGGCCCCATAAAGCTTGGCGACTTTCTTGACATGGCGTGCCGCAGTGCTTTCCGATCCGATGTCAGCCGGGTCCACCTTTGGCGGCAGATGCGGCGTGAAATCATCCGTAAAGCCGTCCCGCCGGTCCTGATCCTTCATTCGCTCAGCCAGCATTTCGGTGACCGCCCAGGGCCCGTTGCGCAAGGCAAAATCATGCTGTCCGAACCCCGGCTCATCCCGCACCCGCTCCGTCGGCTTCACAAAGCTTTTGTAGAACTTCATCGTGACCTTGGTACGAAACCGCGGGTCCCAGAAGCCGCGACTGAACATGTCGTTGTGCTGATGAAATCCTTCGAAATCGGGCGTCACTTCGATGTGATCCGACCCGGCAAAAGCTTCCGTTTTGGCCTGCTCCTTGGCGTGCGGGGCAAAAAGAGGTGGCGGCGTATCTTGGGACATTGCACTCCTTTCCGGGTCGTGGCGCATCCGTAAGGTGCGTCAAAGCCTAGGCTGCGCTGACCAAGTATTTCAAGTCTAAAATATTTGTGAAAGACGTAGAGCCCGGATTTACTTTAAGTTTAAATTATCTTAGCCTTTCCCAAAGAGCGGGCGTGCACTGGGGGCTGTGCCTGCCTTTTGATTGTCAGTGCCGACCGCGCTTGTTGCCCCATCGAAAGGATCTGCTCATGGCCCAAAAGCCACTTCTCGCCTTCTTTGCTGCCGCCATCCTCGCCACACCTGCCGTGGCCGAGCCTGTCAAGCTGACCGCAGGGGTTTTCCTGCCGCCCCGCGCCGCATTCGCTGCACCTTTTGCCCGCTGGGCCGAACATGTGAACGATGTCTGTGCCGAACACATAAGCATTGAGATCACAGGCCCGGAATCCATCGGCTCTTTTGAACAGCCCAATGCGCTCAAGATCGGGGTGCTGGATATGATGGCCGGGCCCGGTACCTATTACAAAGGGGACATGATCGAGGTTGATACCCTTGTTCTGGGCGACGTACCCATGGCCGAGCAGCGCGCAAATGGCGCCTGGGAATATCTTAACCGGCTGCACAATGAAAAGATGAACGCCCAGTTCCTGACCGCCTACGGGGATGGCATCAGTTTCTTCATCTGGTCCAAGGAAAAATCCGAAGATGGCCGGTTTGACGGCAAGCGCCTCCGGTCCTCCCCAATCTACGAAACCTTTTTCCAGTCGATTGGCGCCACCACCGTGCAGCTGCCCCCGCCAGAGGTTTACACGGCCCTTGAGCGCGGCACGGTCGACGGCTTTGGCTGGCCGTCCTGGGGCATCACTGATTTTGGCTGGGAAAAGGAAGTGGAATACCAGCACGGTCCGGCGTTCATGAACGTTTCCATCTCGATCCTGACGAACCTCGACCGCTGGAACTCCCTCTCGGCTGACGCCCAGCAATGCCTCACCGATCAAGCCATCTGGCTGGAAGAGCAATGGCCCAGCTGGCTGGAAGAGCGCAACGCGCAGGAAGACGCCGCCATCAAGGAAGCGGGCATTGAGTATGTCGATCTGGGTCCTGACTTCCGTCAGCAGGCCTATGACAGCTACTGGAAGTTCCTTGAGGAGCAAAATCCAACGGATGTGCCTGCGCTGCGCAAGCTGGTCTCGACCAAGTAGCCAGCGTGAAGGCCCTTGATACCTTCATTGATGCCCTCGCCATATTGGCGGGGGTTTTGCTGAGCGTGGTCACGCTGCTGCTCTGCGTTGATGTCGCCATCCGCTACGCGCAGGTGATGAACATCACATGGATCGGCGATGTGGCGTCGGTCTCTCTCTACCTGATGACCTTTCTGGCCGCCCCATGGGTGCTCCGGGAGGGTGGCCATATCGCCGTCGACAGCGTGGTCCGCATTTTGCCATCGGGCGCTCAGAGGATGATCGGTATCTTTGTCAATATCCTTGGCGCCGCGATCTGTGCGCTGCTTTGCGTCTATGCGGTGCGCGTGCTCATGGCATCCTTTGACGCGGGCACGCAGGTCTTCAAGACCCTCATCTATCCCCAGTGGTGGCTGTTCACCCTGCCACCCCTGACCTTTGCACTGCTGGCCATCATCTTCCTGCGTCAAACCAAGACGGAGCCGCGCTGATGGAATGGTATTGGGCGCTGAGCCTGATGGTTGGCGGTTTGCTGGTGCTGATGGCCACCGGCCTGCCCGTCGCCTTTGCTTTTTTTGGCGTGAACATTGTTGGTGCGCTCTTTTTCATGCGCGGCGATCCGGGGCTTTTACAGTTCGTCCGCTCCATGGTGGACGGTGTGCAGTCTTTCTCGCTCCTGCCCATCCCCCTCTTCATCCTGATGGGTGAAGTGATGTTTCACACCGGCATCGCGGGGCGCGCAATTGAGGCGATGGACAGGCTGATCTCCCGTATCCCCGGTCGCCTGTCGATCCTCGCGATCTGTGGCGGTACGGTATTCTCGTCGCTCTCTGGCAGCACCATCGCCAACACAGCGATGCTTGGCTCTACACTGCTGCCAGAGATGCTCAAACGCGGCTACAAGCCTGCCATCGCCATCGGACCCATTGTTGCTGTGGGGGGCATCGCGATGCTGATCCCGCCTTCCGCGCTTGCCGTGCTGTTTGGCTCCGTTGCGCGCATCCCGATTGCGGAATTGCTCATCGCCTCCATCATCCCCGCGCTGATCCTTGCCGCCCTCTATTTCGTCTACGTCATCACCCGCTGCACGCTGGACCCCACACTTGCTCCTGCCTACGAGGTGCAAAAGCTTTCGGGTCGCGAACGCTGGTGGCCGTTCTTCCGCGATGTTGTCCCGCTCTTGGGCATTTTCATCGTCGTTGTCGGCTCCATCATTTCCGGCATTGCGACACCGACGGAAAGCGCGGCCCTTGGTGTGCTCGCCACGCTCATCGCCGCCGTCGCCTATCGAGCGCTGAGCGTCGAGGCTCTGAAGAAAGCACTGAAAGAAACGCTCACTTTCTCGACCCTCACACTGTTCGTCGTCGCAGGATCGCTGACCTTCAGCCAGATCCTTGCCTTCTCAGGTGCCACGCGCGGGCTGTCGGCACTCATCCTCTCCGCCGACCTGGCGCCCTACATGATCCTGCTTGGGATGCTGGGCCTGACACTGCTGCTCGGCTGTTTCATTGATCAGGTCTCGATGATCCTGCTGACGGTGCCGCTTTACTTGCCGCTTGTTTCGGCCCTGGGCTTTGACCCCATTTGGTTTGGTGTCCTGATGCTGCTTGTCCTCGAGATCAGCCTCGCAACGCCGCCTTTTGGGCTCTTGCTCTTCGTCATGTTGGGGGCAGCGCCGCCGGGCACGACGCTGGGCCAGATCATCACTTCGGTCGCCCCCTTCCTGCTGATGTCGATCATGGTGCTGGGGTTGATCCTGATCTTCCCCTCCATCGCCCTTTGGCTGCCAAGCCTCATTCAACGCTAAAACACCTGTTGCCCAGAACCAGATGAACGGTACCATCCAGACCACACGCACACCGGGGAGAGACGCATGACACGGGAAAACCACCGCGAAGACGTTGCAGGCCGCGCCAATGTCGAAGACACGCCGGAGCTGCTGGAATACTATGATGAGCTGGAGGGCTATCACACGGGCGCCCTCTGGACGGTCGCCAACAAGATCGAGCCATGGGAGCCAAAGTCGACCTCCGTCCCGGTCCTGTGGCGTTATGCCGATCTGCGCGAGAAGGTGCTGCGCTCCGTTGATCTGGTCACGCCCGAGAAAGCGGGCC
>CAYUSM010000305.1:0-4198 GCA_964447345.1 uncultured Sulfitobacter sp. | reverse complement strand
TTGAGCCTTATTAGCAAGCAGGCTAACAGGGGTCAAAACACGTCCATGGCAGAGTGGCGTGAATATTCAAGCAAAAGACGGGGTGAAGGTGCGGAAATCAGTCTGTGTGTATTGCGGGTCGCGGCCCGGTGCGGATGCAGCCTATGCCGCGGATGCCGAAAAGCTGGGCAGTGGACTGGCTGATGCGGGTCTGCGGCTGGTCTACGGCGCGGGTGATGTCGGGCTGATGGGCAGCGTTGCGCGCGCCGCACAAGCTGCCGGTGGCGAGACGTTTGGCGTGATCCCGAAACACCTCGTGGATTGGGAGGTGGGCAAGACCGACCTGACATCCTACGTGATCACAGAGACGATGCATGAACGCAAGAAAGTGATGTTCATGAACTGCGATGCGGTGGTTGTTCTGCCCGGTGGCGCGGGATCGCTTGACGAGTTGTTCGAGGTGCTGACATGGCGGCAGCTGGGGCTTCATGAAAAACCGGTTTTCCTTGTAAACACAGCAGGATACTGGGATCCTTTGGTGTCACTGCTGGCGCACGTTGTCGCGCAAGGTTTTGCGGATGCGTCCTTGCTGAACTTCTTTGTGCCAGTGCCAAATGCGCAAGCTGCCCTCGACGGTCTTAAGCAGGAATTGGGGTGACAGATCAGTCCTTCGTTCGGGTTTTGTGATCTGGGTCTGACCTGCCTTCAATGCGTTTGCAGTATCAATGGTCACAAGTCAGCGCTCGCGCTTGTAATCGTTTTTCGATGTTCTGTCGGAGCCGATGGGGCGTGTACCCTTTTGAGTGAAGTTAAGCGGCATCCGGCGTAAGTTGCACCACTTCTGTCGGAGGGCATGGAGCGCTCAGCCTGAAAATGGTGCCACCAGATTCTACCTCGTGAACTGTTACTTCACCGCCCCAGGCCTGTACGCTCGACCGTACGAAGGACAGGCCAAGCCCGCTACTGCCTGCCGACCCAAGCTTGCTGAATGGATCAAATATTCGCTCTCGCGCCTGCTCCGGGATGCCGGGGCCGTCATCCTCAACCTCGAAAATGACCTTGTCCTTCTTAGCCCACCCGCGCAAAGAAATGGTACCCTCCTGCCGGTGATGATGATTGATGGCGTTCGAGATCAGATTGCGCATGACCAAGTCAAAGGCTGTCGGGTTTACCCAGATTTCGGGCATATCCGTGGCCGCAGTGACGGTGAAACCAGGCCGCGCTGGGATCAGGGGTAAGATGCCCTTGATCCGCGCATTGGGGTCCACAACTTCGGGAGTGTCGGCCTGAGCTTCGGCAGTTGCGTAGGCCAGCAGGTCAACAATCAGATCAGACATACCGTCTGAGAGGTCTTTCAGCAGGTCGACATTCACCTGCACATCTTCAGGCAGCACAATGCCTGCATCAACAAGGTCTTCAGCAATAAAACTCAAAATCGTCTGCTGCCGGATGAGCGGCGCGCGCAGATCGTGGGCCGCTATCGAAGAAAACGCGAGCAATTGTTCGTTCTGACGTTCGAGTTGAGCAGATTGGGAAACGATCTGATCCTTCTGCGCATCCAGTTGGGTCACGTCGACACCGATCATGGCAAAGTGATCACGCCCAAGCGGAAAGAACCGGACATCCAATACGTCACCTTCCGGGAAACGATATGTCCGATGCACCGTTCGTCCTGCCCTCAACTCTCGTTCTACCTGAGCCGCACTTCTGTCGGGCCCTCCTCCTTCATGTGGCGTTTCGGCGCCGTCATAGGTCTCAGCGGCCGACAGCAAATTCGGAAGTGTCACATCCTCCCTCAGTCCGCTGACGCGTTTCTGAAAATGCCGGTGAAATCCCTCGTTCCAATGCACGGCTCTCATTTCTTGGTCAAAGATGGCGACCGCGGCGTTTACTGAATCCAATGAGCCGATCAGCAATCGGTTTGCGCCATTTTCCAGAAGCAATCGCCCTGATTTGCGGTGCAATCGGTTGGCCACAACAAGCAGACCAATGACCAGCACTGCAGCGATCGCAGCGCCCAAAGCGACCTCGTGAAACCATGGATGCTCAAGAATGGTCTGATCCCGCCCGAACCAGAAGTCCTTGAGTCGGGCCAGTTCTGCCGGACCCAGCACTTGATCGATTGCGGTATCAAGAGCGCTTTGCACCTGCGGCAGGTCGGGGCTGACGATAAACCCGTATGGTATTGACAAGAGTGTCTCGTCCAGCCGCATGATCTTGTCGTCGACAAGCGCTTTTCGCAGTCTTTCAGAGAATATGTCCGCCACTGAGATGACGGCATCGATCTCGCCCAGCAGCAAAGGCAGGATCAGGTCATCGGTTCTTTCGTACTCATAGATGACGGCAGAAGAGATGCCATCCGCGACCTTGCGGGAAATTGCACCTGACACAACGCCGAGGCGTCGTCCCGACAATCCATCGACAGATGTGATTTCCGATCCTTTGCGCACAAACGCGCTTACTTCATAACTGCCTAACTGGCGCGTCGGCAGCCCACGGGCAACCCGCTCCGGTGTGAGGGCCAAAAGCGGGGTAAGCTGCACCTTCCCGTCTTCGAGAAGTTCAAAGAAAAGGCGCGGATTTGGTGATTTTATGTAGGTAACGTCGTAGTTTTGTTGGGCGGCGAGGCGCTCAATGATGTCTATGGTGTAGCCTTCTGCGGTACCCGCGCTTCCTGTGAAGGAATAGGGGTAAAACTCCGCGTAAGGCATGGTGATCTGGGTGCGCGCCTCATCTTGCGCGTTAAGAACGGAGGGCAGCAGCAAAACAAACAGCAGATACCTGACCCATCGATATCCCAGACGTTTCTCGCGCATGGCTCCTCCGCATCACTGGGAAGGAGTCATGCGCGCAATGTGTTTGTGTTCGGTTAATGCGGTCCGTTTTGCATCGAAGCGATGGTGATCAGCCCCATCGTCTCTACTGGGCAGCACCTTAACCTGTTCATTCAGCTGGATTGAGAAGCTGCCAGATCCTGTGCGACAATTTTCTCAATCTCATCAATTGGATGATTGGTTAAGGTCTTTGGGACCTCCCCAATAACCTTCCGCTCTACCTCTTGATGCAATTCGCTTCGCAACTCACCCAGGGTCTTTGGCGGTGCGACCAGAACGAGTTTGTCGAACGCCCCTTTATGGGCCTGCTTGTACAGAATTTCTGCCAAATCCTGCGCAAAACGATCTTTGGCAAGCTGGTGCCAATCGGTGTCCTCAACCGCTGAGCGATGCACTGACGGACCATCATGAAAGCGCCCCCGCCGGTTTGCGGCCTGCTCGCGGTTCGGCGGGTTGTCCTGCGCGTCTTCGCGAAACACCTCAAGATGAGGGTTTTCACCATCCGTCTGGTTCTCAAGGAAAAGCGCTTTCTCGCCGTCCGCAACCAGAACCCAGGTGCCATTCTCGATCTTGGTCATAGGTTCTCTCCATGGTTACGTTTGTCTTCCCCGGTCACGCGCGTGATCCCTGCAGGTCTATCGACGGCGCGTTTCAGCTCATCTTGCGAGGCAACGTCGCGCTGCAGATTGCCATCTGCGCGCCCTTGCTGGCTTGCGCCCGGCAGATCACTTGCCAATCTTTCGCTGTCCTTGCTGCCGTCCTTGGAACGTTGTCTCTCAGCCATGGCCTCTCCTTTCGCTTCTCTTGAGGGAGAAACGCCATGATGATGTTGGCAGTTCCATGCAAAAGGGCCCCGCCAGATCACTGACGGGGCCCGTATTTCGAAAGCGTTTGACCTTACATGCGCGAGGCGACGTTTTCCCAGTTGACCAGATTGTCGAGGAAGTTGGCCAGATAGTCAGGACGCGCGTTGCGGAAGTCGATGTAGTAGGAATGCTCCCATACATCACAGCCCAGAAGCGCCGTCTGGTCAAAGCAAAGCGGGTTCACACCGTTCTCCGTCTTGGTGACCTTGAGGCTGCCGTCAGCGTCCTTGACCAGCCACGCCCAGCCGGAGCCGAATTGACCGGCACCTGCGGCCTTGAACTCATCCTTCATCTTGTCGACGGAGCCAAAGCTTTCGGTGATCGCCTTTTCCAGCTCACCAGGCATAGCGCTTTCGCCGGGGCCCATCATCTCCCAGAACTGGTTGTGGTTCCAAAGCTGGCTGATGTTATTGAAAATGCCGTTCTGCGCCACGGCATTTGCATCATAGGTACCCTTGATGATTTCTTCGAGGGACTTGCCCTCCCATTCGGTGCCCTCAATCGCCTTGTTCCCGTTCA
>CAYUSM010000304.1:0-4199 GCA_964447345.1 uncultured Sulfitobacter sp. | reverse complement strand
GACAGCGGTGCCGTAGGGCGTGATCGACGCGCCGATGCGCGGGATCACCGCGTCGTAGCGCGGCAGGCGTTTGCCGTCGTAGTGGACCTCGGGTGCCATGGCGTTGATGGCCATGTAGCAGCGCGTGGTGTCGATGACCTCAACCGTATGGCCACGGGCCTCGCCCACGTCGACAAGGCGGCGGGTGGAGTAATTGTCCTCGCGGCTGAGCACGGCGATGCGCAATGCGCGCTTGGGCGCGACGCGTCGGACGCGGGCGTCGTGGTAGACGTCATAGCTCAGTTCGGGCTGCAGGCGGCGTTCGGTGGCAGAGATCGTGATGTGGTCAGTGAGCGCCTGTCGACCCAGCAGCATCCGACTGTTCATGCCCTTGCGGTTGGTCAGCGTCACTTCGATCGGCCAGTTCTGTCCGGCCACTTCAAGCGTGGTGGAGATGACGTAGCGCTGTTCGCTTTCGCCGTTGGAAGAGGTGACCTCGCGCCGGTCGATCAGCGGGGCGGAGCAGGTGATGACGATGTCTTCGCGCCCTGCGATGGGGTGGACGTTGAACCGTACCTTTGGCTTGGCAGTCGTGCCGAAAGTTTCGATGTCATGCGCATGCAGCGCGGAGGTGCGCGCGCCGGTATCGACCTTGGCCTTGATCGCGGGCAGGCCCAGATCAGGCAGGGCGATCCATTCTTCCCAGCCAAATGCGAGGTTTTCCATCCGGTCGCTCCTTGATCCTGTGGTGAGGACCGTCCGTAGCGGGTTCGCAGGCGCGCATCAAGCCTCTGGCAGGTCGTCCGGCTTGGGCGGCAGGACCGGCTTGCCGGTGCTTTCCTGCAGCTCGCGGGCGGCCGCCTGAAGCCCTTCGCGCACCCGGCATTCCACGTCCCAGCCGGTGGCGGGGTTGGCGGCCGGGACTTCGAAGCGCACTTTCACACCAAAGACGTCCTGTCCAATCACATGCACCTTGGCCCGCTCCATGGGCGACACGTCATCGCTGTCTTCCTTGTCGAGCAAGTCAAAGAAGGCCTTGCGCATGGCCTCGACATCCGCGGTCTGTGCCAGCGTCAGTTCGATGGGCCGGACCATGGCGGGGTCCTCGATGGACCAGTTTTCAAAGGCGTCGCTGACGAAGTAGCTGACGGGCACGATGTAGCGGGTGCCATTCCAGATCATCAGTTGCACATAGGTGAAATGGATGCGCTCCACGGTGCAGAAGTGGCCCTCAAAGATCAACTGATCGCCGATGCGGGCGGAGCGGTTCAGCGCGATCTGCACGGAGGCGAGGATATTGCCCAGCACCTCGCGTGCGGCAAAGCCCAGCACGATGGTCAGCGCACCGGCAGAGGCCAGCAGGGAGAATCCGATGGAATTGAACGTATCGATGGAACTGAGCACGACGCCGCTGGCCACCAGTACGGCGATGACGATCACGAACTTGCGGGCGGCGGCAATGGTCGTGGCCATGGAACGCAGATGCGCGTTTTCAGGGTCGGCCAGTTCATTGGGGTTGGATTTGCTGATGCGTTCGAAGATTTCATCAATCACCAGCACAAGGGCCAGCGTGCCAGAGACCACGTAGGAGATCAGCACAATGGGCCCAAAGATCGCATCGACCACACCGGTCACGACCAGCACCTTGCTGGTTGTGACGCCCACAATCCCGGCGGACAGGGCGATGGTCAGCGGCCACCTGAGAGAGCGGGCGGCGACACGCAGCGCGGGACGGGGGCCGTCACGGCCAATCCACGTCAGCAAGCGGAAGGTGATCACGGCACCGATGGCCGTGGCAATCAGCAGCAGAGGAATGAAGAGCAGCTCCCAGACATACATGCCGAATAGTGATCTTTCGCGCGCCCAGTTGGGCAGGGATTGTTCGAGTTTTGTGGGACCGTAGGTTGCAAACAAGGGGCGGATGTTCTCGACGCTCTGCCGTGAGAAGACCCAGACCGGGTCGGCGTCCTCACCCGGCTTGATCCGGTTGAGGCGTAGCGGGACGCGGTGGCCGTCAAGCTCAAAGGTGTCGATGACCAGCGACCGGCGCACCCGGCCTGTCTGGCCGTTGTCTTGCGATCCGGTCAGCCAGCCGTCGGGGCGGTCCGCCAGATTGACCCAGGGCACGATGACTTTGCGCTCAAGCAGGACTGCCAGCAACTGGGCCAGTTCCTGGCCCTGCGTGCCCTGATCGCCGCGTGGCAGGTCGGTGAGGTCCAACAGATGCGCCGCTTCGCTGAAATGCCCTTCGCGGGTGAGGTGCAGGAAAGCCTCCATGCTGCCCATGGGCGTGCTGCGATCCAGCGTATCCGGGGGTGGGGCGAGGCCGGGGTTGAGCGCGTCGGTGTCAAACCAGCGCTCCTCTGCCACGGCAGGCAATGTGCTGAAGGTAATGCAGCACAGAAGGATCATCCAGCGAAACGCGGTCAGTATTCGGGCGACGCAGCGCATGAAGCAGAGCTAGCGCGGAAGGGCTGAGGTCAAGAGGTGGGGTGGCCTCTAGTTTTCGTTGATGTCCCGCGTCACGATGCGCGCGCCGCTGGATTGCTTGCGAAAGGCCGCTTTGAGAGCGATCCAGGCGACGAGTGACAGGATTGCAAATGTGGCCAGCAGGGCGGGAATGTTGGAAAAGCTGGTCAGTGCCACGATCCCCGCCATCACCAGCGCGCCAAGGCCAAAGCCAAGAAAGATGAAACCGGGGGCCAGCAATTCGATCACACCCAGTGCAAGCGCGATGCAGATCCAGACCCACCAGAGCGTCAGGTAATCGGCCATCAGCTGCGTCCTTTCAGCAGTTTGAAGGCGTCCCCGAAGGCGGCAAGCGCCTCTGCCGGGACGATGACGGTCTGATTGCCCTGTCCGCTGCCCATGGCGCCCACGGCCTCGACCTGTTTCAGCGCAATCTGGTATTGCGCGGCCTCAAGACCGTTTTCGTTGATGGCAGTGGCGACGACCTGGGTTGCATAGGCTTCCGCGTCGGCCAGCACGCGGCGGGCCTTGGCGGTCTGTTCTGATGCATAGAGTTCGGCGTCGGCTGCCAGTTCCACGGCGCGTTTGGAGCCTTCCGCCTCGGTCACCTGCGCGCGTCGGGCGCGTTCGGCGTTGAGCTGCTGCATCATGGCGGCACGGGTCGCGGCGTCGAGGTTTACGTCAAGGATTTCGGCGCGGGTCACTTCAATACCCCAATCATCCACAGCGTCCTCTACGCTGGCCTTAATGGTGGTGATGAGTTGGCTGCGGTTGGCCTGCACCTCGTCAAGGTCCATTTTGCCGATCTCGGCGCGGACGATACCCGCCACGGTGGTGGAGATGGCGCTGTCCACATCGCGGATGCGGTAGACGGTCTTTTCCGGCTGAGTGATGCGGTAGAAGACCGAGGTATCGACCTGCACCAGCACGTTGTCGCGGGTAATCGCGTCCTGACTGGCGGTGGGCAATTGGCGCTCAAGGATCGAGATGCGGTGGGCCACGCGGTCAATGAAAGGGACGATCATGTTGATGCCGGGTCCGAGCACCGAGCGCAGACGGCCAAAACGCTCCACCACGTGCTGTTCGGACTGGGGGACGATCTTGACCGATTTGAGGATCAGGATGACGACAAGGGCGGCCAGCAGCAGCCAGGCGAGATTGTTTTCGAGTATCCCCAGAACGAGCGCTTCGATATCCACTATGACTATCCCTTTGTTGTTATATACCCCCAATATGTGGGGGTTTTCGGCTGTAATTGCAAGTTTTGCCGGTCTGGGATAGGGGCTGGGCAACTTGCGATGAGGACCTCTTGGTGACCCGTACTACATTTGAAAAAACCGCTCAGGACGGCAAGGCCCGCACAGGTGTGATCCACACCACGAGGGGCGACATACGCACGCCCGCCTTCATGCCCGTGGGCACGGCCGCGACCGTCAAGGCGATGATGCCTGAAAGTGTGGCGGCGACCGGAGCGGATGTGCTTTTGGGCAATACCTACCATCTGATGCTGCGCCCCACGGCAGAGCGGATCGACCGGCTGGGCGGCTTGCACAGGTTCATGAACTGGTCGGGGCCGATCCTGACGGATTCCGGCGGCTTTCAGGTGATGAGCCTGGCGTCCCTGCGCAAGCTCACCGAGCGCGGCGTGACCTTCAAGAGCCACATCGACGGGTCCAAGCACGAGATCACACCGGAGCGGTCGATGGAGATCCAGCGGCTTTTGGGCTCTGACATCGTGATGTGTTTTGACG
>CAYUSM010000303.1:0-4216 GCA_964447345.1 uncultured Sulfitobacter sp. | reverse complement strand
TGCAGATGGGTGTGCTGACCTGCATCCGGCCCGGTGTGCGGGGCAGGGTAGGGGCTTACCGGCTGAACTATGCACGGATTTACGCGTTTTCGCGCGGGTGCTGGGCGTCCGTTGGACCAGACTTTGAGGATCGGATGTGCGAAGTTTCAGGCGAACGCACAGTGGTGAAGGTCGACTTCCAGACACCAGCCGAGAAACCGCGATTGGTGGTGGCTGAGGCCTCCGGTACGTGGGGCGCGGTGCGGCGCCGGTTGCTTGCCGCGCATCCCGCGCTTTTCGAAAGCTGGTTTGCAAAGCTGGTGCAGGAGGCAAAGGACGATCATTCCCTGACACTGCGTGCGCCGGGCAGCTTCGTTTCCCGTTATATAGAGACACATCTGGCAGACATCCTCGCCCGCGCCGTGGATGCGGAGATGCCAACGCCCGACGGCGCGCCACGGCTCATCCGCATCACGATCTAGCTAGCGGTTCAGGTCGTCCTCCATGTAAACGGCGATGATCTCGTCAAAGTCCTTCTCTGCTTTAAAGCCCAGAGCAATGGCGCGGTCGGGCTGAAAGTCGCGCGGCCAGCCATCGACAATGGCCATGATGCTGGGGTCGGGGACATGTTTGATCAGATCGACCGCGTCCTGCCCTGCAGCGCGGCGCAATGCCTCGATCTGTTCTGCGACGGTGCAACTGAACCCCGGCAGGTTCAGCGCGCGACGGCCGTCCAGCACTGCAGTTTCCAACTGCGCAGCATGGGTCAGAAACCCGGCTGCCGCGCGCGGGCTGGCGTGCCAGTGGCGGACGGTGTCAGGAACCGGCAGGACTGCTTCCTGCCCGTTCAGCGGCTCGCGGATGATGCCAGAGAAAAAGCCGGAAGCGGCCGCGTTCGGCTTGCCGGGGCGCACGCAGATCGTTGGCAGGCGCAGGGACATGCCGTCAATGAACCCTTTGCGGCTGAAGTCACTGACCATCAGCTCACAAGCCGCCTTTTGCGCGCCATAGCTGGTCTGTGGTGCGCTGAGGAATTCGTCCCCGATCTTGTCCGGGTAGGGCCCGCCGAACACAGCGATAGACGAGGTGAAGATCAGGCGCGGGCGATATTCACCTTCACTCGCCTCATGCTCTGCCTTCAGCGCGTTCAGCAGGTGCCACATCGACATCATATTGATGTCCCACCCCAGCTCAAACTCCGCCTCGGCCTGTCCCGAGACAATGGCGGCGAGGTGAAAGATGATGTCGGGTCGATGCGCTGCCAAATGCTGCGCCATCGCGGGATCAGCGACATTTCCGGTGATGGATTTCGCCGCCACCCCGCCTTCGGGGAACGCACGGTCGAAAAGCGTCAGATCGGCACCGGGAAAGATATTGTTGTCGAGGAGGCGCCGGGCGAGTTTTTGCCCGATCATGCCGCCGCCACCGAGGATGAGGATTTTGGTCATAGGGTCAGTCGTCCATCTTGTGCCCCATGCAACGCGCAGGGTTGTGGTCAAATCGAAATCTCTGTCATACGCTAACGTAAAAGAGGAAAAGGGCCAGCGGCTCTGCTGATTTTATGCAGATGCGGCGCGGGCGGATCATCCGGGGGAGACTGATTTCATGGGACAACGGCTGCGCGGCAAGCGCGTATTGGTCACGGCGGCCGGGCAGGGGATCGGTCGCGCCAGCGCCATTGCCATGGCCCGTGAGGGCGCGTCAGTTTTTGCCACCGATGTGAATCCTGATCTGCTTGACGTGCTCTCCGACGACGGGATCGAAGCTTTCGCACTGGATGTGCGTGATGGCCAAAGCGTCAAGGCAGGCGTGGCGCGGGCCAAACCGGATGTGCTTTTCAACTGCGCGGGCTTTGTCCATCACGGCACGGTTCTGGATGCCACGGAAGACGAGATCGACTTTGCGATCGATCTGAATGTGCGCTCCATGGTGCGGACCATTCAGGCCGCCTTGCCCGCTATGCTGGAGCGGGGAGGGGGATCGATCATCAACATGTCATCTGCGGTGGGTTCGATCATCGGGGCGCCCAACCGGTTTGTCTATGGCATGACCAAGGCTGCCGTGGTTGGGCTGACGAAATCTGTGGCGGTCGATTACGTCAAACACGGCATCCGCTGTAACTGCATCTGCCCCGGTACGGTCGAGAGCCCCAGCTGGCATGAGCGGGTTACGGCTCTTGGCGAGCAACTCGGCAGCCGCGATGCCGCCCTGGCGCAATTCGTGGCGCGCCAGCCCATGGGCCGGGTGGCGAGTGCAGAAGAGATTGCGGCGCTGGTGGTTTATCTTGCCAGTGACGAAAGCGCCTTTACCACCGGACACACCCATATCATCGACGGAGGCTGGTCAGGCCAATGACAAAGAAAATCACAAAGGACGATTTGCGCTCGCGCAGCTGGTTCATGAACCCCGACAATCTGGAGATGACGGCGCTTTATCTGGAGCGGTACCTGAATTACGGGCTGACGCGGGAAGAGCTGCAATCCGGCAAGCCGATCATCGGGATCGCACAGACGGGCAGTGACCTCAGCCCCTGCAACCGGCATCATCTGGAACTGACCAAGCGCGTCCGGGATGGGATCATCGCAGCGGGTGGGACCTGCATCGAAATCCCCGTGCATCCGATTCAGGAAACAGGCAAGCGGCCCACGGCGTCGCTGGACCGAAACCTCGCCTATTTGTCCTTGGTAGAGACGCTTTATGGCTATCCCATCGACGGCGTGGTGCTGAACATCGGCTGTGACAAGACCACGCCTGCGCTGCTGATGGCGGCGGCGACGGTCAACATCCCCGCCATTGCGCTGAGTGTGGGGCCGATGCTGAACGGCTGGTGGAAGGGGGAGCGTGCAGGTTCTGGGACTGTGATCTGGAAAGCGCGCGAGCAATTGGCGGCGGGCAACATCGACACGGATGAATTCATGGAGATCGCAGCAGCCTCCGCGCCCTCGGTCGGTTATTGCAATACCATGGGCACGGCGACGACGATGAATTCGCTGGCTGAGGCCTTGGGGATGCAGCTGCCGGGCTCTGCCGCCATTCCGGCCCCTTACCGTGAGCGGGGGCAGATCAGCTATGAGACCGGCAAGCGGATTGTCGAGATGGTCTGGGAAGATCTGCGCCCCTCCGACATCATGACGCGCGAGGCGTTCGAGAACGCCATCGTCATCAACTCAGCCATCGGTGGGTCGACCAACGCGCCCATCCACCTTAACGGCATTGCCCGGCATCTGGGTGTGCCGCTGGACAATGACGATTGGCAGAAGCTGGGTCATCACGTGCCCTTGCTGGTCAACATGCAGCCGGCGGGGATGTACCTGGGTGAGGATTACCAGCAGGCAGGCGGGGTGCCCGCCGTGGTTGGCGAGCTGATTGCAGGTGGCCTCTTGCCCCATCCGGATGCGATCACGGCGAATGGCCAAAGCATGGGGGCCAATTGCGAGGCGCTGCGCTCAAAGAACACCGATGTTATCAAACCGACCAGCAATCCGATGAAGGAGGATGCGGGCTTTCTCAACCTGTCGGGCAACCTCTTTGAAAGCGCGATCATGAAAACCTCCGTGATCTCGGCCGCGTTTCGTCAGAAGTATCTGTCGAACCCCGATGACCCGGAAGCCTTTGAAGGGCGCGCTGTGGTCTTTGACGGGCCGGAGGACTTTCACCACCGCATCGATGATCCGGCAGAGAACATTGATGAGGATTGCATCCTGTTCATGCGCGGGGCAGGGCCCAAGGGTTACCCGGGTGCTGCCGAGGTGGTGAACATGCGCCCGCCCTCCTATCTGATCAAGAAAGGCGTGGAGGCACTGCCCTGCATCGGGGACGGTCGGCAATCTGGCACGTCAGGCTCGCCCTCGATCCTCAACGCCTCACCCGAGGCGGCGGATGGCGGCGGGTTGGCGCTCTTGCAGAACGGGGATCGGGTGCGGATTGATCTGGGCAAGGGCACGGCGGATATGCTGGTCCCGCTGGATGAGTTGAACGACCGGGCGACCAAGCTGGCGGCGAATGGTGGCTATGACATGCCTGCAAGCCAATCGCCCTGGCAGGAGCTGTTCCGCGAGAAGGTCGGGCGGCTGGATCAGGGCATGACGCTGAAGGGGGCGGATGCCTTCCGTGACATCGCGCGCAGGCATCTTCCGCGCGACAACCACTGACCCGATGCGCCCCGCCCTTCAATTCATGGCACCGTCCCCCGCTTCATCTTTCCAATACAATTCCGGCCCGGACCCCGACGCCGCCG
>CAYUSM010000302.1:0-4233 GCA_964447345.1 uncultured Sulfitobacter sp. | reverse complement strand
CTGGCGCGTGAGGCGATCAAGGCGATTGCGCCCGATGTGCAGATCACGGGCTACATGGTGCAGATGGGACCGCATGCCATCGACCGGGATGCGTTTGATTGGGATCAGATTGCCGAAAACCCATTCTGGGTGCCGGATGCCAAGGCAGCGGGCGACTGGGCCGCGTACCTGGACGGGTTGCGCAAGTCCGGGTCGTCGGTCGGGGCGATCATCGAGGTTACGGCGCGGGGCGTACCTGCGGGGCTCGGGGCGCCGGTCTATGGCAAGCTGGACACCGATCTGGCGGCGGCGATGATGTCGATCAATGCCGTCAAAGGTGTGGAGATCGGCGAAGGCATGTCAGCGGCGATGCTGACCGGCGAGCTGAACGCCGATGAGATCTATATGGGCAATGACGGGCACCCGAAGTATTCATCGAACCACGCAGGCGGTATCCTTGGCGGGATCAGCACCGGGCAAGACATTGTTGTGCGTTTCGCGGTGAAGCCGACCTCCAGCATTCTCACCACCCGCAAGACCATCACCAAATCCGGTGAGGAAACCGAGATCATCACCAAGGGGCGTCATGATCCGTGCGTGGGCATCCGGGCCGTACCCGTGGGTGAGGCCATGATGGCCTGTGTGCTGCTGGATCACATGCTGCTGCATCGGGGACAGGTGGGCGAGAACCAGGGGCGTATCGGGTGACGCCTGAAAAGGCGCGCCTGCATCTCAATACCCGCAAGGCTTCTTGCGATCCCTGCCGGAAACGCTGATCCAAGCAGCGCCTCACGCAGGCGTGACCGCGGATTGTTGCGCGATGTCGTCGCGCCGTCTCGGAATGCCCTTCAGAAATGCTATGTTTAATGTGGGGACGGTTTTAGATTGATCCAACGTATCACCCTCGACCCAAGGGAGAGATGACATGACCAAGACACACACAACCCGCCGCGCGCTGCTTGCCACCTCAGGCGCCTTCCTTGCCACCGGCACGGCAGGGCTCATGGTGCCTGCGCGCGCATCCGGTATTGCGCCGACACCCACCATGCGGGGCGGTGCCAATAACTACCGCCCCGGCGCGCCGATTGTGGACCGGATCGGCGGCGGCGGATTTTGGATGACCGGCAGCGTACGTCGCGCGGGCGACGGTGCTCCCCTGCCCGGCCAGCGCATCCAGATATGGGCCCATACCACCGAAGGGCATGAGCGGGACCCGCAAAGCCATGGCGCGACACTCACCGATGAGAATGGCACCTTCCGGCTGGAAATGCCGCAGATCGTGCCTGCCTTCGGGCAGCCGCATGGGCATCTGGCCTATGACAGTGGCGCATTCGAGACGGTCTTCCTGCGTCCTGTGATGGCCAGCGCCGCTGACACCACCCTGAACGTGGATTTTGTGCTGAAACCGGTCTGATCCATGGCAGGCCCCAAGGCCGCACCCTTGCGTCGGATCGTGATCTGGACGGCACTGCTTATCGCGATCATCGTGCCAATTGTGCTGGCAGGGATGAGCCCTTTACTGGCCTGGCGAGAACCGATCTATATCGCCGCCGGGTTTGCGGGTGTGATCGGACTGGCGCTCATTCTTCTGCAGCCTTTGTTGGCCGGGGGATACCTTCCGGGTCTGCCAGCGCCGCAAGGTCGCCGGGTGCACCGATGGGTCGGGATCAGCCTTGTGCTCGCCGTTGTGCTGCACGTGGTGGGGCTGTGGATCACCAGCCCGCCTGATGTGGTTGACGTTTTGCTTTTCAGATCACCAACCCCTTTCTCCCTGTGGGGTGTGGCGGCCATGTGGGCCGTCTTTTTCGCTGCCCTGATTGCGGCGTTGCGTCGGCGATTTCCCCTGCGCCTCTGGCGGCTGTGTCATACCGCCCTTGTTGTGATCGTGGTCATCGGCACCGTGGTGCATGCCATGCTGATCGAAGGGACGATGGAGACTGTCTCCAAGGCTGTGCTCTGCGCGCTTGTGTTGGTTGCGACCACCAAGGTGATTGCGGACCTGAGGGTCTGGGCCGGTCGGAAACGGCAGAAGACCTGAGGGTCAGCGCGCAGCGGCCTTCAGGATATCTTCGACCGCCTCGACAGCGTGTTCCAGAACCCCCATCGGCAAACGGGACCGGGCGAGAACGCGCAGGCCGATGTATTGGGTCAGCAGACTGTCAGCGAGACGCAGTTGTTCGCTTTCGCCCAGACCAGACAGGCCCGGCGCATCCTTCACGGACTGAAGGAAGCCGTCTTGCAACTTGGCCAGCCCACCATGGACGGCCTTTGAAATGTCAGGATCATCAGCGGCCGAGCCGGAGGCCGCTGTGCACAGAAGGCACCCCCGGTGATCGTCCTCTGCCACAGCCGCAACCAACCCTTTGAACATCAGCAGGATGCGGTCTTTGCCATCTGGGATATCGGCATTGGTCAACAGATCGAAACCCGCGTTCACCACCTCTGTCTCGTATCGGTCCAGCACCAGGAGGAAGAGGTTCTTTTTATCCTTGAACGCCTTGTAGAGGCTGCCACGGGTCAGCCCCATGCCATTCAGCAGGTCCGGCAAGGACGCGTCTTCATAGCCGTGTTGCCAGAAGACCTGCATTGCCTTTTCCACCGCCTCGGCAGGTTCGAATTCTCTGGGTCGCGCCATGATCACTCCTTTGGTTGCATCACATATAGTTCGGAACTGATTGTTACACAACTCGCGCATTCGTGTTTTGAACTATTCGGTTCCTAACTGTATCTGGGTGTCATCGAAACACTGACTTCCACCCCAACAAGGAATGAGACCCATGAAAAACATCCTCGCCGCAGCCGTCACCGCTTTCCTGATTGTCGGTCCCGTCACAGCCGTCTTTGCCGACACATCCGGCACTTTCACAGGCGCCAGCGACCACATCACCACGGGCGGTGTGACCGTCACAAAGAACGCGGATGGCACCGCCACGGTCACCTTCGATGCCAATTTCTCGCTCGACGGCGCCCCTGACCCCCATGTTGGCTTCGGTAAGGATGGCAAGTACGTCGACATCAGTGACCTTGGCGTGCTCAAAAACCTCAATGGCGCGCAAAGCTACATCGTGCCTGCCTCCCTCAACATCGATGATTTCAATGAGCTTTACATCTGGTGCCTGAAATTCGGCGTCCCACTTGGGGTTGCCGAATTGAGTTAAGCACGTCTTGAACTTCCCCGGACACAGGCGCATGAAGCGTGCATGCCCGGGCCGACAACACAGCATAAACCCGGCCGCGCCATCGCATTGAAGATCGGCGCGGTCTTTTTGTTCATGGTGATGGCGGCGCTGATCAAGGCAGCCTCTGGCCAGGTGCCGCCGGGTCAGGCGGTGTTCTTCCGGTCCTTCTTTGCCATTCCGGTCATCATGGCCTGGCTGTGGCAGTCGGGGCATCTACACGACGGGCTCAGGGCGCAAAGCGTGATGGGTCATGTCTGGCGCGGGCTCTTTGGCACATCGGCGATGGCGCTGACCTTTGCGGGTCTCGCACTGCTGCCGTTGCCTGAAGTGACTGCCATTGGCTATGCGACCCCGATGTTCACCGTCCTGCTGGCCGCCCTTTTGCTGGGCGAGAAGGTGCGGCTTTTCCGGCTTTCAGCCGTGGCACTTGGCCTTGTCGGCGTGATGATCGTGATTGCCCCGCGCCTGTCGCTGGGGGAAAGCTATTCCAGTGCTGCCACCTGGGGCGCGATCATGGTGCTGGCCGCCTCGATCCTGCGGGCCTTGGTGCAAGTGCATGTGCGCCGCCTTGTGCAGAGTGAATCGACCAGTGCGATCGTTTTCTATTTCTCACTGACCGCCTCGATCCTGTCACTGATGACGCTGCCGCTGGGTTGGGCGATCCCGCATGCCTCGCTGACCTGGACCAGTCCGGGATGGAGCGTTTTGGGTCTGGTGATCTGCGCCGGTCTGATTGGCGGTGTTGCACAGATCATGGTGACGTCGTCCTACCGCTTTGGCACCGCATCCATGCTGGCCCCGTTCGACTACACGTCGATGATTTTCGCCACATTGATCGGCTGGCTGATCTTCAGCGAAGTGCCGACGCCGACGATTCTCATCGGTGCGGCTCTTGTCATTGCCGGTGGTGTGCTCATTATCTGGCGCGAGCGACAGCTTGGCCTTGATCGCAGCAAGGCAAAAGGCAGCACTGCGCCCACAGGCACCCCCAACTGAGGACACCCCATGTCAGACGATCACAAGCAAAAGATGCAGGAACGCCAGGCCAAGCAACGCGCCAAGGTGGCAGAGTTGC
>CAYUSM010000301.1:0-4239 GCA_964447345.1 uncultured Sulfitobacter sp. | reverse complement strand
TGTCGCGGTGATGGATCTTGCCCTTGTATAGATAGGTCACCGTCGCCAGCCCGATGTGCGGGTGCGGGCGCACGTCGATCCCCTTGCCGGTCAGAAACTCCGCCGGTCCCATCTGATCAAAGAAAATGAAGGGGCCTACCATCTGTCGCTTTGGCGCAGGCAAGGCGCGACGCACCTCAAAGCCGCCCAGATCACGAGCGCGCGGCACAATCACGGTCTCAATGGCGTCAACGGCGTCCCCAATGGGGCAATCGGGGTCCAGTGCGGGGTTCCAGCTCATGTCGGGCTCCTATGGTTGCTTGCGTCAGATTTAGGCATGCTGAGCCATTTCACAACGCACAAGACCCCTGCGCTAAGGCGCAGAGCCGCGTGGGATAGGCGTTCAGCGGGACAGACGTCTGGCTGAGGCCCGCCGTCAAGGCGGCCCGCTGTGGCAGGTTTTCGGCGGGGCACCGCTTAGCCGACATCGACGATTCCGCGAATAAACGCCTGCGCCGCGCTTCAGGTCAAATGCCAGTAACGGTCCGGCTCAACCCTGCGTAAACTTCTGAACACTGCTGCCGGACAATAACGACACAACGCAATTGCTGCCGCACAAGAGACCAAAATGCTCCGAGCCCTCTGTTTTCTGGGTCTTCACCTCCGTCGTGAGGAAGACCCGGACAGTCCCGAACTCATCTGCCGCAGCTGCGGCCATCGCAAACCTCTCTGGCAAAAGGGGCCCGGGGCACGGTTGCGGACGATCCTGCGCAAGTTGGCCAAAGGTCGGCGCAAAACGTATTGAGCCACAGGCGGACGGCCCAGCATTGAGTAAGTAGAAGGAAATAGCGGTGAAATGGGCAAATCGAACTGCAATGACGTAGAATCGTACTGGGCGTAAAAGGCTCTGCCCACCACCTGACGACCGATGTTCAAACCCGTCTGCGCCTTCCTATTCGGTATTTACAACAGCTCAGAATGAGCCGAAGCGATGAGCCTGCGGCCTCAGGAGGCCGCCAGGTACGGCGGCATCTTGAAGGCCAGGTAATCATCCCCGTGTTTGCACTTCGGGATCAGCCACTCTTCGTTCGGCGTATGGCCAGCATTCACCGCTTGACGATAGCTGACAGTGAACGCGTCAATCGCCACCCGCAGCGCTTCGACAGCCGAAATGGCCGTCGCGCCGCTGGGATCATATGGCTGCTCCAGAATGGGCGTCATGATGGCATGGGAAGTAACGAAGCTTCTTGAGAAGTCGTTGTCCGTCAGGCGTATCTCCAACGGCGTCTCAAGTTGCCCGAGAAAAACGACAAAGTAACGTTCATCATCATCACGGACGAAGGTCGTGATCAGACTGTGATCCAGTATCTTGTCGAAATTCTCGATCATGACCCCTCTCCGGTTGATTCCAAACAGCCCAGCAATACTCATGGTAGCATATTACTAAGGTTAACGCAGCCCGGACCGATAAGGTTCCATACTGAAACAGGATTTGCCGACAAATCTTGGCTGCATGTCCCAGACCGGACACGCAGCGGTGGGATTCGATCTGGCCAATCGACGGACCATGGTATCTAGCAGGACTGTGGAGAAGGTTATGGTGGGTCGTGAGAGGCTCGAACTCCCGACATCTTCGGTGTAAACGAAGCGCTCTACCAACTGAGCTAACGACCCGCCGTTCCGACCTCTTAGCGCAAGCTTGGGCGGAGCTTCAAGCCCTTATTGTCAGCCGTTGCTGTCGACCATTCTCAACATAGAAAATGATCCCCTGCCCACCCTCTATGTTTCTCAGCTCAGAGATGGAACGGCCCGTCAGGATCAGCCGCAGCATGCGCGAGGTGATGCCGTGGGTGACAAGCACGGAAGGCCTCTCAAGCCGCCGCAGAAACGCACTGCACCTTGCGTGCAAGGCGGCAAATCCTTCGCCTTCCGGTGCCAGCTCATAAAGTGCAAAACCATCTCGCGCGCCGCTCTCCGCGATCATCTCCGCGCGCGATGCCCCGGCCCAATCGCCAAGCCCGATCTCGCTCAGCGCATCATCCGTTCTGATGGCTGAAATCAATCCGTCCAGGGCAATCCGGGCCGTTGCCACCGCTCTGCCCTGCGGGCTGCTGATGGCCGCAAACTGCGAAAGATCGCGCTGACGCAGAATATCGCGCTGCGCCCGGCTCTGGGCCACACCCCTTTCTGTCAACGGGGAATCAAATCGGCCCTGCAGGCGGCCAAGGACATTCCACTCCGTCTCTCCGTGACGCAGGATATAGAGCGGCGGCACAGCCGTCATTCCACATGCTCCAGCACCGTTTCCGTCCTGTTTTCGAGGACATAGACACAGCCCTGCCTGTTGGAAAGCCGCCCAGCATCAGCCAGATCAATGCCGCAAACTTCTGCCCGCAGCACCTGCCCCAGCAATCCGTGGGCCACGATTACGCTTGGTTCCGTAAGATCATCCAGAAACGCCTTGATCCGCCGGTGAAAGGCGGCCAATCCCTCGCCCGCCTCCGCCGCCTCGTAGATCTCAAGAGCGGTCGGATGGCGATCCGCCCATGCCGGATGGTCCGCCATAATGTCGTCCCGATACCGCCCCTGCCACGCCCCTGCGTGTATTTCCATCAAACGATCATCGTTGCGAAACATGGCCCCCGAGAGCGCGATCTGCGCCGTTTCTTGCGCCCGTCCAAGGGGGGAGACAAAACAGGCCGGTGATGCTGCAAGCACCGGCGCCATCAGCACCGCCTGTCGCTCAGCATCCGCGATTCCCTGTTGGGTCAAAGGTGAGTCGAGCTGCCCCTGCAACCGGTATACTTTGTTCCACTCCGTCTGCCCGTGACGCAGAAACCAGATCTTCGGGTAGTGTGACACGCCAGCGCTCCTTGGTACGTAAGGGGCTGCATAGCGGCTATCTGCGGCGGGATGAAGACGCGTCAGATGAAACTGTCGCGGAAGGTGCAGAGTTCGTCGCGCAACTAGATGCTGTGGGCCTGAGGTAAATCAGCGTCGGCTCACGCCCCTTCCTACGCATATTGCACAGCCAACATCTCCGGCATCCCCACCATCTTGAATGACAATGGAGCCGTTGTCCCACTCACAAAGGGACGCCGCATTCCCGTAGACTTGAGCGATGCGGCAGGCGGACGTATCTACGCACCTAATATGGATATTTCTGGCGATATCCATGTCCATGTCGAGAAACAACAGAACGGTGAGGCCGACGAAGCATTCGCACAGCGCCTTATCGACGCGATGGATGAAAAGCTGAACGAGAAAATCGACGGACGCATCTTTGAACAATCCCGCTACGGCCGGATGTTAACGCCGCGTTGACGAGATCGTGCACCTATCGCTTAGTCCCGACAAGCCGCGTCAGTCTTTCCGTTAACCCATTGGTCAACTCCACACGACCCTCAGAGTTGTTGAGGTAACCAAGGTATCGATGATGTAGAAGGTCGAACGGTACATCCCCACCACTCTGTGTAATCGGAACAACAGGCTTTCCCCAAGCGTGAGCTATTCCCAACTCATAAAAGACGTTCTCGTTGCGCCCGGTGAGATCACACACCACGACAGCCGCGTGGTTAATCAACTCTAGAATGTCATTAATCACTGCGGAATGGTTCCAGACCTCATCCGCGCGCCTAACAAGAAGCGGCGTTGCAGCACACGCTTCCTTGATGGCCTCATAGACCGGTGAAAATTCAGGCCTGAAAGGCATCATCACTGCAATCGCATCGTTGCGGGGTTTCTGATATCGATAGCCAAGGTGTTTGTTGATCTCCGAGAGAGCAACAACATCGGATGCGCTTTTGACTTCAATAGCGAAATTCGATTCGACGTATCGGCGCAGCCTTTTAATTGACCCATCATCTTGGTCGTCCATGGCCGTCAGCAAATCTAGCACATGCCCCGCGTAGTCAGCATCTCCCCATGAAAGGCTCCGAAGCAGTCTATCATGATTACGTATCTGACGTGTCCAACCAGTGATGACGCCGACCTCAAACCATCGCTCTTGATCGAACTTCTCCACGATAATGTTCTTAAGCTGGATCAGTCCCAGTTTGTTTTGATCAGGGTCGTGCATTCGATCCAATTCGCCCTCCATCCCATACACGAAGGCCAGTCTGCGCACTGCCCCCATGAAACTTTCGTTTTCTGTCTCTCTCAAAAATGAGAGCGCGTCCCCTTTAGCGTGACAGCCAAAGCAATAATAGAAACCTTTCCTATCATCGACATGGAAGCTGACCCCGTCTTCTTCATGAAAAG
>CAYUSM010000300.1:0-4245 GCA_964447345.1 uncultured Sulfitobacter sp. | reverse complement strand
TCGCGCAGCTGCGCCTCGGTAAACGTCGTTTGCATCTTTTATCCCTGTACCAAATCTGCCGAGGCCAGCCCGAACCACGGCATGGTCGTGCCCGCCGCACCTATCACCCCGGTCCAGCGCCGCATGGGCAGACCGTCATCCGCCTGCCTCAGCACCCGCGCACCAAAGGCCAGCACCCCGATCCAGGCAAACCAGATCAGCGCAACACTGGCGACCGTGAGCCAGACATCCTGACCCCATTGCCCGCCAAACCCATAGCGCAACCCCAATCCGGTGCCCGCACAGACAAATGTGCCAATCATCAGGCGGCGCTGGCTGTCCACCTGCGGCCTGCGCCGCGTCAACGCCCGAAAGGCCAGCGGCCCTCCGACGAAAAAGACAACAAACAGAACGGCAAGGATCATTCCGCCGCTTCCATCAGCCGTGGATTGAAAATGCCACGCGGATCGAACCGCGCACGCAGTCCGGCGCTCAACCGTGCCACACCCGGTGCTTCCGGCTGGAACACCCCAAGCCGCATCCGGGTCTCAGCCGAGGCGCGGATCAACGTCGCATGCCCATCAAAGTCCCCAAGCTTGGCACGCAGATCAGCACCTTCCGGCATCCGCAGCCAGATCAACCCACCAGCCCAATCGTAAAGCCGCGCTGTCGCGCCCGCGCATTCGGCCAGTCCACGCCCGTCCGAGGGCTTGCAGGACACCCGCCACACATCCCCTTCTTCGCCGTGAAACGCTGCGACATCCCGCTGCCCGGTCCAAAACGCCCCGCTGGCCTCTTCGTCCAGCTCAGACATCTCTGACGCAGACCCCGTCAGCACGTCGCGCAGTGCCGCGATCCGATAGGCCACACTCGCCTCAAACCCCTCAATCCGCAGCACGGTCTGTCCGCCCGCCGGATCATGCGCCGCCCCCGTCACCTCATAAGGGCTGCCCATCGCTCTGCTCATCGCATGAATGGCTGCCAAATCATCCAGACCATGCAACACAAGGCTCGCTTCGGTCTCCGGTCGCGGCAGCACCTTGAACGACACCTCGCTCAATACACCCAATGTCCCAAAGGACCCCGCCATCAACTTCACCAGATCGTAGCCTGTGACGTTCTTCATCACCCGCCCGCCGTTCTTGACCACTGTGCCAGAGCCATCGACAAACCGTACGCCCAGCAGAAAATCCCGCGCCGCACCAACGGCGATCCGCCGTGGCCCGCTGACGTTCGCCGCAAACACACCGCCGATCGTCGGCGTCCCGGTGCTGCCGACAATCCCACGATGATCGACCGGCTCAAATGCCAAACGCTGATTTTCTTTGGCGAGCGCCGCCTCGATCTCCGCCACAGGCGTGCCCGCCTGCGCCACCATCGTCAGCGCGCCCGGTTCATAAAGCGTGATCCCGCTCAACCCCGCCACAGGCAACGGCGTGCCCTCGCCCGCAAAGCCCCGCGTGCCGCCACCGCGCACCGACAGTGGTGCCGCAGCCTCCGCAATCGCCTCGCTCAATTCGGTTTCGTTCGAAATCATCCCATGTCTCTTTTTGGCCAAATCAATTCCCGGGAGTTTGAGGGCAGCGCCCTCAAAGGCCCCTCAAGGGCCTCCGCGCCCTTTACGCCGCCGCCATCGCCTGAACCCGGCGCGCATCAGAAACATCGAGCGGAAACACCTTGGCCGGGTTCAGCAACCACTGCGGGTCGAACACATCTTTCACCGCCATCTGTGCCTCCAGATCAGCAGGCGCATACTGCACGCCCATCAGATCGCGCTTCTCGATCCCGACCCCGTGCTCACCCGTCAGACATCCCCCCGCCTCGACACAAAGCTTCAGGATTTCCGCACCAAACTCTTCGCACAGTTCCAGATCACCGGGTTTGTTGGCGTCAAACAGGATCAGCGGATGCATGTTCCCGTCGCCCGCATGAAACACATTCCCGACCTTCAGACCGTACTCCTTGGACATCTCCCCGATCCGACGCAGCACCATGGGCAGCGATGACACCGGGATCGTCCCGTCCAGACACATATAATCATTGATCTGACCCATCGCGCCAAAGGCGGACTTGCGCCCCAGCCAGATCTTGGCGCTTTCCTCTGCAGATTTGCTCTCGCGCAATTCAACCGGATTGTGCCGCCGTGCGATCTCCATGATCAATGCCAACTGATGGTCAATCTCCGAATCCGATCCCTCCACCTCGACAATCAACAGCGCCTCGCACATCGGGTACCCCGCCTTGGCAAAGGCTTCCGTCGCCTCGATGCAGGGTCTGTCCATGAACTCAATCGCCACAGGCAGAACGCCGGCCTTGATGATGTCGCTCACACAGGCGCCGGCGACCTCGTTGTCATCAAAACCCATAAGCACGGGCCGCGCGCCCTCGGGCTTTGGCAGGATGCGCAAGGTGGCTTCGGTCACCACACCCAGCTGCCCTTCAGATCCACAGATCAGGCCCAGCAGGTCCAGCCCGCCCGCATCCAGATGCCCGCCGCCGATCTCCACGACCTCGCCATCCATCATCACCATCGTGACGCCCATCAGGTTGTTGGTCGTCACCCCGTATTTCAGACAATGCGCGCCGCCGGAGTTCATCGCGATATTGCCCGCAATCGCGCATGCCAGCTGCGAAGACGGGTCAGGCGCATAGAAAAACCCATCCGCCTCGACCGCCCCGGTGACACTCAGGTTGGTCCGCCCCGTCTGCACCCGGATAAGCCGGTTGTCATAATCCGTCTCAAGGACGTCATTCATCCGCGCCACGCCCAGGATCACACAATCCGCTGTCGGCAGCGCTCCACCGGCAAGCGACGTCCCTGACCCGCGCGGCACCACCGGCACGCCTTCCTGATGGCAGACACGCAGCACGTCCGCCACTTCCTTGGTCGAGGACGGCAGGACGGCCACCATCGGCGGACATTTATACGCCGTCAGCGCATCGCACTCATAGGCGCGTGTTTCCCGCTCATCATGAATGACCGCGTCGGCAGGCAGAACATCCAAAAGCCGTGCGACCACCCTTTGCTTTCGGGCAATGACGGTCTGGTCGGGTGCTGGCATTTCCATGGCGTGCCTCCTCTGACGGCCGATTTGGTAAAGTTATATTACCAATTTTCGCCACTGGCAACAATCTATCGTGGACAGTAAGAGCATATCATGAACTTCTCACTGCGCCTTGACCTCTTCACCCCACTTGATTTCACAGCCCTTGGTCTGCTGATGGGCCTCTGGCTGATCATCGGCTGGCGCATCGAGACAACGCGTTTCAAGGTCCAATCGGTCTCGGCCATCATGGCCGACTATCGCCGCGATTGGATGCGGCAGATGCTCACCCGCGAGTCGCGCATCTTTGATGCTCAGATCATCGCCACCCTTCGGCAGGGCACGTCATTCTTCGCCTCAACCAGCATGATTGCCTTGGGCGGTACACTTGCGCTGATCGGCAATGCCGACAACCTGGTCAACGTCGCCGAGGAACTGACCCAGATCACCTATCCTCACATCGTCTGGGAGATGAAGCTGCTGGTCGTCGTTTTCTTCCTGACCAATGCCTTCTTGAAGTTCGTCTGGTCCAACCGCCTCTTTGGATATTGTTCTGTCCTCATGGCCGCAGTGCCAAATGACCCGGCTGACCCCCGCGCAAGCGATATGGCCAGCAAGGCGGCCGAAGTGAACATCACCGCCACCCGCAGCTTCAACCGCGGCCTGCGCGCCGTCTATTTCGCCCTGGCAGCCATTGCCTGGCTCGGCGGGCCGTTGCTGCTCATTGCTGGTGCAATTTTGACACTGATTGTGATCTGGCGACGGGAATTTGCGTCACAATCACGCTCCATCCTCTTGGAAAAGTAGTACAGCAAATTATATACCCACGTATTCACTGGTGAGATTAATCACTGATTGGAACCCCCATGTTGAAACGTATTTTTGCTGTCCTTTTTATTTTTTCCGCCCCCGCATTTGCGGACCCCCCGACCATAAACACCGTGATTGCCCAGAAATCCGGCAGCACCTGGCGCTTTGACGTCACCCTGTCTCATGGCGATACCGGCTGGGATCATTATGCCGACGCGTGGCGCGTGCTCGACCCGCAGGGAAATGAGCTTGGCCTGCGCAACCTTGCGCATCCGCATGTCAACGAACAGCCTTTCACGCGGTCGCTCTCCGGCGTGCAAATCCCCGAGGGTGTGACCGAGGTCGACATTCAGGCCCGCGACAACGTCAGCGGCTGGGGACCAACGCTCAAGCGGGTCAAACTGCGCTAACC
>CAYUSM010000299.1:0-4268 GCA_964447345.1 uncultured Sulfitobacter sp. | reverse complement strand
CCCTGATCGACCCAGAGCATGACGGATTGCGCGATCTGCCATTCGCGTTCGCGCACGAATTCCTGATCTCCCATGGCCGAGCGGCGGTGGTCGATCAGACGACGGCTGTCGCCCTGCTGGGCCGGACGGTACTGCCAGAAATCATCACCCACACCTGAGCGCCGACGCCCATGCGCGCCCAAAAGGACCGCACCGGCCAAATGCTCCGCCCGCGCAAGCAAGGCGGGCAGGCGCGCGGCCTGATCCTCTGCATCTGCGCGAAGAGAAAGCGGGGTTGTCACGCGGCGGCCTTCGACCCGGTCAGCGTGGCTGCGGTCTCATCAATCAGGCCCTGCAGGCTGTCGCCCCGCGCCCGCGCGGCGAAGTTGAGCGCCATGCGGTGGCTCAGCACCGGTCGCGCCATGTCGAGCACGTCTTCCGCCGACGGAGCCAGACGGCCGTTCAGCAGGGCTTTGGCGCGTACGGCCAGCATCAGGGCTTGCGCCGCACGGGGGCCGGGACCCCAGGCGACGGTTTCCCGAACCTGCTGGCTTGCGCTTTCTTCCTCCGGACGGAAGGCGCGCACCAGATCAAGGATCATCTCGACCACAGATTCACCCACCGGCATCCGGCGCAGCACCCGCTGTGCTTCGATCAACTCGGCGGCGGTGAAGACCTGTGTTGATTCCGCCTCGGTCTCACCTGTCGTCGCCAGCAGGATGTCCCGCTCGGTCTCTCGGTCGGGATAGGCCACATCGATCTGCACAAGGAAGCGGTCAAGCTGCGCTTCGGGCAGGGGATAGGTGCCTTCCTGTTCAATGGGGTTCTGCGTCGCCAGCACGTGGAACGGTACGCCCAGCGACCGGTCTTGCCCGGCGACGGTCACGGTTTTTTCCTGCATCGCCTGCAGCAATGCCGACTGCGTCCGGGGGGAGGCGCGGTTGATCTCGTCTGCCATCAGAAGCTGGCAGAAGATCGGGCCCTCGATGAACCGAAAGGAGCGACTGCCGTCTTCGGCGGTGTCCAGCACTTCAGAACCGAGGATATCTGCGGGCATCAGGTCGGGCGTGAACTGCACGCGGTTGCCGTGCAGCCCCATCACCGTGCTCAGGGTCTCAACCAGCCGGGTCTTGCCCAAGCCCGGCAAGCCAATGAGCAATCCATGCCCGCCACACAGAAGGGCTGTCAGTGTCAGCTCGACCACGCGCTCCTGACCTATGAACCTCTTGGTGATGGATGCTTTCGCTTCTGCGAGTTTTCCTCCCAACGCTTCGATTTGCGCCACCATGTCTTCGGCTTCGGTCATGACAATTGCTTCCCTGGGACTATATATCTTCACTGTAAACCTAACGCGTCCATAGGGAATGGCAAAAGCAATGAGCGGACAAAAAACCGTGACCCCGACAGCAAGTGACCTGGCAGCGTCTGCAAAAGCAGCAAAAGGCCGCGGATTGCCGCCGATCGAGAAGTGGAACCCGCCGTTTTGTGGTGATCTGGACATGCAGATCAAGCGGGACGGCACATGGTTCTACGAGGGGACGCCGATTGGCCGCAAGGAGCTGGTGAAGCTCTTCTCGACGATCTTGTGGCGCGAAGGCGACGAATACTTCCTTGTCACACCGGTTGAAAAGGTTGGACTGCAGGTGGAGGACGCGCCTTTTGTTGCCGTCGATTTCGACGTGACAGGCGAGGGTGTGGATCAGGTGCTGACCTTCACGACGAATGTGGATGATCAGGCCAAGGCAGGGGCTGACCATCCGATCCGGGTAGAACGGGACAAGGAAACAGGAGAGCCCTCACCCTACGTGCTTATCCGCCGCAATCTTGAGGCGCTGATTGACCGCAAGAGTTTCTATCGACTGGTCGATCTGGGTGTGCACCACGAGGGATGGTTTGGCGTCTGGTCGGGGGGCGAGTTCTTTGGGATCATCCCGTCAGACGAACTGCCGTAAGCCCCGGGCATGTCGCTCAACTTTGCTGCAAATCTTACGTTTCTCTGGGCAGAATTGCCATATCTGGACCGGTTCAGTGCCGCTGCGGATGCGGGGTTTAAGGCGGTCGAGATCCTCTTTCCCTATGACATTGCGGCCAAGGAGACGCGGCGTGCGCTGACGGCGAATGGTCTTGAGATGGTTCTGCTGAACGCGCCGCCCCCAAACTACACGGGTGGGCAACGGGGATTCGCGGCCAACCCGGATTTGATCGAGCGCTTCCGCCGCGACATGATCCGTACCTATCGCTACGCCGAGGCGCTGGGTGCATCACTGGTGCATGTGATGTCTGGCGAGGGTGAAGGAGCCGAAGCAAAGCAGACCTTCATCGACAACCTCATCTGGGCCGCGGAATGCGCGCCAACGGGTGTGACGCTATGTGTGGAGCCGCTTAACCGGACTGCCATGCCGGGGTACTTCATGTGTGATTATGGTCTTGCGGCGGAAGTTCTGGAGGCGGTTGAGGCGCCGAACGTGGCGCTGCAGTACGACAGCTATCACGCGCAGGTCATTCATGGGGATGCGGTTGCGGTATTTGAAAGATACGCACCACTGGTTGGGCATATCCAGATCGGCGATACCCCGAGCCGTGGCGCGCCGGGGACCGGAGATGTTGATTTCCAACGCCTCTTTGCGGCAATAGAAGCGCATGGGTATGACGGCTGGATTGCCGGAGAGTACCAGTGCGATGGTCGCACGGAAGAGACACTGAGCTGGATGTCACACGCATGATCCCTGCACGCTTTGCGCCGGTTGTTTTTGGCCTGATCCTGTCGGGGCTGATGTCCTGTATCGTCTCGGGCATCGCCACCGTCCGGGCCGTGGGTATGGTGCCCGGCGTGGCGGGCTTGTGGATGGAAGCCTGGCTGTCGAGCTGGCTTGTGGCCTTCCCGGTTGTTCTGTTCGTAGCACCGCTGACACGGCGCGTGGTTGCGCGGTTGGTCAGACAGGAACCCGGCCAGGGGTAGCTTTGTTTGCAAGGGCGCGTTTAAGGCGGACCCATTGCATCACCTTTCGGGAAAGAGCTGCGGCGCATCGCCGGGATGCCACTGCGGATACTTCCACATGATCCGGGCAAAACTGTCTGAAAGCAGAAAACGGTCCAGCCAGCGGTGTAGCCGGGGCCAGGGTTGCGCATCGAACCATGGCTTGTCGATAAAGGCGAACTGTCGGACAAAAGGCAGGATCGCTGCGTCGGCGAGGGTTTGTTTGCCAAAGAGCCACCCATCGATCTGCGCATCTAGCTCGCCAAGGAACGCCGTCGCTTCTTCTCTGTGAAAGGCCGGGTCCTCATCTGGGTAACGTGTCGCGTACTTTGTCCGGTCAAGCGCGTGTTTGAATGGCCCGTCGCATTGCGCGATCCACTGCTCCCCCTCGTCGGGCATATCACGCCAGCTTTCGGGGTCGTGCCGCGCCAGCGCCCATCGCATGATGTCGAGGCTTTCGTCGAGGGTCTGGTCGCCTGTGACCAGACAGGGCACGGTGGCACTGGGGGAAGCATCGAGAAAAGCTGCCGGCTTGTCCCGCAGGACGACCTCTCTCAGGGTGACCTGCTGATCTGAGACGTCCAGCGCCAGCCGCGCGCGCATGGCGTAGGGGCAGCGGCGGAAGGAATAGAAGATCGGGGTCATGGGTGAGCGCAGGATGCTTTGGTGGTGGAGTGGCAAGAGTTTTGCAAAACTCTTGAACACTTTCTTGCAAGAAAGTTGGCGATGGGTGCAAGCACCCATCCTACGGGGCGTTTTTGCTGGCATCCCATTCCTTGAGGAAACGCTTTGGGGCCATGTCGCGCCAGGTCTGGCGTAGACGGGCTTCGGCCCAGCCAGGGTCGATCCGACCCGCAGCCACCATGATCAGCCCGTGTTTGGCGTAGTGGGGATGGAGGATAAAGGTATCGGGGTCCACCTCCATCAGCATCTCGCGCTCTTCTATGGAGCCCTTGAAGATCGCGGCATCAACGTAGGGCGACCACCACGTCCACATTTTACCGTGCGCCTTGAGGTTTTCATTGCCCCAGCTGGTGGCAACCTCGACCTTGGGCAGGTTCAGCGACAGGCCCAGGGTCTTAAGCTCTTCCCAGGTGTGGATCATAGGACAGTTCCCGGAATGGATTTGGCAGTTTTGGTGTCTGGTGCGGTGTCTGAATTGTATTGGAAAGATGAAGCGACGGGCAGCGCCTGGGTTTTTTGGGCTAGTGCGCTTCGGCCCAGTTTTTGCCCTGTCCCGCATCGACGGTGAGTTTGACGTCGAGGTGGACCACGGGGTCATTGGCGCTTTCCATGACCTCGCGGGCCGTGT
>CAYUSM010000298.1:0-4275 GCA_964447345.1 uncultured Sulfitobacter sp. | reverse complement strand
CAGATCATCTCGATCGAGGAGCAGGAAGTCGCCGGCATTTCGCTGGAGCTGTTCGTAATTGCGTTCGAGAAAGACAAGATGACCCTGCGTGTGCCGACGCACAAGGCCACCGAGATCGGGATGCGCGCGCTCAGCTCGCCTGACGTGATCAGCCATGCGATGAAGACCCTGAAGGGCAAAGCCAAGGTCAAGCGCGCCATGTGGTCCCGCCGGGCGCAGGAGTATGAGCAGAAGATCAACTCAGGTGACCTGATTGCAATTGCCGAGGTCGTGCGCGACCTGCACCGCACGGATGACCAGCGTGAACAGAGCTACTCCGAGCGTCAGCTTTACGAAGCAGCGCTGGAGCGTCTGACGCGTGAAGTGGCTGCGGTCTCTGGTGGAGACGAGCTGGCAGCAGCCAAGCAGGTTGGTGACGTGCTCGAAAGCCGCATCGCCGCGTAAGAAACATGTCAGTATGATATCAGCGCCGTCCCCATCCGGGGGCGGCGTTTTGCATCAAAGGGCCGCGAGGCAGGCCAGCAGAACAGTGATTTCGATGATCTGCTGGGTGGCGCCCAGGACATCGCCGGTTTGCCCGCCAATTTTGGCTTTTGCGATCAGCGCGCATCCGATGGTCACGACAACCACCCAGAACAGGAGGGCGAGGAAGGCTGCATTTGCCACGAAAAGTGCGGCGATCAAACCCATGCCGACAGCAACCAGCGCGGCATTCTTTGGCACAGTACCGGTCTGACGTGACAGCCCATTCGGGCGGGCATTGGGCAGAGCATACATGACGCCGACCATTGCGGCGCGGGAGATCACAGCGGCAGACACCATCGGGATCACCATCGCGCCAGCAGCCATCAGACCGGACAGCGCTGCCCACCGCAGACCAAAAGACAGGATCAGCGCGATCACCCCATAGGTGCCGATCTGGCTGTCTTTCATGATTTCCAGCCGCCGTTCCCGCGTCCAGCCCCCCCAGAAGCCATCCGCACAATCGGCCAAGCCGTCTTCATGCATGGCACCGGTGCAAATGCTGCCTACGCCAAGAGCGATCAGAGCCGCAACAGGCGTGGACAGACCCAGGGCGAGGGATACCACGGCGACCAGAGCGGCAATCCAGGCGATCAACACACCAGCGATGGGATAGGCCCAGGCGGCATAGGCCGCTGGACGCGGATCACTAGCGTCATATTCGGGGTGCGGCAGTGGCAGGCGGGTCAGCAACGCCAGCGCAACCCGCAGATCGCGTAACTCAGGCCGAAAGGCAGGCGGGGCCGTGTCGTTTCCGGTCATTTTTGTGCCTCTGGGCCTCTTTCGGTGCCGCATGGAGGCGGCTAGACAGGGGCAACTTAACCAGATGCCCGAGCATGTCCATGACCCAAGATTTCACCTCGCTTTCCGACTTCCGCGCCTTACTGGCAGATCAGCCTTCGGCTGATCAGGACGTGCTGGCCGCTGCAGCGGATCACAACATGCAGCTGACCAAACCCCCCGGCGCATTGGGACGGCTGGAAGACCTCGCCCTGTGGTATCGCAGCTGGCGCGGGGGTGAGAACGCCGAGATTACGGCCCCACAGGTGATTGTTTTTGCAGGCAATCATGGTGTAGCGGCGCGTGGTGTGTCGGCCTTTCCTGCCGAGGTGACAGAGCAGATGGTGCTGAACTTTCAGCACGGCGGGGCCGCCATCAACCAAATCGCGAAAGCCAATGGGGCCACCTTGGATGTGGTGGCGCTCGAATTGGATCGGCCCACCCAGGACTTCACGCAGGGCCCTGCGATGACCGAGGACGACCTCGTTGCAGCACTCAAGGCAGGTTGGGACGCAGTGAACATAGATGCCGATCTGCTGGTCGTGGGTGAGATGGGCATCGCCAACACCACAGCGGCGGCAGCGCTCAGCGCGGCATTGCTGGGCGGCGAGGCGGCGGATTGGACAGGACGGGGTACGGGCGTTGATGATGCCGGTCTTTCGCTCAAGACGCAGGTGGTTGCCGAAGGTGTGGCGCTGCACAAGGGGCAGGGCGACGGGCTGGAGATGCTGCGACGCCTCGGTGGGCGCGAGCTGGCAGGGATGGTAGGGGCCATGGCACGTGCGCGTGCCCTGCGCATTCCGGTGATCCTTGATGGTTACATCTGCACGGCGGCGGCGCTGACCCTGGCACATACGCACGAGGGCGCGCTTGATCACGCGGTTGCGGGGCACCTTAGCCCGGAAGGCGGGCATGGGCGCATGCTGGAAGCCTTGGGCAAAGAGCCTCTGTTGCAGCTTGGCATGCGGCTTGGCGAAGCATCTGGCGGCGCGCTTGCGATTGCAGTGATGAAAGGGGCAATGGCCTGCCACGCGGGCATGGCCACCTTTGCGCAGGCGGGCGTCAGCGACGGCTGATCATGTGGAAGGCGACCTGAGCATCTGGCTCAGGCGCGCTTCTTCTCTTCCAGCTCACCTCGGTTCAGGAAAGCTGTCTCAAGGTCTTTTTGCAATTCCTTGGCGCGGGCCACGTATTCCTTGTTCTGTGAAGGTTCCACGTCCGGGCGCCAGAGCGAGGCCAACTCGCGTACAGACATTCGGTCATGATCAAAGAACATCCGCTCGGCCTCATGGGCCTCAAACTCCGACAAACCAAGGTTTTCCAACGCGTAGCGCCCGGCACGCAGCGAGCCGTCAAACATTTCGCGCACAATGTCGTCTGATCCTGCCTGATATTGGCGGTACACATCCGTCCGGTCATGCGCGCGGCTGACGATGTGTAGATCGGGTCTTTGCTTGCGTGCATAGGCGATAAGGTCCAGCGCGGATTTCTGATCGTCCAGCGCCACAACCAGCACCCGCGCGTCAGACAGACCGGCCTTGCGCAGGATGTCGGGGCGCGTGGGGTCGCCCAGGAACGCCTTGTACCCAAAGCGCCGCATCACCGCGATGGTTTCGGGATTGTGGTCCAGAACGACCGTTTGAAAGCCACTGGCCTGGATCAAACGATTTACGATCTGACCAAAACGGCCAATGCCAGCAATAATGACAGGGCCATCTTCGTCGATGTCGTCCGGCTCAATTGGACCGTGGGTCTCCTCCATCCGTTTGCTGATCACCTCGTAGAGGATGAACAGCAGCGGTGTGATCAGCATGGAAAGCGCGATGACCAAGAGCAGTGTCTCCGCAACCGTGTTGGGCATCACATTGGTGGTGACGGAGAAGCTGATCAGGACAAAACCGAACTCACCGGCTTGCGCCAGACCAAGTGCGAAAAGCCACTGATCGCGTCCCCTGATTTTGAAGGCCCGGGCAAGGCCGAAAAGGATCAACCCTTTCACGAGGATCACAAGAAGTGCCATGCCGAGGATGATGATGGTATCGGCAAACAGCAATTCAAAGTTGATGCCAGCGCCAACGGTGATGAAAAAGAGACCCAGCAGCAGCCCCTTGAAGGGCTCAAGGTCAGTCTCAAGCTCGTGCCGGAATTCAGAGGAGGCCAGCACAACACCCGCCAGGAAGGCGCCAAGAGCGGGGGAGAGGCCCACAAGGATCATCAGGAAGGAAATGCCCACCACAATCAGCAGGGCAATTGCGGTGTACATCTCCCGCAGGTTGGCGGAATGAATGAAGCGAAAGACCGGCCGCGTGAAGAACACACCAACAATGATGATCAGGGCGATGGCCCCGATGGTGACAAGTGTCACCCCCCAGCCCGGCAGGCTTTCGATAAAGTTGAACGCCGCTTCCGCGGCAGCGGGACCATGATGTCCGTCCTCGCTGCCGTGGGCTTTATCGACCTCCTCAGCGTCCAGAGAGATTGATCCATCGGGCATCACGCCGCCAATGGACTGAATGGCAAGGAGCGGCAGGAAAGCGAGGATCGGGATCACCGCAATGTCCTGGGTCAGCAGGACAGAGAATACCGATCTGCCGCCGCTGGTCTGCATCAGGTTCTTTTCCGACAGCGTCTGCAACACAATCGCCGTAGAGGACAGCGCCAGCGTCAGGCCCACCGCCAGGGACACATTCCATGTCTGCCCATAAGCCATCGCAATGCCCATCAGCGCGGCCGTGGATAGGGCAACCTGCAATCCGCCCAGCCCCAGCAGCTTGTGGCGCATGTCCCAAAGCGCACGCGGCTCAAGCTCAAGCCCGATGAGAAACAGCATCACCACCACGCCGAATTCGGCGAAGTGCTGCAAATCCTTCGTCTCGGACCCCACCAGCCCCAGCAAAGGCCCGATAAGGATGCCCGCAGCCAGATAGCCCAGCACGGACCCCAGCCCCAGCCGCGAGGCGATGGGCACCGCAA
>CAYUSM010000297.1:0-4282 GCA_964447345.1 uncultured Sulfitobacter sp. | reverse complement strand
CTGATCCACGGCAATCGATCCGCTTCATGATCTTGATCTCGCCTTCCCCGACGATCTCATGCTCATGGCGCCGGAAATCCGCCTCGGATTTGATGAAGAAAGTGGTGTGCCCGGAATCGCCAAAGGCCGATTGCAGCACCAGATCGTGCCCGATCTTGGCCTTCTCGCAGGTCTTCTTCAGATCCTCATAGGACTTCACCTCCGCCAGCACATTCGGCACCGATGGCACACCGGCCTTGTTGCCGATGCGCACGGTTTCGATCTTGTTGTCCATGGAAGTGCGCAGCTTGGCTTTGGGGAACCATACGGTGGCACCCAGTTCCTTGGACAGCCGCTCGGTTTCTTCATCGAACATCAGGAAGACGAACTTGGGTTTGCCGCCGCGCCGCTTGATGAAGTCGATGACCTCCTTGTGCTGCAGCAGGTAGTTGTTGATGTCCTCGATGGACTGGAATTCTGCATGAGGCTGTTCGGAGGGGCAGAACACGTTGGGATGCTTGCCGCCGTAGCAGTCGATGTAGCAGATGTACTTGAAATTCTTGACCCATTCGTCCAGCCCCAGCAGGTTAAAGTTGGTGGCCGAGATGAAATAGATCGGGTCTTCGTTGCGGTGAAAGAACCGGCGAATTTCCGAGATGTTTTTGAGAACGGTAGCCATATTGGTGCTCCTTTTCTTAAGCCGGCGAGTTGGAAAGATGTTTTGCGCGGACCGAGTCTAGCGCTTCGGGCGTGAAGACGCGCAGGCCCAGATCGGGCCGGTATCCGTGGATTTCGCTCACGTCGAGCGCCCGCATGAAGGCCAGGATTTCGTCGCTGATCACCTGTCCGGGGACAAGGATCGGGAAGCCTGGCGGATAGGGTATGATGAAGCTGGCAGAAACAATGGTTTCGCCTGCCTCCATTGCCTCTTTCAATGACCCGTTCAGGTCAAGGTAGTCGCAGTTTTCATCATCGTAACTGAGGTAATATGCCGTTCGGATATCCCCTTCGGGTGTATCGTCCGCCTTGAACGCATCATGGAAGCGGCTGAAGTCCGGCAGCGGCGGGTAGTGTTCCATTAGGTTGGAAACACGTTTTTCAAAGCCCAGACGCTCCATGCGGCTGGCGTCATCCAACCGCTCGTCCAGCGACTTGGCGATCTCCACCAGCACCTCGATCAGGTAGGCCACGCTGGAGCGCGTAGTGCCGATGTTTGTCATGAAGAGGACAGTGTTGCGCGAGGTCTTGTTGATCTGGATGCCGTAGCGATCCATCAGGATGTCCGTCTTGAAGGTGTCACCGTCCCAGCCCGTCCCGCCAACCGCAAGCGTCACACGTGTCGGATCGAGGGCAAATTCGTCCTTCTCGTAGCAATCCCACATGTCCGTCCAGCCCTGTTCAATGTCATAGTAGCTGGTCACGCCGCTCTCGCGATGTTCTTCGGGGATCATGTCGCCTGCAGTCAGCACTTTGAAGTACTTCTTCAGAAGCGGGTGCTCCATGATGGCTCGGCGCATGGACATGGCCGCTTCGACCTGACGTTGGACGAACTCAAACCCTTCCAGTTCCACCTGCCGTCGGCCCACATCGAGCGAGGCGATAATCTGGTAGTTGGGCGAGGTTGACGTGTGGGTCATGTAGGCTTCGTGGAAGCTTTGCTCCACTTCGCCTTTGAAATCCTGATCGTTAACATGGATCATCGAGCCCTGCCGCAGCGATGTCAGTGTCTTGTGCGTGGATTGCGTGGTGTAGACCCGCACCCGCGCATCAGGTGGCGGGATGAGACGGGTGTTTAGAAGTGTATCGTCGTCAGCATCTGCCAGAAGGCTTTGCTGGGCTTCATAGAGCCGCGTGTGGCTGTCTGAGCGGAGCTTTTCACGCAACCGGTTGGCGGCTTCCATCCCCGTGCGCTGGCGATAGGTTGGGCTGAAGCGGGCGAAGGCGAACCATGCCTCGTCCCACAGGAATATCAGGTCTGGCTTGATTGCCAGACATTCCTCCATGACCCGCTCTACATTATAGATCAGACCGTCGAATGTGCAGTTGGTCAGCAGCAACATACGGACTTTGTCCAGCTTGCCTGCTGCTTTGAGGGCCAGAAGCTGGTGCTTGATCTCTTTCAGCGGCACGGCGCCGTACATCGAGTATTTGTTGAGCGGATAGCTGTCGAGATAGCTGACCTGCGCACCGGCCAGTACCATGCCGTAGTGGTGGGATTTGTGGCAGTCGCGGTCGACCAGCACGATGTCACCGGGTTTGATCAGGGCCTGCACAACGATCTTGTTGCAGGTCGATGTGCCGTTGGTGGCAAAAAAAGTCTGTTTCGAGCCAAAGGCGCGCGCGGCCAGTTCCTGTGCTTCCTTGATCGGGCCGTGGGGTTCCAGCAGGGAGTCCAGACCACCCGAGGTGGCCGATGTTTCTGCAAGGAAGATGTTGGGACCGTAGAAAGCCCCCATGTCTTGTATCCAATGCGATCTGGAAATTGATTTGCCCCTGCTGATCGGCATGGCGTGGAAGACACCGGTGGGCTGTTTGGAATACTCCACCAGCGCGGTGAAGAAAGGCGATTTGAACCGCGCCTGCACACCGCGCAGAATGTTCAGATGCAACTCCATGAAGTCTTCCTGATTGTAGAAGACCCGGCGGCAGATCCCCAGATCAAGGCCTGCAATCTCTTCCACGGAGCGTTCGGTCACCAGATAGGCGTCCAGCTCGGGACGCACCTTGGCGATCATGCGGCACAGCTCTGGGCCATAGAATTCAGGCTCCAACGCATCAATCTCATCGCGGCCACCGGCTCGGGCAAGGTAGCGGGTGAGGATATCCTGGTCGATCTTGGACTTCAGCAGCAGACCGGGGCGCACGACAATGGCCTGAATGTTGTGGTTGAACATGATGGCGATCAGCGCGTCTTCGACACTGTTCACAACAACCGCTTCGTAGATGAACGGGTCTTCGGAGCGGCGCATCCGGGTGACGTTGGATTTCAACCAGCGCTCCTGCTGCTCGTTCACATTATCGACGATCAGCACTTCAAAATAGGGTTTGGCCAGCGCGCGGGCTTCGGGCGGCAGCATCGCTTCGTCGTCTTCCTCATGATCGACGATGTCGCGATCAAGAGGGATGTGGCGGCGGCGATAGGCACCCGTGGTCAGTGCGCGCGTCACACGATTGACGGTGAACGCGAGGTCTTCGAAGTTTCCATGCTCGTATTGGCGCCGCATGTGATCAAAGGCGGACATGCCAGGAAAGGCCCAGTAGGCCTCTATCATCGCAAGCGAGTTAAAAAGCTCTTCAATTCTTTTTTTGAGTACAGCTTCATCCTTGGGCTTGGGCGCACGGGTCAGCGCGGTGGCGCTTTCACGCAGCGCGCTCCACCGGTCTGACCGAAGCTGAATTGCCGAGGAATACTCGTTCATCGAATGCATGCATACTTCTCCGTTGTCGCGGGAAGCGGCTGCATTCGTTGGAGACGCTTACCGCGTCTGCTTTCTTGCAGTCCCTTATCCGCTGGATGGTTCTCCTGTGCCTGTCAGAACGCCAGGTTTGACAGGTGGGTTTGGCATCCCCGCAGCGGGTGACGCCGGGGGGTCTGTTTCTTCTGGCAGGTTTGCTGTGCCAGCCGTTGGATTGGGAAGCGGTTCGGGCGCAAAACCGGAACGGTGATGCGCAAAGCTTGGCATGGATTCGAGGCCCTTGTAGGCAGGTGCATCTGGCACTCGCTGCGCGGGCACGTCTACGTGCAGCCCTGCGCGGCTTCCCTGTTGTGGTATTTCTAGGGGTCCCAACGTCTGCAGATACGCATCGGTTCCAGAGGTTCTGTCATAGACCGAGAAATCAGTGGATCGGTCGCGGAAGGATTTTAGGACCTGCCCCAGACCTTTCATCCCCATTTCGCGCTGACGGCGGACCATGTCGAGATCGATCTCGATGGGGAACATGTCCTCTTGCCCGGCTGACTGGTGCAGCACCATTGAGGTTGGATCGACCACGCAAGACTTGCCAACGCCGCCTGCCCCAAGGCCGTTCACATCGAAGATGTAGCATTGGAACTGCGCCGCCGTCGCTCGTGCGATGGCAAGTTCTGCGTCGCGGTCCGTGGTGCCTGTGAGTACCGGGTGCAACAGCACCTCGACACCCTGGCTGGTCAACTGGCGTGTCGTTTCGGGGAACCAGATGTCATAGCAGATCGACAGACCAAAACGGCCCACTTCGGGCACGTCAAAGACGCAGAATTCGGTGCCTGCCGCGATCCCGGCCTCGTAGGGCCGGAACGGAAACATCTTGGCGTAGCGGCGGATCA
>CAYUSM010000296.1:0-4285 GCA_964447345.1 uncultured Sulfitobacter sp. | reverse complement strand
CCAAAGGTCTTTTGATTACCTTCTTCGGTGTCCTTTTTGTGGTGCCGGATTCGCTCTTCGTGCGCCTGATTGATGCAGAGGCCCTGACAATAGCCTTTTGGCGGTTGCTCTTGGCGGGTGGGTTGTCGGCTCTTTGGATTCTGCTGACCAAAGGCGGCGAGCCATTCCGGGCCGTACTGCGCACCGGGCGCTACGGTCTGATCTACATGACGGGGGTCGGCGCAAGTGGCGTGCTTTTCGTCGTCGCGGTCAGTCTGACGTCAATTGCCAACGTTGTGTTCATCATTGCTTCGTTGCCGGTTTTTGCCGCCATCTTCAGTCGCATCTTTCTTCACGAGCCGTTCAGCCCCCGCACCTTGCTGACCATCGCGGCAGTGTTGCCCGGCTTGGCCATCATCGCCTATGGGTCCGGCGAAACCGAGAATGCCAGCCTTGCCGGTGACCTGCTGGCGCTCAGCGTATCCGCGCTGTTTGCCGCAGCCCTGACCGCAGCACGGCATGTGCGCGCAACGTCGATGGTGCCGGGCGTGGCGATGGGATACGTCGCGGCGTCGCTGATCATAGCCCCCTTCGCCGCTCCATTTTCCATGCCGCTGGATCAAGCGCCTTTGGTCCTTGGGCATGCGGCGGTCATTCTGGTGAGTTCGGTTCTGATTGCGATTGGCCCGCGTTACATCACCTCGGCGGAGGTCGGATTGCTGGTGCTGCTGGAAAGCGTTCTGGCACCACTGCTGGCATGGGTCGTGATCGGCGAAAGCCTTGGGCTCCACACATGGGTCGGAGGCGCGATCATCATCGGCGCGCTTTTTGTTTCCAACCTTTACGTATTGATGCGGCAAAACCGGGTGGTGCCAACGCCTCAATAACCATCAACGGTTTCAGAAGTCTGCCGTCACCCCGGGTAATTTCAGCTCTTTCACCAGATCGCGCAGTTCCTGACGTGCGGCCACATTGGAGATGTTGAGTTGTTTGACCCCGATGTCTTTCAGATCAAGCAGCGTCAGGCCCCGCGGAAACAGCTCCCGGAAGATCACACGCTCGTTAAAGCCGGGTGCCACGCGGAAACCGATCCGCTTTGACAGCTTCTTGACCACGCGTTCCATCTTTTCCTTGTTCACCATACGCTGTGCGCCCAAGCGGTTGCGCACCACAACCCAATCGATGGGGGCAAGACCGGCCTGCGCCCGCAGCTGCCGCGCGGTCCAGACCATCTCGGAGTAGACCGACGGCCCGGTGATCTTTTCCCCTGTCGCATCTGTATGTGCCAGCAGGTCAAAGTCGATGAAACTGTCGTTCAGCGGTGTGATCAGCGTATCCGCCAGTGAGTGCGCCACTTGGCTGAGCCTTGTGTGAGAGCCCGGGCAGTCAATCAGAATGAAGTCGTTGTTGGGCTCCATCGCCGCAACTGCTGCGCTCAGCCGGTGGTCATAGACGTTCTCGCCGGGTTTCAGGCTGCTGGCCTCGATCTCGGGCAGTTCGGCCAAATCCGGGCTTGGCAGAGCCAGCCCGGCTTGTTTGAGAAACGCGCGGCGGTTTTCGACGTATCGGCCAAAAGTCCGTTGCCGCAAGTCCAGATCAAGGCCACTGACCTTATGGCCCATGCGCGCCAAGGCGGTCGCCAGATGCATGGATACGGTGGATTTGCCCGCGCCGCCCTTTTCGTTGCCGACGACGATGATATGCGCCATTGCCTGTCCCTCTGCCCCCCGCGTTTCATGCAGGATATTGTTGAGCACACTATATGTGGGGTTTGCGCATTTGGGAAGTGCAGCGTTGCGGCAGGCAACTGGCATTTCGCCGTTGGACCAAGGATCAAGAACCGCTTCTGCGGAAGGTCATGAGAATTTGCCATAATTTTGCCCCATTCTTTATCGATCATGGACCAAAAGCAGTCAGGTCGGGGCATTGTCCTGGATTGGCCATAAAAAGGCGCGCGGATCCCGAGAACGGGACGGTTGGCGTTGAAGGGCAAAGGCGCGGGCAAAGATGCCAACGACGGTAAATCTATACGAATTTGACCCGCTTGGTGTCATCAACAACACCATTGGCGGAACCACCACCTATTCCGGCCCCGGCGTGCCCGAAGGCTCTGCCGTTATCGACGATACCGGCGGGGGCACAGGTGGGCTCTTCCTTGACGATCAGGCTTTTGAAGCAGGCACGACCGCCACGACGATCATTGGTGGGAATGCCGATGGCACGTCACAACCTGTCTATGCAGAAGAATCCTGGACGCTCACCGATCTGACAACGGGTGAGACGTTTCAGCTTGTCACCTTCCGCATCGATTCTGGCCCAAACACAGGCTACTACACGCTGTCCGAAGTGCCCCTTGTTCCGGGCCGGACCTACCAGACGGATGATTACAACACCGCGCCGGATTCAAGCAGCGGCGATCCCGCGTTCCAGTACAGCGATTATGTCGAATCCGACGGAATCGTGGAAGGGACAGCAGGCGACGATACAATCGACGCGAACTACACCGGCGATCCGGGCAACGACCAGATTGACCAGTCCTTTGAACCTGACACCCCGCTGGAGTTCAACTGGTCCGACTATGCAGATGAGCAGGACCTGCGGGGCGGTGTCACGCAAGACACCGGCGGCATCGACGTTCAGGTCACATATTCTGACGTCCAGACGAACGAGAATTTCTCGTCTGAGCAGAGTGGGGGTACTGACTCGATCTACGTCGCACCCGGTGAGACGTTCAGCTCCACCTCCGCAGGCTACCTTTTTGCCAATGGCAGTTCAGATAACAGTACCCTGACATTCGATCTTTCCGCGCAAAGCGGATCGGGATTTGAACAAAACGTCGAGAATGTCCGCTTCCGGATCAGCGACATCGACGGGCTGAACGATGGGACGAACAATTTTCAGGATATCGTCACCGTTCGAGCCTTTGACGCTGATGGCAATGAAGTCACCGTCAATATCACGGGTGGCAGCAACCACACGGTAACAGGCAATACGATCACCGGTGGTCTGACCAACTTTAGCGCCGGAAGTGTTGAGGCTTCGGCCCTTATCGAGATTCCAGGCCCGGTCAGCCAGATCATTGTTGAATACGACAACGGCGGCACAACCCAGCAGGCCATCTATTTCTCGGACATTGAATTTGACGCCGTCCCGGAAGGCAGTCTTGACGATACGGTTGAAGCTGGGGGCGGCAATGATGTCGTGGACTCCGGTGATGGCGACGACAGTGTCAGTGGCGGAACCGGCGATGATACGATCACCGGCGGTCAGGGTGCCGATACCTTGTCAGGTGATGAGGGCGACGATGTCATCAATGTCGGCAGCGGCGACGTTGCGACAGGCGGTGATGGGGACGACACATTTATCATCGACAGCACTGCGCTGGGCGGTGGCACGATCAACATCACCGGCGGCGAGACGGATGAAACCCTTGGCGATACGCTGGACTTCGGAGGTCAGTTGCTGGCCGGGTCCGTGGTCATCAATACGTCTGATCAGTCGCCCGGCGGCAAGTCAGGCACCGCAACGCTGCTTGATGGGACCACGGTCACCTTCTCAGAGATCGAAAGCATCATCTGCTTTGCCAAGGGTACCCGTATTGAGACACCGCAGGGTGCGCGCCTGATCGAGGACCTGCGCCCCGGTGATCTGGTCCTGACCCGCGACGATGGCCCCCAGCCGCTGCGCTGGATCGGGTCCCGGAGAGTTTCAGGGCAGGGGGTCTTTGCTCCGATTGAGTTTGCACCCGGCAGCATCGGCAATGCAGACCGGCTCCGCGTCTCACCACAGCACCGGATGCTGTTCACGGACTTCCGCACTCAGCTGTACTTTGGCGAGGAAGAGGTGATTGCAGCGGCGGACTATCTCGTCAACGGAAGCACCATTATCCAGCGCGAGGTGCCGGTGGTGACCTACTTCCACATGCTCTTTGACGCCCATCAGCTTGTTCTGTCGCAGGGTGCGTGGTCGGAAAGCTATCAGCCCGGCAGCTATAGCCTGCCGGGGCTGGACGACCGCGCCCGTTGGGAGTTGCTGGAGCTGTTTCCAGAGCTGCGCACGGCCCCCGACAGCTATGGCCGCGCAGCGCGCCCAAGCGCCAAACGCGGGGCGGCTCAATTGCTCGCGGCCTGACCCGAACCTGAAACGGCTCTGGAGCTTCACCAAGACAACCGCTCAAACGAAAAACGCCGCCCCATGGGGGGCGGCGCATAATCTTTGCGTTGGCTGTGCGCTGATTACAGCGACAGGCCCGCGTACTTGTTCTTGAACTTGGACACGCGGCCACCGGTGTCCATCAGGCGGCTGG
>CAYUSM010000295.1:0-4301 GCA_964447345.1 uncultured Sulfitobacter sp. | reverse complement strand
AACCTTGATAGAATCCGCACCATATTCCTGTGGTGTTTGTTCTTGATCGGACATGTGGGAGAACCTTCTGAGTTTGCCCGATTTATAGTGTTTTTCAGGGGGAATGTCACGCAATTGACACAATATTTTGTGGCCAACTGTGGCCCGTCAGCCGACCATGGATACTTCCGAAACGCCACCTTCTTCAGTGACCTTCAACCGCTGCGCCCGATCACCCAAAGCCGCGAACATTTCCGGCCCCGTGCCGGTCATCCAGGCCTGTGCACCCAGCGCACAAATCTCGTCATAGAGGGCCGCTTGGCGGTCCGCATCAAGATGTGCGGCGACCTCATCCAGCAGCAAGATCGGCGGCGCGCCAAAGTCCCGGGCCAGTGCCCGCGCGTTTGACAGGATCAACGAGACAAGCAGCGCCTTCTGCTCCCCGGTCGAACAATCCTTGGCAGGCACATCCTTGGCCGCATAGACCCCGTAAAGGTCCGCCCGATGCGGCCCGATCAAGGTCCGCCCCGCCGCGAGGTCCCGCTGCCGGTTCTCCGCAAGCGCTGTGCGCAGCTCTGAGGCCTCAGAGGGCATGTCGCAGACCAGCTTAAGCGTCGCCGCAGGAAAGCTGGTCTCTGCCTGTCTCTGCGCCTCTGCGATGGCCTCTAGCGCTTGCAGTCGCCCTGCATGGATTGCCGCACCCGCCTCCGCCATCCGCGTCTCAAGCGCCAGATACCACGAAGGCTCGCGTACCATGTCTTTCAGCAACCGGTTCCGCTCGCGCATGGCCTTCTCATAACTCAGCGCATGTTCTGCGTGATCGGGCAGGAAGCTCAACGTCATCCGGTCCAGAAACCGCCGACGCCCTTCGGCCCCTTCGATCCACAAACGATCCATCGCCGGGATCAGCCACAAGACCCGCGCAATGCGCCCCAGCGCGGTCTGCGGCGCGGTCTTGCTGTCAATGCGGGTTTGCCGGGCGGCTCCCGCCTCTGACCATATCTCAAGCTCATGCACTTGATGCAGCGAATGCAGGATACCGGTGATCTTCCAACCCAGTGCCTCTGGCCGCCGAGTCATGTCCTCAGCACTCGACCGGCGCAGCCCGCGTCCGGGCGAAATCAGCGAAACGGCCTCAAGGATGTTCGTCTTCCCTGCGCCATTGGGACCAAAGATCGCCACGGGCCGTGCATCGCACGCAATCACGGCACGCTTATGCGACCGGAAGTGCGAAAGCGTCAGCTGAGAAAGATGGAGGTTACCCATCGGCAGTCACGTTTTCTTTTGAAGAAAACGGTCCGGAGTTTTCAAAAAACTCCGCCCCCGTCACACACGCATCGGCATGACAACATAGACTGCTGACTGATCGTTGCCTTCGCGCATCAGCGTCGGATCACCGGAAGAGTTGAACAGGAACACCGCATTCTCCCGGTCCACCTGGCTCGCGATCTCCAGCAAGTATTTGGCATTAAAGCCAATCTCCAACCGATCATCGCCATAGGCCACAACCAGTTCTTCCTCTGCCGCACCGCTGTCGGGCGCATTGACGGAAAGGACAAGCCGGTCTTCGTCCAACTGCAGTTTCACCGCGCGAGACCGTTCGGAGCTGACAGTTGCAACCCGGTCGACGGCTTGGGCAAAGTCAGACGCATCCACTTCCATTTTGCGGGTATTCCCCTGTGGGATGACGCGGGTGTAGTCGGGGAAAGTGCCGTCAATGACCTTTGATGTCAGCGTGATCTCAGGCGTGGCGAAACGTACCTTGGTCTCGGACACCGAAACCGCGATCTTCATCTCGTCATCTTCCAGCAACTTGCGCAGTTCGCCCACCGTCTTGCGCGGCACAATCACGCCTGGCATGTCCGCAGCCCCTTCGGGCAGATCCGCATCAATCCGTGCCAGTCGATGCCCATCTGTCGCCACACAGCGCAGTACTTTACCGCCATCGGCATCCGACACATGCATATAGACGCCGTTCAGATAATACCGTGTCTCTTCTGTCGAAATCGCGAACTTCGATTTGTCAAAGAGCCGCCGCAGCACTGGCGCGGGTGCGCTGAAGTTCGACGCATATTCAGATGACGCCATCACCGGGAAATCTTCGCGCGGCAGCGTCGCCAGAGAGAAGTTCGAGCGTCCCGCTTCGACTGTCATCCGGCCCGCCGCAGTGTCCGCCGTCAGGTTGATCAGCGCCCCATCCGGCAGCTTGCGCACAATCTCATGCAGCAGTGTGGCCGACACCGTCGTCGCCCCACCGCGCTCAATCTGCGCGCCGACCTTGTCCACCACCTCGATATCCAGATCGGTTGCCCGGAACGACACATCGCTGCCATCGGCTTCGATCAGCACATTTGCGAGGATCGGGATGGTGTTCCGGCGCTCCACGACAGACTGGGCCTGGCTCACCGCCTTGAGAAGGGCTGCGCGCTCGATGCTGAATTTCATGTGTGTCTCCCTCAGGACTGCCGGGAGAGGCAGACTACCCGGTTCCCCCGCTTGCGCAAGACTTTTGAGTGTTTCAAGGATCAAATGCAAGAGGGGCCACAAAGGCCCCTCAAGTCGTTACTGCTCGTTGTCTTTTGGTCTCAGGACTTGAGCGCACGTCCCAGCAATTCAAGGTCTTCGGCGATCTGTGTATCGGTCTGTTTCAGCTCTTCGATCCGGCGCACACCATGCATCACCGTGGTGTGGTCGCGCCCGCCAAAACGGCGTCCGATCTCGGGCAGGGACCGGCTGGTCAACTGCTTGGACAGATACATCGCAATCTGGCGCGGACGGGCGTAGCTGCGCAGCCGCTTGGGCCCGATCATATCGCTCAGGCGGATGTTGAAATGCTCGCTCACCTTGCGCTGAATTTCTTCCACCGTGATCTTGCGCTCGTTTGAGCGCAGCACGTCCGCCAGACAATCCTGAGTGAGGTCCATGTCGATCTTGCGGCCTACCAGCGACGCAAAAGCAAAAAGCCGTGTCAGCGCGCCTTCGAGCACACGCACGTTGGAGGTGATACGATGGGCCAGAAACTCCAGCACGCCGTCTTCAATCTCAAGATCGGGATAGGTCTTCTGCTGGCCTTCCAGCTTGCTTTGCAGGATGCCAAGCCGCAGCTCATAGTCTGTGGGGTGCAGATCAACGACCAGACCGCACTGCAGCCGTGACTTCACCCGCTCTTCGAGGTCCTTGATGTCAGTGGGCGCCCGGTCAGCCGAGATGATGATCTGCTTGTGCTGATCCACCAGCGCGTTGAACGTGTGAAAGAACTCTTCCTGCGTGCTGTCCTTGCCTGCGATGAACTGCACGTCATCAACCATCAGCACATCGACAGAGCGGAAAAGCTCCTTGAAATCCATCATCTTACGGTCGCGCAGCGCCTGAACAAAGCGGTACATGAACTGTTCGGCCGACAGGTAGAGGACGTTCATCTCCGGCTTGCGCTCTTTCAACTCGCGGGCAATCGCGTGCATCAGGTGCGTCTTGCCAAGGCCCACACCACCATAAAGGAACAATGGGTTGAAAGTGACGGGCCCGCCTTCGGCAACGCGCCGCGCGGCGGCATGGGCCAGTTCATTCGGCTTGCCGACAACAAAGTTGTCAAAGCTGAACCTGGGATCAAGAGCCGCCGTGCTCGCCACATTCCCGCCACTCTTCTGTGCCCCGTTTGGCTTCGGGGTCGCGGCCTCGGTCTTCTCCGCCGGGACGGAGGTTGGCCGTGCAGCGCTGTTTGCCTGCGTATTCAGGACAAAATTCAGACGCGAGGCTTCGATGCCTTCGGCATTCAGTTCGTGCAGGATAAGGTCAGAGAAATTCTGGCTGACGTAGTTACCAAAGAAATTGGTAGGGACATTCAAAGTTGCGATCCCGTTGGCGACCTGTCCAGGCACCAGAGGTTCGATCCAGGTTGTGTAGTTATTCTGACCAACTGTCTTGAGCAGTCTTTGTCTGATTTCGCCCCATTGTTCCTGCGTCATAATACTCTTTTAGTCCCCTAATATTTACAAAGCCGATCAAAGATCGACAGCCCCACCCATCGGCACGCAACCAGCTACCCGGTCCCAGCAGAGAAACCGGCTCGTGCCCAATGGACTCGATACAGAAAGCACAGCCAACGTTACGATGCCGTATCAGACACCACGCGTCGGACGAACCGTCCGTCCTTTAGAAATGTGACAGGGCAAATGCACTCGTGTGCACTTACGGTTCATACGATCAGACAAGTCTGTCTGACGATGGCCTTTGTGTCCCGAAAACGCACCGCACAACGCGTCCGATATTCAAAGCCTGTCCCCCCAGCGACGTGAATCGCATAGCTTTGGTAGCAAGGGAAA
>CAYUSM010000294.1:0-4318 GCA_964447345.1 uncultured Sulfitobacter sp. | reverse complement strand
GAACGGGTTGACGTTGGACGCGCAACGCAGTGATACACGCCCCAGTGATAGGAGCAACCCATGCGCGCATCAACCAGATCAGCGGTCGATCCCTTTATTGTGATGGATGTCATGCAGGCGGCCTCTGCTGCTGAAGCGGCGGGTCGGCACATCATCCATATGGAGGTGGGTCAGCCCGGCACAGGTGCGCCGAAAGAGGCAACCGAGGCACTGGCAAAGGCAATGGGGCAGGGTGCTTTGGGCTACACAGTCGCGCTGGGTCTGCCAGCGCTGCGTGCGCGGATCGCGCAGATGTATGGGGAGTGGTACAACGTCGATCTGGACCCGGGCCGTGTGGTCATTACACCGGGGTCTTCGGGGGGGTTCATCCTGGCGTTTACGGCACTTTTCGACACAGGCGACAAGGTGGGCATCGGCGCGCCGGGGTATCCCAGTTACCGCCAGATTCTGAAGGCGCTGGCCTTGCAACCGGTGGATTTGCCCACCTCACCTGAAAACCGCTACCAACCAGTGCCAGCGGATTTTGCGGGGATGGATTTGGCCGGGCTGATGGTGGCATCGCCCGCCAATCCGACAGGAACAATGCTGGGCAAAGGCGAGATGGGCGCGTTGATTGATGCCTGCGCACAGGCTGGCGCGTCCTTCATCTCCGACGAGATATATCATGGCATTGAATACGAGAAGAAAGCGGTGACGGCCCTTGAGATCACGGACGAATGCTACGTGATCAATTCCTTCTCAAAGTACTTTTCCATGACCGGCTGGCGCGTGGGCTGGATGGTGGTGCCGGAAGACCACGTTCGGGTTGTGGAACGGATCGCCCAGAACATGTTCATCTGCGCACCGCACGCCAGCCAGATCGCGGCATTGGCGGCGATGGATTGCGAAGAAGAACTGCAGGCGAACATGGACGTCTACCGCGCGAACCGTCAGTTGATGCTGGACGGTTTGGCGGATGCGGGCTTCACGACCTTCGCGCCGCCTGACGGCGCGTTTTATGTCTATGCGGATGTCAGCGACCTGACGGACGACAGCCGCGCTTTTTCAGCGGAAGTGCTTGAAAAGGCGGGCGTGGCGGTGACACCGGGGCTGGACTTTGATCCGCAGCGCGGGGCAACGACCTTGCGGTTCTCCTATGCGCGCAGCACGGCGGATATTGAAGAAGGGCTCAAGCGACTGAAGGGCTTTATCCAGCAGCGCTAGGTCGCTGGGCTCAACCTCAGCCACGTAAACGCTGGACAAGGCGACTGCGCTTCGATTGTGTCGCGAGGCAACAGGACAGGAGCCAGCCATGAGCCACCGCAATGCGCCCCGGGGATTGATGACAACCGCCATTCACAGCGGCGAAGGACCAGACCCGACAACAGGCGCATCCGCACCGCCATTGCATATGTCCTCGACCTTCGTGACCGATCAGGTGGCGGGCTTTTCAGCACATGATCTGGAGGAGGACACGCCATTCCTATATGCCCGCTGGGCCAATCCGAATGTCCGGTCGCTGGAGGCCAAGATCAGCGCGCTGGAAGGCACGGAGGATTGTCTGTGTACCGCCTCCGGCATGGCGGCGGCGACGGCGATTTTTCTGACGTTCCTGTCGGCGGGCGATCATACCATCGTGTCGGATGTCTCCTATGCCGGGGTCGCAGAACTGGCGCGGGATACCCTGCCGCGTCTCGGGATCGAGGTGAGCCTTATCGATATGTCCGACCTGGAGGCGGTGGCGGCAGCCATCCGGCCCAACACGAAACTGGTGCACACGGAAAGCCCGGTGAACCCCATCGGACGGCTGACGGACCTCGTGGCGGTCTCGAAGATCGCGCATGATGCGGGGGCGCTGGTCTCGTGCGATGCGACCTTTGCCTCGCCTCTGGGGCAGGATCATGCAGCCCTTGGCATCGATCTGGTGATGCATTCGGTGACCAAATACATCGGCGGGCACGGCGATGCGGTTGGTGGCGCGGTGGCGGGCCGCAAGGACCTGATCGCCCAGATGCGGCATGAGGCCTCCATCCATCACGGCGGCATTCTGTCCCCCTTCAACGCCTGGCTGATCGCGCGAGGGTTGTCGCTCTTGCCGTTGCGGATGAAGGCGCATGAGGCAGGGGCGCAGGCGGTTGCAGAATGGCTGGAAGATCATTCCAGCGTGACAAAAGTCATCTATCCGGGGCTCAGGTCCCATCCGCAGTACGATCTGGCACAGCGGCAGATGACCAATACCTCCGGGATGATCTCCTTTCAGGTCGGCGACCGCGAAACGGCAGAGGCCATGGCGCAAAGGATGATCGAGAAGCTGGAAGTCATCCATTACGCGGTGTCGCTGGGACATCACCGGTCGCTGATCTTCTGGATGGGGACAGAGGCGCTGATGGAAACCTCTTTCCGCCTCGCAGGCGCGCAGTTGGAGAGCTATCGGGCTTTCGCCGGTGACGGGATTTTCCGGCTGTCCGTGGGGCTCGAGGATGCCGAGGATATCATTGCGGACCTGGCGCAGGTGCTGGGCTGACACAAACGCAAAAAGAGTTCAAATCATCAAGGTGCCACGCTAGACTGCGGCCAAGAACAGCGCAAAGCGGTGACATGATACGGGCAATTCTCAAGGTCCTGGCGATCACGCTGGCCTGTGCGCAGACGGTGGGCGCGCAGGAGCTGACCGCGCTTGCCCGCGTTGATCCGGAGAAGAGCCAGATCACAGACGGATGGTTTGGCAAGACGCAGGTGACCCTTTCGCTGAGCCAGGGCGTGCCCTTTCGGGTGTTCCTGTTGGATGAGCCAGCACGGTTGGTCGTGGATTTTCGCGAGGCGGATTGGGCGGATGTGCGCCCTGATATGATCCTGACAGAGCCGGGACGTGTCTCTGCCGTGCGGTTTGGCGCGTTCCGGCCCGGCTGGTCGCGGCTGGTGGCTGATCTGGCAGAACCTATGGTGCCGGTTGAGGTGGGAATGCCGGTGGATACCGCCAGCGGCAACGCAACCCTGCAGATCGCCCTGGAACAGACCGATGCCGAAGGATTTGCCGCGCAGGCGGGGGCGCCTGCAGGAGCGGGTTGGGAAAACCAGGCACTTGCACGTCCCAAGGTCACCACCGGGTCAGACGAGAACCGCTTCGTGGTGGCCATCGATCCGGGCCATGGCGGCATTGATCCGGGAGCGGAACGTGATGGCGTAAATGAGAAGACCCTGATGCTGTCCATGGCCCGCGCCCTGCGTGATCTGTTAATCCGGGACGGGGTCGAGGTGGTGATGACCCGGGATGCGGACGTCTTTGTGGCGCTTGAGACCCGGGTCGCAATTGCTCATCAGGCACAGGCCGATCTTTTTCTGTCGATGCACGCGGACAACCTCAGCCAGGGAGGCGCACGCGGGGCCACGGTCTATCTGCTGTCCGAGGAGGCAAGTGACGTGGCCAGCGCGCATCTGGCGGCACGTCACAACCGGTCTGACATCATCGCCGGGGTGGACTTGAGCGGATCGGACGATCAGGTGGCGGGCATCCTGCTGGACCTTGCGCGGCAGGAGACAGAGCCCCGTTCCGAAGCCTTGGCCGAGGCCCTGATCGCAGGCATGACGGAGGTGGGCGGACCGATGAACCGCCGCCCGCTGCGCCGTGCGGGGTTTTCGGTTCTGAAGTCGGCTGACATCCCCTCGGTATTGGTTGAAGTCGGGTTTCTCAGCTCTGACCGGGACCTGAAAAACCTGCGTGATCCGGTCTGGCGATCAGTGATGATTGGCGGGATTGCAGATGCGATCCTGAAATGGCGTGATCAGGATGCAGCGCGCGCGCCATTGGTGCGTCAGTAATCGGCAAGAAACTGCGCGACTATTGGCCGAAGTGACGCCGCGCGATGTTTTGACCATCGTCAAAAAAAACTATATACGTCATCCACATAACGGCCACGCAGAGGGCACACAGCGGTGTTCAGATTTATCCTTTCGTTTCTGGGCGGTATCTTTACCACCCTGACCATGGGCATCGGCATGGTGGCCCTGACCATTGGTGCGATCTTCTGGATGTATGGCCGGGACCTGCCCAGCCACGAGAGCCTGGCACAATACACCCCGCCCACGATCAGCCGTATCTATTCGGGGCAGGGCCGTCTGATTGACGAATTTGCCAAGGAGCGCCGCCTGTTTGCGCCCGCCGATACGATCCCGCCACTGATCAAGCAGGCCTTCATTTCTGCCGAAGACAAGAACTTCTACGACCACGATGGATACGACCTGCGCGGTATTGCGGCGGCGGGGGTCGATGCGGTGCGCTCGCGTGGGCGCGACGTGCGCGGGGCCTCGACCATCACGCAGCAGGTGATGAAGAACTTCC
>CAYUSM010000293.1:0-4339 GCA_964447345.1 uncultured Sulfitobacter sp. | reverse complement strand
CTTCCGCTCCCGCCAGATGATCATCAACCCGCCCGCCACAATCAGCAGGGCACCCGGAAAAAGCTCGGACCAAGGGGCTTCGTCAAAAAACACCCAGCCCAGCACAAAGGCGATGGGTATGCCGAAGTAGCTGAAGGGTGCCAGATCGCTTTGATCCGCCATGCGGTAAGCGGTGATCATCAGCATCACTGCCGTGCCGCCAAAGCCCCCCATGCCGGCGATCCAAAGCAGGTCACCGGGCGCGCGCAGAGGGGAAAATCCGCCAATAGCAGCAGCCAGCGCAAATGCGCCAACAGCAGCAACTGCGGACGAATATAGATTGATCAGCGCGGTTGGGACATCCTCGTCAATCATCCGCGCTGTGACACCAACGAAGGCATAGCAAAAGGCGGCCAAGAGTGGCAGCAGTGCCGCCGGTGAAAAGGTATCGCGCCCCGGCCCCACCACCAGCATCACCCCGACAAATCCAATAAGCACAGCCAACCATCGCACCAGCCCGACCCTTTCACCCAGCAAAGGCACTGCAAGCGCTACCAGAAACAGCGCATTGGCATAGGTGATTGTGGAAGCAGTCGCAAAGCTCAGCAGACCCAGCGACAGATAGTAGGAGAATTGGGCCACGGTCAGGATCAGGCCCCGCGACAGCGCCAGCCGCCACTGCCGGACCTTCCAGATCCGTCCCTTGCGATGCCATTCCGCAGACCCCCAAAGCACCAGTGCTGCCGGGACAAGCCCAAAGACGTTCCGATAGGCCGAAAGCTCCGCTGCGGTGTAATCGGCAGACAACCGTTTGATGATCAGCCCCATCGCATCAAACAGCACCACGGCCAGCAGCGAATAGAGGATCGCAAGGGTCGTGCGGTGGGTCGGCATGACAGGCTCCGGCGGGCAGGGGATTCGCCGGAAACGATCCGACCGTGCAGGTGTTATGGGCAAAGCGTGTGAAAGAGACCAGTGCGAGCGCGTTTTGGGGCGCTTTTCCGTCGCAAATCCACCTTGCTTTCGCGAGAGTGAAGTGCGACATTTCGTGCGCTTGGTGTCCCGATATCTGATCCGTCGGATGGGACCTAACAGGGAATTCAGTCAGGGCATCCGCCCGAAGCTGAAGCCGCCCCCGCGACTGTAAGCGGTGAGCCTGACCCGATATGCCACTTGTGCCCCGGAGCAATCCAGCACAGGGAAGGCGGGAAAAGGCGCTGACCCGCGAGCCAGGAGACCTGCCAGGCACGCAACAAGGACAAGCCGTCGGGTGTGACGGCAAGGAGAGAAGACATGACGACAAACACACAAACACGCAGCGCCCTTCGCTTTGTGCCAGCCGTATTCGCGGCGGTTCTGGGCCTCGCTGTGATTTCGCTGACAGGTCACGTTCAGGCGGCAGCCCTGCACGACGCGGCCCATGATGTGCGCCACGCAACAGGTTTCCCCTGCCACTAAGCAGCCTGGCCTAAGGCGCATCTGACAGCCACGCATCCGCGTGGCAGTTGTGCGCCGGTTCCCTCGGGGCCAGTGAACTCGGCCCTCCTCATCATCGTCGGTGTTTTCGCGGTTCCGTCTCAGGGTGGTCCGCTCTTTTTGGTTTGCCTCAGCCGACCCGCCGCACGGTGATCCATCTCAGAGATAGGTTTCTCACGACATGTACTCTCGTTTGCTCATCTCCGCCCTTTTCGCAGGTGCCGCCGCCGGTCTGATCGCTGGCCTGCTCATCCTCTACTTTGTCCAGCCCGTTCTGTTGCATGCAGAACTATATGAAGGCGGTGACCTCGTTCACTTCGGCGCAGACAAGGCCAACACCGCCCACCCGGACCTTCCCGGCCTTGATCCGGTCCGCGATGGCCTCAGCCTTGTCTTCAGCATGCTCACCTATACCGGCTATGCGCTGATCATGGTCGCGGCTATGGGCCTTGCCGAAGATCGTGGCGCACGCATTGACGGCCGCACTGGTCTGATCTGGGGGGTCGCGGGCTTTATCACCTTCCACTTCGCCCCGGCCTTCACCTTGGCACCCGAGGTGCCCGGCGTCGCGGCCGCTGACGTGGCCGCGCGGCAGGTCTGGTGGTTTGCCACCGCCGGGGCCGCTGCCGTCGCCCTCTGGCTTATCGCCTTTGCGCAAAGCTGGGCGGCCTGGGGCGTGGCGGTCATCCTGCTGCTGGCTCCACATGTCATCGGCGCGCCAGAGCCGGATGTTTTCACCGGACCTGTCCCCACAGAAATCGCAGCCCTCTACGCGTCGCGCGCACTGGGGGTCGGTCTGGCGTCATGGGTCATTCTGGGGGCTTTCGCAGGGTACTTCTGGCAACGCGAAGGCGCGCATGCAGACAGCACGGTGAAGGCCTGAGGGCGGGCCGATGAACCGTACCCTCTCCCTTTTCGTCATCGGCTTGATCTTTGGCGGCGGCATTGGTTTCACCATTGCCGCTGGCAACGGGATCACCTTCGACGGGCATGATCACAGCGATCCCGCGCACCACGGTATGGACCATGGCGGCGCGGATCACGCGATGATGCATGACTCGCCCATCGACGTGCCCGCCGCCGATGCGCCGCAGGTCGTGATCATGCTGCACCCCGACCCCATGGCAGGGGTCAACCTGCAGGTGACGACCGACAATTTCGCATTTTCACCGCTGAATGCCAGCCGCGAAAACGTCACCGGCGAAGGCCATGCGCATGTCTACATCAACGGCGAAAAACTGGGCCGTCTCTATAGCGAATGGATGCATCTCGACGGCTTACCCAAAGGTGAGGTTGAGGTGAAAGTCACTCTCAACACCAACGATCACCGCCCGCTTTCCGTGGATGGAAATCCCGTTGCGGCCATCCAAACCATCACGGTGGAATAAGTCTCATGACAACAACTCTCTATGTTTGCACCACCTGCCGCGCCGGTGAAGAGCTGCCCGAAGATGCGGTGCGCCCCGGCACCCATCTGCTCAACGCGCTGGAGGCCGAAGGCGCGCCGGAAGGCGTCCAAATCGTCCCCGTCAAATGCCTCTCTGCCTGTTCCAACGGGGCCGCAGTTGCGCTCTCCGAGCCCGGTAAATGGACCTACGTCTATGGCCGCATGAGCACCGAGGACGCCCCCGATATCCTCACCGGGGCAGCCGCCTATGCCGCCACCGAAGATGGCCTCGTGCCCTGGCGCGAGCGCCCCGTACAATTCCGCAAGCAAAGCCTTGCACGTATTCCCCCTTTTGAAATGCCTCTGGAGGCCGCCGAATGAACGACCTGTCGAAAATCCCCGTCACCGTGATCACCGGCTTTCTCGGCTCTGGCAAAACCACACTGATCCGCCACCTGATGACCAACGCAGGTGGACGCAAGCTTGCGGTGCTGGTCAACGAATTCGGCACCGTCGGCGTGGACGGCGACATCCTGAAAAGCTGCGCCATCGAAGACTGCCCCGCAGAAAACATCGTGGAACTGGCCAACGGCTGCATCTGCTGCACGGTGGCCGATGATTTCATCCCCACCATCGAAGCGCTGATGGAACTGCCCACCAAACCCGATCACATCCTGATCGAAACTTCCGGCCTTGCCCTGCCCAAACCCCTGCTCAAGGCCTTCGACTGGCCCGCCATCCGCTCCAAGATCACCGTCGATGGCGTGATCGCCCTTGCCGATGCTGAAGCCGTCGCCGCAGGCCGCTTTGCCGCCGATGAACACGCGGTGGATGAGCAACGTAAGGCGGATGACAGCCTTGATCACGAAACGCCACTCTCCGAGGTTTTCGAAGACCAGATCAGCTGCGCCGACATCATCCTGATGTCCAAGGCCGACCTCGCCGGTGAAGAGGGTCTGGGCAAGGCGCGCAAGGTGATCGAAGCCGAAAGCCCCCGCCAAATTCCCATCCTGCCGATGAGCGAAGGTGTCATCGACACCTCCGTCGTCCTTGGCCTCAACGCGCAGGCCGAAGACGACCTCGCCGCGCGGCCCTCCCATCACGATGGTCACGAAGACCACGAGCATGACGACTTTGAGACCATCGTCGTGCCCATGCCCGAGATTGACGATCCTGCCAAGCTGACGGCTGCCATCGAAAAGCTGGCCAACGAACAGCACATCCTGCGGGTCAAAGGCTACGTTGCCGTCACCGGCAAACCCATGCGTCTGCTGGTGCAGGCCGTCGGCGCCCGCGTCCGTCACCAGTACGACCGCCCCTGGGGCGCTGACGCCCGCCAGGGTCATCTCGTCGTCATCGCGGAACACGACCACATCGACACCGCCGCCATCCGCGCCGTTCTGGGTGCGTAGCCAAAATGCACGTCGTCTTCCGCGAAAGCCACGGGCTAGAGGATAGCGAAACACCCTATGATCCGGGGCAGGACCCCGCCGATCT
>CAYUSM010000292.1:2949-4351 GCA_964447345.1 uncultured Sulfitobacter sp. | reverse complement strand
GGTCCCTGGCTGGTGACCCGGGACGAGGTGCCGGACCCGCAGAACCTTGCCATGCGGCTGGATGTGAACGGCGAGCGGCGGCAGACCGGGAACACCGCCACCATGATCTTCACCGTGGCGCAGATCATCGCGCACCTCAGCCAGCTTTTCACGTTGCATCCCGGTGACGTGATCAGCACCGGCACCCCACCCGGCGTGGCACTGGGTATGAAGCCGGAGCCGATTTTCCTCAAGAAGGGCGATGTGATGACGCTTGAGATCGAAGGGCTGGGCCAGCAGCGCACGCCGGTCGATCAGGATGCCTGATCTGCTGCAGATCGGCAGGATCACGCAGGCGATGCGCGACCGGCTGGCGGAGGTGTTTACGATCCACCAGCCGGATGATTTCGATGCGGAGAAGATCACCCATATCGTCACAAACGGGGCCGATGGCGTGGACCCGGCGTTGATGGCGGCGTTGCCCAATCTCAAGATCATCAGCGGCTACGGCGTGGGCTATGACGCAGTCGACGCTAATGAGGCCGCGCGGCGGGGGATCATCGTGACCCATACGCCGAATGTGCTGAACTCTGAGGTTGCGACGACGGCGGTGATGCTGATGCTGGCGTGCTACCGGGAACTCATACGCGACGACCGTTGGGTGCGCGAGGGGATGTGGGAGGCCAATGGCGCGGCCCCCCTGACGCGGTCGCCCGATAACCAGACGGTTGGTATTCTGGGGCTGGGGCGGATCGGGCAGGCGATTGCAGACAAGCTGGCGCCCTGGCACCCGACGATCCTCTATCACGCGCGCAGCAAGAAGGACGTGCCCTACGCCTACTACGACGATTTGATCGCCATGGCGCGGGACTGCGATACGCTTATCTGCATCACACCGGGCGGGCCGGGGACGCAGCATCTGGTGAACGCGGATGTGATCGAGGCGCTGGGGCCGACGGGGACACTGATCAATGTCGCACGCGGCTCGGTCGTGGATGAGACGGCGCTGATTACGGCCTTGCAGACAGGCAAGCTTGGCTGGGCGGGGCTTGACGTTTTCGAGGATGAGCCGCGCGTGCCCCAGGCCCTGCGCGATCTGCCGAATGTCGTTCTATTGCCACATATGGGCAGCGCTACGGTTGAGACGCGGGCGGCGATGGGGGCGCTGACGGTGGACAATCTTCTCCAGTTTCAGAAGGACGGCACGGTGATCACGCCAGTGCCTGAGTGCGCGCATCTTTAGGGCGACGGCCGCAGCGCTTTGGCTGTGTGCTGCGGCACGGATAGATCGCGGAAGGCAAACTCGCAGCTCTCCGCACCGGAAACCAGCGTGCTTTTCAGGGCGACTTCAATCGGGGCAGGGGAGGCATTCACCGTATCGACCCAGCTTGCATCCCAGGCGCAAAGGATCGGGGCGAGGTCC
>CAYUSM010000292.1:0-2849 GCA_964447345.1 uncultured Sulfitobacter sp. | reverse complement strand
GGCGAGGTCCTTGACGGTGATGCGGCGGCCAGCGTGCCGGGACAGACGCCACAAAAACTCGCGTCGCCAGAGGGAGGCAAAGAGCTTTCTCATGAGGTGCTCCTTGTGCTCAGGAAGGTTTCAATGATGTGGTCATAGCGCGCAGCAAGGGCGCGTTGTGCGTCGATGTCCATGTCGGGACTGATCAGAATCAGCCCGCTAAAGGCGGCGTACTCAAGAAACGCCAGTTCAGCGGCTTCGTTGTGCGAAATCCCGTAGCGGGCCTGATAAAGGTCAGTCACAGCGGCAAGTCGCGTCTGGTCAGCTTGTTGGACGATCTGCTGCACAGCGGGTATGCGGCGCGCAAGATCGCGCATTGCCAACTCCAACCGGTAGTCGATTTGCATCGCGGCTTCAGTCAGGGCCTCAATCTGGTCTTTGGTTGCCTCATAAGCGTCCATCGTTGCGGCAACCTGTTCGGTTTGCGTTTTGAACCAATGGGTTGCGAGGCCGGTGACGAAGGTCTCGTGATCTTCAAAGTGATAATAAAATGACCCGCGTGTGAGACCGGCGGCTTTGCAGATGGCTTCAAGCTTGATGGCCTCAGGCCCATCTTTGGACAGTGCTGCAAGGCCCAGTTCCAACCAGTCTTCTTTGCGGAAACGCGGTTTCTTCACATCAGCCCCCACAGGCCAAGTGCGGCGACGGGCACAAAGAGCCAACCCTGCGGGAGGACCGCATGACTGCCCCGGATTGCCACAACAATGCCGATCCCGACAATGGCGAAACCAGCGGCAAGGAGGGTGGCGGAGACGGCATAGGCGGGGGTTTCAAGAATAACCGCCAGAGCGAACAGGATGGCCATGGCGCCGATGGCCACGCTGGTGAAGTGCCAGCAGAGATACTGTGTGTCGCGCACCACAGGCGTCAGGTCAGGGGCTTGCCGCAGGGGCCGGGCGATCTGCCGACCGCCCAGGACAAGATGGACGATCAGCCAAAGCAGTGAAAGCGAAGCGGCGGCGATATGAGGGAGTTGAGACACGGTATGATCTCCTGATCTGAGCGCTACATACCTTTTTGTATGTTTGAGATCAAGAGAATTATACCAAAAGGTATGTTTTGCTTTGCAGGGTCAGAATGGGTTGAGCGTTTGGGCCCCTGTCGGGGTGAAATCGGATGTGTTGCGTGTCACCACCGTGGCCCCGTGAGCCAGGGCGGTCGCGGCGATCATCAGGTCCGCACCCGGATGTCCGATGCGCGCGGAAAGTTGCCCCCAGACCCGCGCGTCCTGCGAGGTAAAGGGCAGGATGCGGTCCTGAAACAGCGTTTCGGTCCGGTCGAGCCAGATGCGCAGGTCCGCCGCGAAATCGGGGTTCGTGCGCTCTTGCTGCGCAATGCCGCGTGCGATTTCACCGATGGTGATCACGCTGAGGAAAAGCGTCTCTTCGGGCTGGGCGTAAAGCCATGTCGCCAGCTTCTGGCTGCGCTCCGGTCGGCGGGCGGCAGAGATGACATTGGTGTCGAGAATGAACATCAAAAGGTGACGTCGCGGGGTGCGGCGTGCATGCGGTCGGGGGTGTCGCCGGGGAAGGCCATCAGGTGATCGGCAAAGCGCCCGCGCGCGCCACCTGCGGCGTCGACAAGGCGGTGGTATTCGTCCGCTGAAAGCACCACGACCGCGGGCTTGCCACGGCGGCTGACTTCTTGCGGGCGACCGGCAAGGGCGGCGTCAACCACTGCGCTGAACTTGTTTTTCGCGTCCTGGAGGGTCCACATGGGTAGGGTCCTTTCAACTGGCTAGATAGATAGCTAGATGAAAATTGTCAACCGTTGACTGGTTTGTGTTGCCGCAAGGTCAGGGTGCAGAAGCACTCCGAAATGACCCACTAATGCGCTGAAATAAAATGTAAAAAATATCTACTAAAGGATTAGTTTGACAGGTCTGAAAAATTGGGCCTATCGTATGCCAGTCGGGAAAACCGGCACCTTAAAATTCCAGGGAGGAGACAAGATGCGCAAGTATCTACTCTCCGCGACTGCAGCTTTGGCTGTCATCGCGGGGCATGGGACTGCTTTTGCCGATCAGGCTGCAGCCCAGAAATGGATTGATCAGGAATTCCAACCATCCACGCTCAGTAAGGACGAGCAGATGGCCGAGATGGAATGGTTCATCAATGCCGCTGAGCCGTTTTCGGGCATGGAGATTAACGTGCTTAGCGAGGGTATCCCGACGCACGGCTACGAATCCGATGTGCTGACCAAGGCGTTCGAGGAAATCACCGGCATCAAGGTCAATCACCAGATCCTCGGCGAGGGTGAGGTGGTGCAGGCCGTGCAGACGCAGATGCAGACCAACCGGAACCTCTATGACGGTTACGTCAACGACTCGGACCTCATCGGCACGCACTCGCGTCTGCAGCAGGCTTATAACCTGACCGAACAGATGGCGGGCGAATGGTCCGCGACCACATCGCCGACGCTGGACCTTGAGGACTTCATGGGCATCCAGTTCACGACCGGTCCCGATGGCAACCTCTACCAGCTGCCGGATCAGCAGTTCGCGAACCTCTACTGGTTCCGCAAGGACTGGTTTGACCGCGAAGACCTGAAGGCGGCCTTCAAGGAAAAGTACGGCTATGATCTGGGCGTGCCGGTCAACTGGTCAGCCTATGAGGACATCGCACAGTTTTTCTCTGAAGACGTCAAAGAGATCGACGGCGTGGCGATCTATGGCCACATGGACTACGGCAAGCGCGCGCCTGACCTTGGCTGGCGCATGACCGATGCCTGGTTGTCGATGGCCGGTGCAGGTTCTGTGGGTGAGCCCAACGGTGTGCCGATCGACGAATGGGGCATCCGGATGGAAGAAG
>CAYUSM010000291.1:0-4356 GCA_964447345.1 uncultured Sulfitobacter sp. | reverse complement strand
AGCGCTGAATGCTCTCCATATAGGCCAGCAGGCCTGCCAGTGCCCTCGGCGTGGGCGTCAGCACCCCATCGACCTCCAGCGGCACCAGATCATCTGCCATGGCCCCGCCGAACTGCGGCATGACCCGTGCCAGGTGGCCCTGTTCGGGATCACCGTATATGTAGCTGAGGGCACGCGCGGTCGGGAATACGCCGCCGTTCTGGCGTGCCAATACCGTCAGATCCGTGGGTTTGGGCGAGAGGTTTTCACTCAGTGGTCCCTCCCCTCGCCCGTCCCCCCCGTGACATGAGGCACAATTGGCGGCGAAGAATGCGGCACCCTCCTCCGGTTCCGGCATCGACGCGGGCGCGCAAGCGACCAGCAGGGTCAGGGCCAGTCCAGCCCCAAGGGCAATGCTCGTCTGTTGCAAGGCGCTCCTCCAATTGACCTGACGGTGCCCGAAACTTGCACGCGCCCAAAGTTGCGGCCATGATCCAGATCAAACAACGCCCGGAAAGGCAAGACATGGCTCACTATGCGCTGATCATGCTGATTGCGGGCATCGGCATTCCCATCCTTGCGGCAATGAACGCAGCCCTTGGCCGTCATGTGGGCTCTCCTGCTGCCGCGGCGACGGTCCTCTTCATTGTGGCGTTTGTCACATCGGTGATTGTGGCCATCGCCACCGGGCCGCATGCGCTGGCCCGGTTTGCCACAGCACCCAAGCATCTCTTCCTCGCCGGGTCGCTTATAGCCTTTTACGTGCTGACCATCACCTTTATTGCTCCGCATTTCGGCATCGGCAATGCGGTGTTCTTTGTCTTGCTCGGTCAGCTGATCTCGGCCGCTGCCATTGATCACTTCGGGCTTTTCGGCGCGCAGGTCTCTCCCCTTGGGTTGGCGCGGGCCAGTGGGATTGGGTTGATGGCGGTGGGGGTCTGGTTGACACAGCAGGTGTAGTCTTTGTTGCCGCGTCACTCCGTCCGTCTGCGCTGGCGGAGAGGATGGAATGAATTGTATTGGAAAGATGAAGAGGGGACGTTGCGCGCGGTCTTGACCCTTATGCTAAGGGTTTGCCAGGGACCTCATTTGGCTCCAGACCGCATCGGCGACCTCGACCGGGTCGGCGGGCTGCTTGTTCTGGCCAGGCATGCGCGCGCCTGCGTCGGTGCCCGCCACCTCTGCCAAGGCAGTCAGCCGGTCCTTGAAGTCCGGCGAGGCGGCGGGATCAATCAGGATGTAGTATTGGCCCAGATCATGTGGCGGGCCGTCGGGGGCCTTGAGGGGTTTGACGTCTTTGGAGAGCACGCCCCCGGTCATGCCAGCCGCCAGAATCTCTGCCATCAGGCCAAAGCCCCAGCCCTTGTAGCCACCCATGGAAACCAGAGACCCGGCAAGGGCGGCCTCGGGATCGGTGGTCGGCCGACCTTCGGCATCCACGGCCCAGCCTTCGGGAATAGCTTCGCCCGCTGCCTTGGCCATGGTGATTTTGCCCAAAGCAACAGTTGTGGTGGATTGGTCGAACTGCATGGCAATCCCGCCCTGTCCGTCGGGGACAGAAAAGGCGATGGGATTGGTCCCGATGACCCGCGTCTTGCCCCCCGGTGCCGCCACGATGGGCGAGGCATTGGTGAACCCCACACCGATGAATCCGGCGCGGGCGATTTGTTCGGTGAAATACCCCAGCGAGGTGCAGGTATGGGCGTGGCCCACAGCGAGCGTTGCAATGCCTGACTGGCGCGCTGCGTCCAGCGCCACTGGCAAACCGTAGGCAAAGGCGGGCTGCGCAAAACCGAAATGCGCATCCACATGCACCACCGCCCCGCGCGGGGTGCTGACCGTGGGGATCACATCCCCTTTCACCCGGCCCGAGGCAAGCTGCTGGCAATAGCTTTCGACATAGTAAAGCCCGCAAATCTTGTTGCCTACAGATTCCGCCGCGCGCACCGCGCGGGCAACCTCGGCTGCCGGGAAAGCCTCGGCGCCATGCGCGCGCAGGGCGATTTGTACTGTGTCTTCAATGTCTTTGAGGGGAACCTGAACCATGGCGCATCTTTCTGTCTTCGGTGGCCCATGGCCGAAGATCAGTTTGTGCGAAGGCACAACACTGCGTCAAGCTACCTTATCGTCTAGGCCGGAGAAAGCTGCCCGCCGTCCAGCCGCAGCTGGCGGTCCATGCGCGCGGCCAGATCAAGATTGTGCGTGGCAATCAGCGCCGATAACCCGGTGCCGCGCACCAGGTCCATGAGCGTGCCGAAGACCTGATCAGAGGTCGCCGGATCAAGGTTGCCTGTGGGCTCATCCGCCAGCAAGAGGCCCGGTGCATTGGCCAATGCCCGGCAGAAGGCAACGCGCTGTTGTTCCCCACCGGACAAGGCCGCAGGGCGATGATCCGCGCGGGCTGCGATGCCGACCTTGTCCAAGAGATCGCGCGCCCGGTCCTCTGCCGCCCCGCGTGCCGTGCCATTGGCAAGCTGCGGCAACACGATGTTTTCCAGCGCCGTGAACTCCGGCAGCAGATGGTGGAACTGATAGATGAAGCCCACGCCATCCCGCCGCACACCCGTCCGCCGCTTGTCGGACTGGCCGGTCATATCTGCCCCGGCAATCTGGACGCGGCCCGCATCGGGCGTGTCCAAGAGCCCGGCAATATGCAGCAGCGTGGACTTGCCCGCCCCCGACGGGGCCACAAGTGCCACGACTTCGCCGGCCTGCACCTTGAGGTCCACACCACGCAGCACGGCAACCTCATTGGGTTTGCCTGCGTTGTAGCTTTTGGTGATGCCCGTCAGGCTGAGTGCGGCGTCACTCATACCGCAAGGCCTCAACCGGATTCATCCGCGCGGCCCGGCGCGCGGGAAAGATGGTGACGATGAACGACAGCCCGAGAGACAGGGCCACCGCAGACAACACATCGGCCAGCTTCAGCTCGGCCGGCAGGAAATAGATGCCACGGATCGAGGCATCCCAGGCATTGCCGCCAGAGAGGTAGTTCACGAAGCCAAATATCTGATCGACGTAGAGGGCAAAGAGACATCCAAGGATCACACCCAGCACCGTGCCGATGATCCCCGTGAACGCGCCGCAGATGAAAAAGACCCGCAGGATCGATCCTTCGGTCAGACCCATGGTGCGTAGGATGCCGATGTCGCGGCCCTTGTTCTTGACCAACATGATGAGGCCCGAGACGATGTTCATCGCGGCAATCAGCACGAGGATCGACAGGATCACGAACATCACCCGGTCCTCGATATCAAGCGCGTTGAGAAAGGAGCCAGAAGCATCGCGCCAGGTCCAGATCTGGCCGCGCTCGCCCGCGGCCTGAAGCAGCGGCAGGGCGATGTCGTCGATACGCTCTGGCTCTTCAACCATCACTTCAAGTTCGTCCGCTACACCCTCACGGTTAAAGAAAGATTGCGCCTCGGTGATCGGCAGATAGGCCCGCGTCCGGTCGATGTCATAGCGGCCTGCTGCAAAGATGTAGACAACTTCATAGGCGTTCACGCGTGGACTGGTGCCAAAGGCCGTCTTCACACCATTGGGAGAGATCAGCTTGATCCTGTCCCCGACGTTCACCCCAAGTGTATTGGCCACGCCAACGCCGATGGCGATGCCTTCCTCGAACCGGTTGATGTCCCCCCGCGCCTGTTCGGACTGCGCAATCCGGGGGATGGTCTTGAGGTCTTCCGCCGCGATCCCATAGACCTCCACCCCGGCATTCGACTGGCCCAGGTTTGCCATCACCTGCTGCCGGATCAGGGGGGCGACCCGCGTTACGCCGGGCACGGCGGCAACCTCAGCCGCGAGCGCCTCGTAAGCTTCGATCCTGCGGTCGATCTGCCCGTTCGGGGCGACCTCCCCGAACTGGTAGACCGTTACATGAGCATTGGCGCCAAGGATCGTATCCACGAACTCCGCCCGGAAGCCGGAACGGACGGCAAGGGTCGCGATCAGGGCAAAGACCGCCAGGGTGATCCCGATCAAGCTGATCCAGGTCATCACGCTGACCCCGCCTTCGGCACGGCGCGCGCGCAGGTATCGCCAGGCGATCATCCACTCAAAAGGGGCAAAGGGGGCGGTTTTGGCCACGTACAGGCTCCTGCTCGATCCAGCGGCAAACTGAGGGTTTGGGCGGGTGCGGTCAAGCGGCCTTTGGCGCGATCCCGCTACTGGAACACGGCCTGCGCCAATACGTTGTCCAGCGCAACCATTTCCTCCCAATCGGTGCAGCGGTCATAGGCAACGACCACGCTCCAATCCCCCATCCAGCTGACGGCGTAGGACCCCGCCTGCAACTTGTCGCCGAAACACAGCAAGCCGAAATGCCAGTAGTTCATCGCCCCGCGAAATTCACGCTGGGTCATGCCGACACCGTAA
>CAYUSM010000290.1:0-4405 GCA_964447345.1 uncultured Sulfitobacter sp. | reverse complement strand
CAAAGGGTGGTTTCGGTTCCGCGACGGTCCTCGTCTGCGGCATGTTCGCGGCCATCTCCGGCTCCGACGCGGCCGGTGCCGCCGCCGTGGGCCGGATGACCATCGACCGGCTGGTCGAGTCCGGCTATCCGCGCCCTTATGCCTGCGCGCTGGTAGCCGCCGGCGCATGTACCGGCATCCTGATCCCGCCCTCCATCGCCTATATCATCATCGGCCTCGTGCTGGGCATATCGGCCTCGACCCTGTTCCTCGCCGCCGTGATCCCCGGCCTTGCGATCCTGATCTCGATCCTGATCACCAACATCATCATGAACCGTCTCAACGGCTGGGAAGGTGGCGGCAACATGAGCTTTGGTGAATGGGCCGGTAACCTGGGCCGCGCTCTTAAATCCGGCTGGTACGCCTTCATCGTGCCGGGCATCATCTTTTACGGCATATTCTCTGGCCGTCTCACGCCCACCGAAGCCGGTGCCACCGCCGTGGTGGTGACGATCATCATGGGTTTCATCCTCCGCACGCTCAGCTTTGCGGACTTCCCCGCCATGCTGGTCAGCTCTGCCAAGGTGAACGGTGTGATCCTGCCCATCATCGCCTTTTCCGCACCGTTGGCTGAGGCACTGGCAATCATGGGTGTCCCGCAAGGCTTCGTGACCTCCGTCACCGGCCTGACGGACGAACCCTGGGTCCTGATCCTGTTGATGATCGGCATCCTGATCGCCGCAGGCTGCGTCATGGAAACGACACCAAACATCGTGATTCTGGCGCCAATCCTCAAGCCATTGGCGGACAACATCGGCATGAACGAAATTCAGTTCTGCATCATGATGATTACAGCGCTTGGCGTGGGTTTCATCACCCCGCCACTTGGACTCAACCTCTTTGTCGTATCTGGTATTACAGGTGAGTCCATTCTGAAGATTGCGTGGCGTGCGATACCCTTCGTATTGTGCATGTTCATCGTTGTTCTTTTGATTGCCTACGTGCCTGCTATCTCAACCACGCTGCTTCCTGAAATCTATAAGTAGGATTCCTGCTCATGACCCGCGAATACCTCAAAAAGGCTCCTCTGACGGCCAAGTCGGACGCGTCTGAAACCCACGAAACCGTCAAGAACATCCTCAACGACATTGAGGTCGGCGGTGACGCAAAGGCGATGGAATACGCCAAAAAGTTCGACAAATACGAGGGTAACGTCCTGCTCACGCAGGAAGAAATCGACGCGGCATGTGAACTGGTGCCCGAAAAGCTCAAAGCGGACATCCGGTTTGCCCATGACAACGTGAAACGTTTTGCAGAAACGCAGAAGGCCACGGTGTCAGACGTGGAGATGGAGATCGTGCCGGGTTTCATCGCTGGTCAAAAGGCGATCCCGGTTGATGCCGCAGGCTGCTACGTACCCGGCGGGCGCTATAGCCACATTGCCTCGGCCATCATGACCGTGACCACAGCCAAGGTCGCAGGGTGCCGCCACATCACGGCTTGCTCTCCGCCCCGTCCGGGCGAGGGGGTGAACCCTGCCATCGTCTATGCCGCGCACATCTGTGGTGCAGACAAGATCATGGCCATGGGTGGCGTGCAGGGTGTAGCCGCGATGACCTTCGGTCTCTTTGGTCTGCCCAAGGCAAATATCCTCGTCGGCCCCGGCAACCAGTTCGTGGCCGAGGCCAAACGTATCCTCTTCGGCCGTGTTGGGATCGACATGATTGCGGGCCCGACTGACAGCCTTGTGCTGGCCGACAAGACGGCGGATGCCCATATCGTGGCCACCGACCTCGTCAGCCAGGCCGAGCATGGCTATAACTCCCCCGTTTGGCTCGTCACAGACGACCGCGCGCTGGCGGAAAAGGTCATGGAGCTCGTCCCTGGCCTGATCGACGATCTACCCGAACTCAACAGTCAAAACGCCGCCGCCGCATGGCGCGATTACGCTGAAGTCATTGTCTGCGCTGACCGCGAGGAGATGGCCGCCTGTTCTGATGATTATGCGCCTGAGCATCTGACCGTCCAGGCCGAAGACCTTGACTGGTGGCTCGACCGGCTGACCTGCTACGGCTCTTTGTTCCTGGGGGAGGAGACGACAGTTTCCTACGGCGACAAGGCCACCGGCACCAACCACGTGCTGCCAACTTCAGGTGCAGCCAGCTACACGGGTGGTTTGTCGGTTCATAAGTACATGAAGATCGTCACCTGGCAGCGCGCCACCCGCGAAGGGTCCAAGGCGGTTGCAGAAGCCACAGCGCGCATCTCGCGACTGGAAGGGATGGAAGGCCACGCCCGCGCGGCGGATGTGCGTCTTGCCAAATACTTCCCGGGCGAGAACTTCGATCTTTCCGCAGATGGATGACCCACGACATCTCTTTGATCTGACCGGCCGGGTGGCTTGCATTACCGGTGCAAGCTCCGGTTTGGGCAGGCGTGCAGCCATTGTGCTCGCGGCAGCAGGCGCAAAAATCGTGGGCGTGGCCCGCAGGCAAGAGGCGTTGGACAGCTTGGAGGACGAAATCGGCTCTGACGCCGCTGCGGTCAAAGCCGATGTGGCAGATCGGGACCGGATCAAAAAACTGCGCGACGCGGTCTCTGAACCCTTCGGCGCACCCGACATCGTGATCCATGCCGCCGGGATCAACACGCGTCAGCCTGCGGATGATGTCACAGCCGAAGGCTGGGATCAGACCCTCGCCCTGAACCTTTCAGCGCCTTTCTTTCTCAGTCAGGCTCTGGTGCCTGCAATGAAGGAAAGGGGCTGGGGGCGCATCGTCAACTTCGCCTCACTCCAGACAACCCGCGCCTTTCCGGGAGGCATTGCCTACGGCGCGACCAAGGCGGGAATCGGCCAACTTACGCGCGCCATGGCGGAGGCGTGGTCGCCCCATGGTATCACTGCAAACGCCATTGGTCCCGGCTTCTTCCCGACCGAGCTGACGGCAGCCGTATTCGACGACCCCGAGCGCGCCAAACGCAATGCCGCCCAGACCTGCATGGGCCGCAACGGACGCATGGAAGACATGGACGGCCCGCTCCTGTTTCTGTGTTCGCAAGCCTCAAGCTACGTCACCGGACAGGTTCTGATGGTCGATGGAGGGTTCACAGCAAAATGAAAGCACTGGTCTACGATGGTGTTGAAGAGCTGGGATTCCGTGATGTGCCGGATGCAGCGCCACGCGCTGGGGAGCACCTGATCAAGGTTGAGGCCGTGGGGATCTGCGGCTCTGACATGCATGCCTACCTAGGTCACGACGCCCGACGGCCAGCACCGCTGATACTGGGCCATGAAGCGGCAGGTGTCATTGTCGGCGGTCCCAAGGATGGCACCCGCGTAACTGTTAATCCGCTGGTGACCTGCGGTGCCTGCCAGGCGTGCAAGGCGGGCAGGGAGAATCTGTGCGCCACACGCCAGATCATCTCGATGCCGCCCCGGGAAGGGGCCTTTGCCCAATACGTGGCGATGCCCGAAACCAATCTGGTCGACGTCCCGCCAGATGTCCCCCTCAACAAAGCGGCCCTTGCCGAACCGCTGGCGGTAAGCTGGCATGCGGTCAGGCTTGCCATTGAAGCGCTACACCCCTCGATGGATCGCCGCGCGCTGGTCATCGGGGGAGGTGCCATTGGCCTTGCGGCAGCCCTCGCACTCAAGGCGATGGACGTTGAAGACGTGACCGTGGCAGAGCCGAATGACGCGCGCCGCGCGTTCCTTGCGGACCATTGTGGTCAGCACGCAGTACCATTCGGCGAAGGGCAGTTTCCGGTCGTCATTGACGCTGTAGGCTATGCTGCCACCCGCGCGACCGCCTCGGAACTTTCCCAGCCCGGTGGTGTGATCGCCCATGTCGGCCTAGGTGAAGACACCGGCGGCTTGGACGTGCGCCGTATGACGTTGCAAGAGATCACCTTTATCGGCACCTATACCTACACCGCGCAAGACTTCCGCGACACAGCGCAGGCGATCTTTGACGGTCGCCTTGGTCCACTGAACTGGATCCAGGAGCGCCCGCTGTCCGAAGGCTTTGCCGCTTTCAAAGACCTGCGTCAGGGCAAGGTTGCCGCCCCTAAGATCGTCCTGACACCATGGGCCTGAAAACAAGAAAACGGAGATAGACCATGTACAGCAAAATTCTCGTTCCCATGGCACTTGATCACGGGGTATCACCCCAAACCATCGAGATCGCCAAGGCGCTGACCGGTGACAGCGGAGAGATCATCGCGCTGCATGTCCATGAAGCACCTCAGGGGTCAGTGATGGCCTACCTGGACGAAGACGTTGTCAAAGAAGGCTTTGATCGCGCTCGGAAAAGGATGGAGGAGAAGCTCAGCGGTGCCGACGGGATCAAAGCCGAGCTGATCAAAGGCCATACCTATCGCACCATCATTGACTACGCGACCGCCAATGGCATCGACTGCATTGTCA
>CAYUSM010000289.1:0-4407 GCA_964447345.1 uncultured Sulfitobacter sp. | reverse complement strand
GTGTCGGGTGATTTATGGCCGAAGACGAGTGTGGTCATGGGAGGCGTCCTTGCGTGCGAAGTTCGATTTGCGCGCCTTATAGGAGCGCGCTGCCGCAATGTCACCACCTCCCGTCAGAGGCCAAGCTCGGCGCGTATTTTCTTGGTCAGTCCAGCGATCACCATGTCATAGGACGCGCGGATATGATCGCGCAGGCTTTCGTCAGAGAGGCCGGGTTTGTCGTAGTGTTGTATCCATTTCAACCCGCGCGATGCCATGTAGGGCGCAGGACGCAGACCGGGACTGTCCGACAGAACTTCAAAGGCCAGATCAGAGGTTTTGAAGGTGACCGAACTGCCGCTCTCGCCCATCCCGATGACAGCAAAGACCTTGCCGCCGACCTTGTAGACATCCGCATTGCCCCATTGCACCACATGCGTGGTCTGGGGCAGGGCGGCACAGAAGTTGTTCAACTCATCACGGGTCATATGGCGCAGTCTAAAGGCTTGGAGCGCATGCGCAAATGGGCAATGATGTACGCATGAACAAGCCGCGCGAAACGGATCTTTACCCTGCCATTAAGGCTTTTCTGGAAGATCAGGGGTATGTCGTGAAGGCGGAGGTGGGGGCCGCCGACGTTGTGGCCGTACGCGGGGAGGAACCACCATTGGTGGTCGAGCTCAAGCTTGGGTTTTCGCTGGCGCTGTTTCACCAGTGTATCGCGCGAATGAAGGTCACCGATGATGTCTATATGGCTGTGGCGCGCCAGCCGGGAAAGCGGTTTGCTAAAGCGGTGAAAGAGAACACCGCTATGGCGCGGCGGCTGGGGCTGGGATTGATCACCGTGCGGCTCAAGGATGCGTTGGTCGAGGTGCATTGTGACCCCGGGCCCTATGCGCCACGAAAATCCGCCAAACGCCAACAGCAGTTGCTGCGCGAGTTTGCCCGACGGCAGGGGGACCCGAACGATGGGGGGCAGACGCGAGCCGGCTTGATCACCGCGTATCGGCAGGATGCGCTGAAACTTGCGATCTATCTGTTTGAGGTCGGTGCAAGCAGAGGGGCCGATGTGGCGCGCGAAACGGGTGTGGCGGTTGCGACGCGCATGATGCGGGACAACCACTATGGCTGGTTTGAGAAGGTCGAGAAGGGCGTCTATGGGCTGACACCCACCGGGGCCGAGGCAGTCGCCACAGCGGGTCGGGTGCTGGGCGCGGATTGACCGGCCAGACGACCCAGCTGCGCCACATTGATTGGCGATGCACGCAGATCGGCACGTGTCAGGAGCGGGCGGCAGCGATGGTTGTGGGTATGACCCGGAGGCACGCCTTCTAGTCGGATGCCTTTGGCCCCTGGATTGCAAAAGTAGCTCTCCGTCCAGAGGCCTTCGACCTCAATCAATTCATGGTGTGGGAGCAATAGATGCAGATAGGTGATCGCGTTGGGACGGTTTTTCTGGATACGCGCAAGGCCACAAACCTCGGCCAAATGTGCCGCGCGTACAAGCGCCTTGCCGTTGTGGGCAGCAAAGGCATGCTGGCGGGAGACATGCATGCGACGCAACGGCAAGCCTGCACCAAAGGCACCGGGTTCGATGACGACAGGACGCAGCGCAGGCTGAGCGCGCATGAGATTGGCTGAGACCCGCGTTCGCAGCACGGCCAACACGGGTTGCGGGCCGTGATCGGCGGTTGTGACCAAATCGCCAGCTATCAGCGCGCCGATTGGGCGCATCCCGAAGGGCGTCAAGACGCCTGCGCGCGCGGTGAAACAGGTCATGGAGAACGTGCCGGGGTTGCCATGCTCTGGATGCGTGTATTCGCTGTCTGTAACCAGTTGGTTGCGCAGGTCGCCTTCACTATCAGGCTCCGTTCCGGCGACGAAGTGCAAGGTCAGGGAGTCGCCCGGTGATCCATTTATCGTCAGAACCCAGGTGTCGGCGTCAATCTTGTTAAACAGGATGTCACCTTCGGGTGTCGTCCCGATGTAGATGAAATCGTTCTCGCCCTCGAAATCATAGGCTGTTTCGTGACCCACACCGGGTTCAAACCGGACTACATCTCGGTCAGTGTCTGCAGGGTTATCGGTGCCGCCACCTGAACTGCGGGCCATGTAGAACTTGTCGTCGCCCGCACCCCCATCGAAGTAATCGTCGCCTGATCCGCCAAAGAGACTGTCATTCCCCGCGTCACCGTGCAGAGCATCGTCGCCTTCGTGCCCTGAAACCGTGTCGTCGCCATCGCCACCAAAGAGAGTGTCGCGTCCCTCTTCGCCAATCACAGTGTCGCTTTCACTGCCGCCCGACATACTGTCGTTGCCGGTCCCGCCAAGCATCCAATCGGCGCCAGTGCCCCCCTCTATGGTGTCCGCGCCCGCCGCCCCGTAAAGCGCGTCATTGCCCTCATCGCCGCGGATGCTGTCATTGCCGTCTCCGGCGCTCAGCGTGTCGTTGCCTCCGCCGCCAATCAGCGTGTCATTGCCGCTGCCCCCATCAACGGAGTCTGCTTCGGCGCCGCCATCCAGATTGTCGTCACCGCTGCCGCCCGTGATGGTATCGTTTCCGGTGCCGCCGACGATCATGTCGTTCTCAGCCCCGCCAGAGAGTAAGTCGTCGCCGTAGCCACCGTCGATGACATCATTACCCGCGCCGCCATCAATGGTATCCCCGCCGCGCCCTCCTGTGATTGTGTCGTTGCCTCCACGCCCTTCGATGTCGACGCCGGGCGCATCACCGACCAGGCCATTGTGGTCAAGGGCAGCATCTACGCTGTCGGCCTGTTCGGTCAGGATGATCCGCTCGATCTCGGAAAACGTGATGGTGTCCGTCCCATCCGTGATCGTGCCCCGGCCAGTGCCGTCATAGGTGACGGTGACCGGTCCCGACAATGCGCTGAGGTCGATGGTATCTACATCGTTGCCGGTTTCACCACCTATGATCGTGTCGTTGCCGAAGTGATCGTTGACAACGAAAGTGTCCGCGTCGCCCTGACCTTCAAGTCGGTCGGCACCGCTGCCGCCGGTCAGCGTGTCGTCACCCGTGTTGCCGGTCAGGGTAACGCCGGTCGAAGTTGCGGCGGCATCAAAGCTGTCAGCGCCGTCTGAGCCCTGAATGGCCTCAATCCCAGTGAATGTGCCGGAGGCTGTCGCCACAGGGTCGACGGCAACAAATGTGCCTTGGCCGTCAAGCGTAAAGGTGGCTGAGAATCCGCCGATCCCGATCTGTCGGTCAAAGTCGAGCGTATCAGTCCCATCGCCGCCGTGAACCGCAACGGTGCCATCATTGTCATCGACTTCAAGGAAATCATCACCCGTTCCGCCATCGAGCGTGTCGTTCCCGGAGCCTGCATAAAGCGAGTCGTTGCCGTCTCCGCCATCAAGTGAATCGTTGCCCGACCCAGCGATCAGCGCGTCGTGTCCGGTGCCCCCCCGGAGAGTGTCATCACCGCTTCCGCCATAAAGGTAGTCATCACCGCCATCGCCACTGATGGAGTCGTTGCCGTCGTTGCCGGTCAGGCTGTCGTTGTCCGCACCTCCTTCAATGCTATCGTTTTCGCTGCCGCCCGAGATGGTATCGCGACCAGCGCCCCCCCTGATCGAGTCTTCTCCGCTCTCTCCCCTGATGCTGTCGTCACCATCCCCGCCATCGATGGTGTCGTGGCCGTCGAACCCCAAGATCGTGTCATTGCCGCTGCCTCCATCAATGCTGTCATCGCCTGTCCAGCCATCGACATAGTCTGCACCAGAGCCACCTCTGATGGTGTCGCTGCCGGACCCGCCATCGATTGTGTCGCTGCCACCGCCGCCGACAATGCTATCGTTTCCTCCACCACCAGCAATGGAGTCATTGCCGGTATGTGAGCTGTTGTTTGCGCTGTCGCCATAGATTGTGTCGTCGCCACTACCGCCGTCTATGCTGTCGTTGCCATCATCTCCTTCGATGCTGTCACTGTTGTCTCCACCGGAAATTGTGTCAGCACTTGCCCCGCCGTCCAGGGAATCGTTGCCCGCTCCGCCCTCAAGAGAATCCTCGCCTTCGTTGCCATGGATGGTGTCGCTGCCCCCGGCACCTCTGAGCGTGTCGCGCCCCTGACCACCCGTGATGGAATCGTCTCCGGTCGAGCCGACAATGGAATCGTCACCTGATGTGCCGTTCACCGTGGACATGCACACGCTCCCTTCAAAACTGACGGGGGACACTAGGGGGATGTTCTGACCCCGCTGTTAACAGGGCAGCGGCCCGACTGCCCTTTTTGCGGAGGATTTTCTCAATCGATCTGTTGACTCAGCCTGATCGCTTTCTTAACTAACGCTTCGTTAGCACTCGACCAATATGAGTGCTAACGCCTGATCCACGCAGGAGGAGCGTGGCAGGCTGGGAATAAACTTTGAGCCTTAAGGAGCTGCAAAGATGGCATTGAAACCGCTTCA
>CAYUSM010000288.1:0-4409 GCA_964447345.1 uncultured Sulfitobacter sp. | reverse complement strand
CGGGGATCGCGCGCGCCGATGCCATGCTGGCCGTCACCGACGACGACAAAACCAATATGCTGGCCTGTGTGCGTGCCAAGGCTGAAGGCTGCGACTATGTCATTGCGTTGATCAATGATCCGACACTGGTGCCACTGATGACCCCGCTGGGCATCGACGCCTATATCAACCCTCGCGCCACCACGGTGAGTTCAATCCTCCGCCACATCCGCCACGGGCGCGTGCGCGCGGTCTACTCCATTGGCGATGCCGAGGCCGAGGTGATCGAGGCGGAGGTCCTTTCGACCTCGCCCATCGCAGGCAAGCTTGTTTCAGAGATCGACTTTCCCGAAGGGGCTTTGATCGGGATGATCCGCAAGGGGGACAAGGTCATCCGACCCCTAGGCAAGACACGCATCGACGAGGGCGACGTGATTGCTGTCTTTGTCCTCGCCGAAGACGTCCCGGAGGTCGAACAACTGCTGCAAGTCTCCATCGACTTTTTCTGACGGGGTGCGCCGGGAGTGAGCCGCCAAAGCTATATCCGCGCAGAACTGGCGCAGCTGCCGCTGTCGCTTCTGCTGCTTGGCTTCTCGGCGTTCTCTATGCTGGTCCCCGCCCTTCACGGGGTCATCGCACGTGACTTGGACGCTGCACGTGCCTTTTTCTACGCGGGCCTTCTGGGCGGCATCCTGTTCCTGATGCTTGCGGTTGTGCTGAGCGGACGCAAGACAAGCCCAACGGCCCTGGGTCCACTCTTGTCCCTGTTTTCCGCCTTCATCATCCTGCCCATCTATTTCGCTATCCCCTTTGTTGAGACCTTGCCGACCACGCGCTTTCTGAACGCATACTTTGAAATGGTCAGCGGGCTGACAACGACGGGGGCCACCGTCTTTCAGGACCCGGAACGCCTGAGCGGGACGCTGCATCTGTGGCGCGCGCAGGTGGGCTGGATGGGCGGATTGCTGATGTGGGTTGCGGCGTCCGCCATCCTGGCACCGCTCCACCTCGGCGGCTTTGAGGTCACGGCACAGGCAGAACCGGGTCGCCGCGAAAGCAGCATGGGCGGGCGCATGCAGCCCGTTGATCCCCGCCGCCGATTGGTCCGGGCCTTCAATGCGCTGTTCCCGATCTATTCCGGCCTCACGTTGCTCCTTTGGCTGTTGCTGCTGGGAGGGGGCGAGGTGCCTCTGACGGCCCTGTGCCATGCGATGTCAATTCTTGCGACCTCCGGCATCTCCCCGATTGGCGGTGTTGAGGAATCCAGCATCGGCGTCACCGGCGAAGCAGTCATGCTGCTCTTCATGCTTTTTGCGCTCTCCCGTCTGACCTTTTCAAAGGACACCGTCACGGCGACGCAAGGCGGGTTGATGACAGATCCTGAGTTTCGGATTGGGGTTTTTCTCGTCATTGCCGTGCCAGTGTTCATTTTTTCCCGCCACTTCCTGGGTGCCTATGATGTTGCAGCCATGGAACAACTCTCGGATGCGGGCTACGCGCTTTGGGGATCGGTGTTCACCGTCATGTCGTTCCTGACCACGACCGGTTTTGTCTCAGAACACTGGAGCGCAGCACAGGATTGGTCCGGACTGAGCACCTCTGGCCTCATGCTGATGGGCCTTTCGCTGGTTGGCGGGGGCGTTGCCACCACCGCAGGCGGCGTCAAGCTGCTGAGGGTCTTTGCCCTGTATCAGAACGGCACGCGGGAAATGGAAAGGCTCGTGCACCCAAGTTCGGTCAGCGGGGCGGGGGCAGTAGGGCGCCGCCTGCAAAGCAACGGTGCCTTTATCGCATGGATATTCTTCATGCTTTTTGCCATCTCTCTGGCTGGAATCACATTGGCGCTGACCCTGACCGGCAGCCCCTTTGACGAGGCGATGGTGCTGTCGATCGCAATGCTGTCGACCACCGGACCCCTGACTGAGTTCGGCGCAGATGCGCCCATACGACTGATTGAACTTTCCTCCGTTGCCAAGATGATCTTATGTGGGGCAATGGTGCTCGGACGCCTTGAAACACTGGCCATCATCGCGCTTCTGACACCTGATCTGTGGCGTGCATAGGGGAGGCTCTGTTGCGCCGCTGTCACTGCGGCGCGGCATTAATCCCGGAACGCCCGATATTTGGGCTGGAAACTCGCCGCACTCCACGACATAGTTGCTCGGACGGGGGGGTCCGATACGCGGACGCCAGCAAGAAAAAATGAAGCGAGAACACCGATGGCGTCTGACAGACAGAACCTTCAGGATGCGTTCCTGAATCATGTACGCAAGACCAAAGTACCGGTCACAATCTTCCTGATCAACGGCGTCAAACTGCAAGGTGTGATCACCTGGTTTGACAACTTCTGTGTTCTGCTGCGCCGCGATGGCCAGTCCCAGCTTGTCTACAAGCACGCCATCTCGACCATCATGCCCAGCCAGCCGATCAGCCTGTATGAGGGCGAAGACGCTTCTTGAGCAAAGCGCCATTTCAAATCGATGAAACCGAGGGGCCGCGTGTCACGCGGGCTTGGGTGCTGCACCCTGACATCCGCTCGAACCCCGACCGCCGCGATCCTGAGCCTGCGCTTGAGGAGGCCGTTTCGCTTGCCCGCGCGCTGCCAGCGCTTGAGGTGGTCGGCTCCGAGGTCGTGCAACTGCGCAGTGTCGATGCGGGCAAGCTCTTTGGCAAGGGCAAGATTGCCGATCTGCACGACCGGATGGAGGCCAATGAGGTTGAGCTGGTGCTGGTCGACGGCCCCGTCACGCCCGTACAGCAACGCAATCTGGAGAAAGCCTGGGGCGTCAAACTGCTCGACCGCACCGGTCTGATCCTGGAGATATTCTCCGACCGTGCGGCCACTCGAGAAGGGGTGTTGCAGGTCGAGATGGCAGCGCTCAACTACCAGCGCACCCGGCTTGTCCGCGCCTGGACCCACCTTGAACGTCAGCGTGGTGGGCTGGGCTTTGTCGGCGGCCCCGGCGAAACACAGATCGAGGCAGACCGCCGGGCAATTGATGAACAGCTTGTGCGTCTGCGCCGACAGCTCGAAAAGGTTGTCAAAACCCGCGCTTTGCACCGTGCCGCGCGGGCCAAGGTGCCATACCCCATCGTGGCGCTTGTTGGTTATACCAATGCGGGAAAATCTACGCTTTTCAACCGCTTGACCGGTGCGGATGTGATGGCCAAAGACATGCTCTTTGCCACACTCGACCCCACCATGCGCAGCCTCGTCCTGCCCGACGGGCCAGAGATCATCCTTTCCGATACGGTGGGTTTTATCTCCGACCTGCCCACCGAATTGGTCGCCGCTTTCCGCGCCACACTTGAAGAGGTGCTGGCGGCAGACATCATCCTGCATGTGCGCGACATCAGCCATGCCGAAACAGAAGAGCAGGCGGCCGACGTGCGGGATATTCTGGTCTCGCTAGGGGTTCTGGAAGACACCAGGACTTTCGAGGTGTGGAACAAGATCGACCTGTTGCCTCAGGACGCGGCCAATGCGGTGCGCGCCCGGGCGGAGCGGGATGAGGCAGTTCTCGCCATTTCCGCAATCTCGGGTGAAGGGCTCGACACGCTGCAGTCAGTCATTGCCGAAGCGCTGCAAGGGGCGGTGCGCGAGGCCGATCTGCATCTGGCGTTCAAGGACGGCAAAAAACGCGCCTGGCTCTTCGATCAGGACGTCGTGGTTGATGAAACCCAGACCGAGGAAGGGTTTGACCTGACGGTGCGCTGGTCGGCCAAGCAGGAAGCGCAGTTCCAGCGGTTGTGAAGGGCATGAGATCTTCAAAGACTTCGACCTGAAAAAGTCGAATTTTTTGCCGCGCGCCCCATCTGCCTGTTGCAAGACAGAAACCCGGAGCAGACCATGACCGTCGCCATCCTTTACGCCGTCACGCTCGTGACCTTCCTTGTCATCGACTACTTCGGGCTGAGCTACCTGATCAAACCCGTTTTTGAGCGTGACATCGGACATCTACTGACAGAGGACATCCGCATCGGGCCGGCCTTTGCCTTCTACGCGTTCTTTGTCGCCGTGGTGATCTGGTTCGTCTCATGGCCCGCGCTGCAACAGGACAAGAGCCTGCTCTGGGTCTTTGCCAATGCCGCCCTCATCGGCGCGGCGGGCTATGGCACCTATGAGTTCACCTCTCTTGCCGTCATGAAAGACTGGACATGGCAGATGGTGATCACCGATCTGACCTGGGGCACCTGCTTGACCGGTGTGGCGGCGACTGTCGGCGTGCTAGCAACGCGCGCATTGACGTAGAGCGGGGTTCACCCCGCCACCTGTCGCGAAATGGCGGGGGAACCCCGCCCTACGCCCCGCTTTCCGATGCCCACCGCCATGCGCCTGGGCGTAGATCGTTCAACTTCCAGTCACCGACACTCTCCCGAATGAGCCGCAGTGTCGGCAATCCAACATGTGCCGTCATCCGCCGCACCTG
>CAYUSM010000287.1:2986-4422 GCA_964447345.1 uncultured Sulfitobacter sp. | reverse complement strand
CCTTCTGCCGAAATGGCGGGTTTTCCCGCCGCCCTACGAGCCTCACCCATCTTGATTAAGGGTCCGACTTGATCGCAGGTCCACCTTGATTGGACGCCCATCGCCCCCACATCGGGCGACATGACAGATTACGCCTCCGCCTTCACGCCGCGTGAAATCGTATCCGAGCTGGACCGTCACATTGTCGCCCAGAGCGACGCCAAGCGCGCGGTCGCCATCGCGCTGCGCAATCGCTGGCGACGCAAGCAGCTGAATGAATCCTTGCGCGCCGAAGTCACACCCAAGAATATCTTGATGATCGGCCCGACGGGCGTCGGCAAGACGGAGATTTCCCGGCGCCTCGCCAAGCTGGCCCGCGCGCCTTTCCTGAAGGTGGAAGCGACCAAATTCACCGAAGTCGGCTATGTCGGACGCGACGTGGAACAGATCATCCGCGATCTGGTCGATGCCTCCATCGCGATGACCCGCGAACACATGCGGGAAGATGTGAAGGCCAAGGCACATAAAGCTGCAGAAGAGCGGGTCATTGACGCGATTGCAGGCACCGATGCGCGCGAAGGCACACGCGAGATGTTCCGTAAGAAGCTGAAAGATGGCGTGCTGGATGACACGATGATCGAGCTTGAGGTCGCGGATACGTCCAACCCCTTCCCCATGATGGACATCCCCGGCCAGCCTGGCATGGGCGCAGGCATGATGAACCTGGGCGATCTTTTTGGCAAAGCCATGGGCGGGCGCAAGACGACCAAGCGTTTGTCCGTGGCGGACAGCTATGAGGTGCTGATTGGCGAGGAAGCGGACAAGCTGCTGGATGATGAGATCGTGACGCGCAATGCAATAGAAGCGGTTGAGCAGAACGGGATCGTATTCTTGGATGAAATCGACAAGGTCTGTGCCCGCTCCGATGCACGCGGCGGTGATGTCAGCCGCGAAGGCGTGCAACGGGACCTTTTGCCCCTGATCGAAGGAACAACCGTCAGCACGAAGCACGGGCCGGTGAAAACCGACCATGTGCTGTTCATCGCCTCTGGCGCGTTCCACATTGCCAAGCCATCGGACCTGTTGCCTGAACTTCAGGGCCGACTGCCCATCCGCGTGGAGCTGCGTGCGCTTACCGAAGAAGACTTCGTACGCATCCTGACCGAGACCGACAACGCGCTGACCCTACAGTATACAGCGCTGATGGGGACCGAGGAGGTCACCGTCACCTTCACCGAAGAAGGTATCGCCGCGCTTGCCAAGATCGCGGCGGATGTGAACCAATCCATTGAGAACATCGGCGCGCGGCGTCTTTACACGGTGATGGAGCGGGTGTTCGAGGAATTGTCTTTCACGGCTCCCGACCGTGCGGGTGACAGCATTGAGGTCAATGCAGACTTTGTAGAGAAGAACCTGGGTGAACTGACACGTTCGACCGATTTGAGCCGCTACGTGCT
>CAYUSM010000287.1:0-2886 GCA_964447345.1 uncultured Sulfitobacter sp. | reverse complement strand
ATGGACTACTTCCGCTTCCTGCGCGCCAATTGGCTTTTCCTGCTTGCGGGTTTTCTGCTGACCTTTACGTCGTCTTACGGACAGACCTATTTCATCTCGATCTTCGCTGGTGAGATCAAGACCGACTTCGGCCTGAGCGACGGCCAGTGGGGTGGGATCTACACCGTGGGCACCACTGCGTCTGCTATCGCCATGATCTGGGCGGGCGCTTTGACAGACAGGTTTCGTGTGCGTGCTTTGGCCGTTGGTGTGATGGTGGCACTGGCGGGGGCCTGCATTGCCATGGCGGTGAACACCTCTTGGATCGTATTGATGATCGTTATCTTCGCGCTGCGGCTGACCGGTCAGGGGATGATGTCGCAACTCGGCTCGGTTGCAATGGTGCGTTGGTTCGAAGCCACACGCGGCAAGGCGCTTTCCCTTTCAGCAATGGGATTTTCGGCGGGTCAGGCGATTTTGCCCATCGTCTTTGTTGCGCTTTTTGCTGTGACCGGGTGGCGGAACTTGTGGATTTTGGCAGCAGTTCTGGTTTTGCTGACCATTCCACTCATTGTGATACTGTTAAGGCAAGAGCGCACGCCACAATCCATGGCAGCAGAAGCGCAGATTGCCGGGATGCACGGACAGCACTGGTCACGCAGGGAAATGCTGCGCTCCGGTCTGTTTTTTCTGATGATCCCGATGATCGTGGGCCCCGCAGCCTGGGGCACAGCACTCTTCTTTCATCAGGTACATCTGACCGAGGTGAAGGGCTGGGACCTGATCGCCTATGTGGCGCTGATGCCGATCTATACAGTGGTTACCGTCGCGACAACCTTTGGGTCGGGTTGGGCCATCGACAGATTTGGCGTCAGTCGGGTCGTGCCAATTCAAATGCTGCCATTCGCAGTGTCTTTCTCTGTGCTGGCCTTTGCGGATACAATTTTTGTCGCAGGCATCGGGCTGGCGATCTTTGGTGTGGGTCAGGGACTGCAGGCTACTGGCGTCTCGACTTTCTGGGCCGAATACTATGGCACGCGCCACATTGGTGCGATCAAATCAGTTGCGGCTGCCTTGATGGTCTTTGGCTCTGCAATTGGGCCGGGGATCACGGGCGCGTTGATCGACTTTGGCGTCACATTTCCCGAACAGATGATGCCGATTGCGGCCTATTATGTGATTGCCGCGGCCCTCGCGACCTTGGGCATCGCCAGATATAAACCAACACTGGGCCGCTAACGCTGCCTGCGCAGATAGACATAGTAGGCCCCGCCGCCGCCGTGACTGATATGCGCCTGTGTCACCTGCAAAACCACTGAGGACAGCGGCGGCATCGACAGCCATTGGGGCACCTGATGGCGCAACACCCCGTGACGCACAGGGATCGGGCCGCCTTCATCACGCTGTTTGCCTTTGCCGGTGATCACCAGCACCAGCCGCTTGCCGCTTTTGTGCGCGGACATGATGAACCGGCTGAGCGCGGGATGCGCGCGATCCAAGGTCATCCCGTGCAAGTCGATCCGTCCTTCAGGCTTAAGCTTGCCGCGTTTCATGCGGGTGAAAGACTTTTTGTCCATCTGCACCGGCGTGCGGTTCAACTGGTCGGGCAGGGACGGCACCAGATCATGCGCGCTGCTGCGAGGTTTTCCCGCAGGTGTGCCCATGATCACGGATTTTGATTTTCGCAGCGCCGGGGGTGGCGGTGCGGGTCCGTCAATCTCCGGCGTGAAAAGGGATTTGAGGTCCAGCTTCTCTGTGCGATCCGTGACTTTGCGCCAAAGCGCCAAGTCATCCTCATTCAACCGCCCCTGTTTGCGGCTCTTGCTCATAACGCGCTTTCCGGCAGCAAGGCATAAGCGCGCTGGATCGGCATCAACACGACCATACGTCCCGGATCACGCAGCTTGCCCGCCGCCTGACCTGCTGCATCACCGGTGCCAAAAAACACGTCTGCCCGCTGCGCGCCCTTGATCGCGGAACCGGTGTCTTGCGCAATCATCAAACGTCGTAAGGGGTCAGCGCCGTCTTTTTCGATCCAGACCGGCGCACCCAGTTTCACGTATGACGGGTCAACAGCAATGCTGCGCATTGCCGTGACGGAGCGGTTCATCGCACCCAAGGGACCCCGGTCAGACGGCACCTTACTGACTTCGCGGAAGAACACGTATGACGGATTGTGATACAGCAGCTCCCGCCCCTCGGCAGGGTTTCGGCGCACCCAGTTCTTGATCACCTCAGCACTGACCTGATGCGGTCGGTAAATGCCACGCCGCACCAGCTCCACACCAATCGATCGGTACGGATGCCCGTTTGAACCCCGGTAGCCAACGCGAAGACGGGACCCATCAGGCAGTTTGATCCGGCCTGACCCTTGGATCTGAAGAAAAAACAATTCGACCGGATCATCGACCCAGGCAATCTCCAACCCCCGCCCGGTCATCACGTCGCCCTCCAGGATTTCGCGGCGGGTCAGCCAGGGGTTCGACTCCAACGCCTCGTTTGGCATCTTGTAAACAGGATACCGGTAGCGGGCAGAGCGGTAGCGGTCGCCATCCAACTCAGGCTCAAAGTATCCGGTGAAAAGCGCCGGTTTGCCGTCATTGATCACTACGGGACGAAAGAACAACTCGAAAAACTGCCGCGCCTCTGGTTCGGCTTCGGCAAAGTTGCATAGCGCGCGCCAGTCCGGGTCATCCATGTCACGGCAGGTATTCAGGAAAACCTTTAGCGCCGCGGCATGGTCATCCTCGACCCAGCCATCCAGCTGATCAAAGTCCAATACTTCGTAAGATACATCGCTGGCATCGGCCGGAGTCATCAAAAGGATGCCTGCCCAAAGCGATGCCAGCAAAGCATGGCTTAGCCGTCTGTAGATACCAGCAGCCAATTCGGATCATCCGAGCCCAT
>CAYUSM010000286.1:0-4434 GCA_964447345.1 uncultured Sulfitobacter sp. | reverse complement strand
CGATCTGGTGCTGGAGAAAAACCCCGACTACTGGCGCGGCGATGGCGCGTGGGAGCAAGTGATCCGCAAGGAAATCCCCAACGACAGTTCGCGTCTGGCGGCACTGAAAGCCGGGCAGGTCGATGTGATCAACTACGTGTCTTCCGTCGACTACCTCGCGCTGGAGCGCGACAGCAGCGTCGACGCGATCACGGGTGATTCAGTCTACATCATGAACCTGCAGCTTGATCAGCGTGAAAAGACCCCGCTGGTGCGCGCGATTGACGGCTCTGAACTGGATGAAAACCCGTTCCGTGACCTCAAAGTCCGTCAGGCCATTGATCACGCCATTGACCGTGAAACCATGGTTGAGATTGTGCTGGAAGGTCTGGGCAAACCTGCCAACCAGATGATGCCTCCGGGCTTCTTTGGCTCCTCCGAGGACATTCCGATGCCAGAGCATAACCCAGCCAAGGCCAAGGAACTGCTTGCCGAGGCAGGCTATGCTGATGGCTTTGAGGTGGACCTTTACTGCACCGCCGACCGCCTGCCGGGTGACGGTGCGATCTGTCAGGGCCTGGGCCAGATGCTGACGCAAGTGGGCATCAAGACCAACGTGAACGCGATTTCCAAGACGGTCTACTTCCCCGCTCAAGCGCGGCTGGAGTACTCCATGTTCATGAACGGCTGGGGCACGCTGACAGGCGAGGCATCCTATACGCTGGGCGGTCTGGCGCATTCCAACAACCCAGACGTCAAGCTTGGTGCCTTTAACCGCATCCAATACAAGAACGATGAGGTTGACCAGCTTCTGCAATCCGGCGCCACGATGATGGACCCTGACGAACGGCGCGCCACCTATGAGGACGCAATGGAGAAGGTCATGGCGGACAAGGCCTATATCTCTCTTGTGCAGCTTCAGACGGTTTGGGCAGCAAAGGCGGGCATGGTGGAATTCACCCCCCGCTTTGACGAAGACACGCTTGCGTTTTTCATCAAGCCTGCGTCCTGATAGCGACGACATGTGATCTGGGCCGGGCGGCTGAAATGTCGCCCGGCCTTTGCGTAGGCCCGAGGGAGAGCTGATGCTCGGCTTCATCATTCAGCGTTTCTTGCAGGCCGTGGGTGTGATGGCCGTCATGTCGGTCATCGTCTTTTGCGGCGTTTATGCCATCGGCAACCCCATCGACATCGTTCTGCCCCCCGAAGCCACGCAGGAAATCCGCGAAGCCACGATTGCACGGCTGGGCCTCGACCGGCCACTTTACGAGCAATACTTCGTATTCATCGGCAACCTCCTACAGGGTGATCTGGGGCGGTCCTTTGTCTACAACATCCCGGTGCTTGAACTGATCGGTGGACGTCTGCCCGCAACGCTTGAGCTTGTGCTGATCTCGGTGGTGTCGGCCACCATCGTGGGCGTGACACTCGGCATCTACGCGGGCTACCGGCCTGATAGCTGGGTCTCCAAGACGATCATGGCCGTCTCTGTCCTCGGCTTCTCGGTGCCGTCCTTCTGGGTCGGCCTGATCCTGATCCTGACCTTTGCGGTCAACCTTGGCTGGCTGCCTGCGGGCGGACGGGGCGAGACGGTGATGTTCTGGGGTGTGGAGTGGTCGTTTCTCACCATCGACGGGCTCAGTCATATCGTCCTGCCCGCCGTGAACCTTGCGCTCTTCAAGCTCGCGATGATGATCCGCCTTGCCCGTGCCGGGACCCGCGAGATCATGCTGACCGACACCATCAAATTCGCCCGCGCGGCGGGGCTGTCAGAGGCCACGATCCTGCGCCGTCACCTGCTGAAACTTATTTCCATCCCGATCATCACCGTCTTCGGCCTTGAACTTGGCTCAACCCTCGCTTTTGCCGTCGTCACAGAAACGATTTTCAGCTGGCCCGGTGTCGGCAAGCTGATCATTGACAGCATCGGCGTGCTGGACCGGCCTGTCATGGTGGCCTACCTGATCCTCGTGGCCTTCCTCTTTGTCACGATCAACTTCGTGATCGACCTCGTCTTTGCCCTGATTGACCCCCGCGTGCGCAAGGGGGCCACTGCGTGAGCCAAACAAGTACGCCCTTACGCCGCTTCTGGACGGAGTTCCGCGAAAACAAAGTTGCTGTTGTGGCGCTGATCGTGGTGGTCATCATGATCCTGTTGGCGGTCTTTGCCTCCGTCGTCTCGCCGCAGAACCCCTATGACCTTGCCAACCTGTCGCTGATGGACAGCCGCCGACCGCCCGGTTTCGTGGGCTCCGGCGGCTACACGCACCTTCTTGGCACCGACCCCCAGGGGCGCGACCTTTTGTCTGCGATCTTCTATGGCCTGCGCATCTCGATCCAGATTGGTCTTGCGGCAGGCTTTGTCTCTCTGACCATCGGAACCGCGCTGGGCATCCTTGCCGCCTATGTCGGCGGACGGATCGAAGCGCTGATCATGCGGCTGGTGGATCTGCAACTGTCTTTCCCGGCGATCCTTCTGGCGCTGGTCATCGTCGCGCTGCTGGGGCAGGGCAAGGCACAGCTCATCGGCGCGCTGGTCGCCGCGCAATATGCCTATTTCGCGCGCACCGCCTACGGGGCGGCCAAGGCCGAGCGCGGCAAGGACTATATCGAGGCCGCCGTTGCCACACCGCTCAGCAGCCGCCTTGTGGTCCTGCGCCACCTGCTGCCCAACTGCACACCACCGCTTATCGTCGTTGCAACCGTGCAAATCGCCAACTCCATCTCGCTAGAGGCCACCCTCAGCTTCCTCGGCCTCGGCCTTCCGGTGACGGAGCCGTCACTCGGCATGCTGATTTCCAACGGTTTTCCCTACATGATGAGCGGACGCTACTGGATTTCCGTTTATCCCGGTGTGGCGCTGATCATCCTGATCGTGGCCATCAACATCGTCGGTGATCAGGTCCGCGACCAGTTCAATCCAAGGCTGCGCAAATGACCGATCCTGTCCTCAGCGTCCGCGATCTGCGCACCCATTTCTTCACCCGCGCAGGTGTGGTGAAGGCGGTGGATGGGGTGTCATTCGACCTCGCGCCCGGAGAGATTATGGGGTTGGTCGGCGAAAGCGGCTCAGGCAAAACCGTCACAGGCTTTTCCCTGTTGGGGCTGGTGGATGAGCCGGGGCGCATTGTCGAAGGGTCGATCAAGCTGCAGGGCACCGAGATGACCACGCTCAGTGATCGAGACCTGCGCGCCCGGCGCGGGGCTGACATCTCGATGATCTTTCAAGACCCGATTGCCACGCTCAATCCCATGTTGACGATTGGGCAGCAGATGCGGCTGGCCATTGATGCGCATGAGCGGCTCAGTAAGAGTGCTGCCGACGCCCGTGCGGCAGACCTGCTGGGCCAGGTCGGCATCCCCTCCGCTGCGGCGCGCCTGCGCGCCTATCCACACGAATTCTCTGGTGGCATGCGCCAGCGTGTTGCCATCGCGATTGCCCTCTTGCACCGCCCCGCCGTGATCGTGGCAGATGAGCCGACAACTGCGCTCGACGTCTCCATTCAGGCGCAAATTCTCTACCAGATGCGCGACCTTGCGGCGGAGACGGGCACGGCGATGATCTGGATCAGCCACGATCTGGCAGTGGTCTCCAGCCTCGCCAGCAAGCTTGCCGTGATGTATGCAGGCCGCATCGTCGAGCAGGGACCAACCGCCACGTTGCTGCGCGACCCCCGCCACCCGTACACGGCGGGCCTGATCGCCTCTCTGCCAGCGATGACGGCGCCGGGCACCCCGCTCACGCAAATACCGGGGACGACACCATCCTTGCTGTCCTTGCCACCCGGCTGCCCCTTCGCACCGCGCTGCGACCATGCCACCAAAGCCTGTGCGGCGGAGCCTGAGATGACAGAAAAAAACGGGCGTGGCTGGCGGTGCTTCCACCCCGTTGGCCAAACGGCGGAGGCCTCCGCATGACCGGCTTCGTGACAATCGACAATGTAAGCCGTGTCTTCGGTCCAAACCTGAGTCTGGGCGAAAAGATCGCCTCCAAACTCGGCAGCAATGTCGAGACGCGGTCAGTCCGTGCCGTCTCGGACGTCACTCTCTCGGTGCGCAAGGGCGAGACGTTGGGCCTCGTGGGTGAATCCGGTTGTGGCAAGTCCACACTGGGACGCCTGATCGCGGGCATCCTGCCGCCGAGCGCTGGTCGCGTCACTATCGACGGGGCGCCGGTCATGCAGGACGGCAACAAGGTCACGACCCGTGTGCAAACCGTCTTCCAAGACCCCTTCGCCAGCCTCGATCCGCGCATGAAAGTGGGCGACACGGTTTCAGAAGGTCCCATCGCGCATGGCCTTACGACCAAGAGCAACGCGCGCGCCTACGTGGCCAAGTGGTTCGAGCGCGTGGGTCTCGACCCCGTTTGGGTCGACCGCTATCCGCACCAATTCTCAGGTGGCCAGCGCCAGCGCATCGCCATTGCCCGCGCATTGGCGATGCAGCCGGATGTGC
>CAYUSM010000285.1:0-4457 GCA_964447345.1 uncultured Sulfitobacter sp. | reverse complement strand
ATGGTTCCAAACGTCCTGTCTTTAACACCTCGGGAAAGTCCATGCTTCAACGAACAGACCTAAGCCACTCCAGAGAGAGGCTCCTATCTGGTCAGAAATGGAAGACGCTCCAAAGCCGACCTCGCAGCTCTGTTTTCTTAGCCAATACTCAGCGCATCACCAACTCGACCGTTGCGTGGATGGCGTTCTTACCGCGAGGCGAGAGCAAGTAACATCGGGCAACTGGTTGAAAAAATGTCTCTCGAAGACTGCTGGCGGAGGCTCAGGGATTCGAACCCTGGGGACGCTCTCACGCCCGCCGGTTTTCAAGACCGGTGCATTCGACCACTCTGCCAAACCTCCGCAGCCCGACCCTCCTAATCTGCTCTTCTCGATTCGGCAAACCTCGAAAGTGCCTTCTTTCGGTGATTTAGCCACAAAAGCTATCTCTCCGACCTGATGTGGAAAACTGCCGACCCATGGGTTCAGTCTTTTCAGGTGGGCCTGCGCAGGTTAGAGTGCGGCCAAGATCCTCTGCAGAGGACCCTTAGGTGTGCCGTGAAATGCGGCAAAACGAGGTCGGTAACGACCCGCAGGCAAGGACAATACCATGACGAGCAGGCCCATGGACAATATGCGTGCCACGAAGGGGTGCCACGCGTTTCAGCGGATCAGAGTGCTGGGGGGCGGTGTGCTGGCCCTGAGTTTGCTTGGCGCATGTGATGACAACGGGCAATTCAGCCTGCCCTTCGGAGAGGGGGCCGCGGCGACGTCCAGCGCGGAAGGTGCGACACGCTCCACCAAACTGGTAGAGCGGGATGTCGAAGCGCCCGAGGTCTTCTCTGCAACCGATCAGGGCCTCTGGGACGGTCGCCCCTCGCTGGGCGGGGTCTGGGTCGCACACCCCGATGTGTCCGAGCCTGAGCGCGTGATCATCCGCAATGAGGCCAACGGAAAGTTCGTCATTGGTGCGCTCTTTCGCAAGGAACGTGACCTGCCCGGTCCCAAGCTGCAAATCTCCTCCGATGCGGCCGCAGCACTCGGCATTCTCGCTGGTGCGCCTGCCCCTCTGAACGTGACCGCCCTGCGCCGTGAGGAAGCGGAAGAACCCACAGAAGAGATTGCGGAAGACGCAGCCGAAACGGTCGCCGCGCCTGCCGAGGTTTCTGAAACAGCCCTCGACCCAATCGCGGCAGCAGGCGCTGCAATCGAAGCGGCCCCCGCCACACCGGCAGCCGCGCCCGCTCCGGCACCCGAGGCCCCTAAACCCGCCGCACCGCGGCCCGCCTCCAACCTGGCCAAGCCTTTTGTCCAGATCGGCATTTTCAGCATCGAGGCCAACGCCGAACGTGTGGCCAAACAGATGCGTGGCGCGGGCATGATCCCGACGGTCAAGGAATCGCAGATCAACGGCAAGCCCTTCTGGCGCGTTGTTGTGGGGCCCGCCACCAACCAATCCGAACTCAACAGCTTGATCAAAGCGATCAAGGCCGAAGGTTTCTCTGACGCCTACGCTGTGACAAACTGATATTCTGACAGGAGTAACATCCCCTCATGATCCGCCTCCTTGCTGCCAGCCTGGCGCTGATCCTTTCTACCCTCTCCGCCGCCGCCTTTGAAACCAAGGCGCAAGCTGCCTATGTCATGGACCAGACCACCGGCACCGTCCTTCTGACCAAGAACGCGGACGAGCCGCTGCCGCCCGCGTCGATGTCCAAGCTGATGACGCTTTACATGGCGTTCGAGGCTGTCGCGAACGGCCGGCTTGAGTTGGATCAGCAGTTGCTCGTCTCCGCCGATGCGGCCCGCTATGGCGGTTCAACCATGTTCCTGCAGGAAGGCGAGCGTGTCTCTGTCGAGGACTTGCTGCGCGGCATCATCGTTCTGTCCGGCAACGACGCCTGTGTCGTGCTGGCCGAAGCGCTGTCCGGCACCGAAGCCCGCTTTGCCCGCGACATGACCACGCGCGCGCAGCAGATGGGCATGACCAATTCCACCTTCATGAACTCCAACGGCTGGCCCAAACCCGGCCACCGGATGTCCATGCGCGATCTGGGGCTGCTGGCCAACCGCCTGATCACGGATTTCCCGCAATTCTACCCGATGTTTGCAGAGACGGAATTTCTCTTTGACGAAAACGAAAGTGCGAACCGCTACAACCGCAACCCGCTGCTGACGCTCGACATCGGCGCGGACGGCCTCAAGACAGGGCATACCCAGGAAGCGGGCTACGGCCTTGTCGGCAGCGCCAAACAGGGCGACCGGCGGGTGATCTTTGTCATCTCCGGGCTTGAGACCGTGGCCGACCGGGCACGCGAATCTGAATCCATCGTCAACTGGGCCTTTCGCCAGTTCAGCCAAAAGGCGCTCGGCACCGCAGGCACGCAGCTGGCCGAAGCGCCCGTCGCAATGGGCAACCAGCCCACTGTGGGTCTGGAACTGGCCGAAGACCTCTCGGTGCTGACACCGCTGTCCAACAGCGGCGGTCTTGAGGGCGAGATTGTCTTCACCGGTCCGTTCCGCGCGCCCGTGAACAAGGGCGATGAACTGGCCGAATTGATCCTGACCCGTGAAGGCCTGCCCGAAGTCCGCGTGCCATTGGTGGCGTCAGAGACGGTGCAGCCGGGTGGTTTCATGGTCAAGGTGACTGCCGCCGCGATGCATCTTTTGGCCCGCCTGAACGCAGGACCGCAGGACGCTTCGTGAGCGGCAAAGGCCTTTTCATCAGTTTCGAAGGCATCGACGGTTCGGGCAAGTCAACGCAGGCGCGGCTCCTGGCCGAACATCTGCGTGGCGAGGGCCGCGAGGTTGTCCTGACACGCGAACCCGGCGGCTCTCCGGGGGCCGAGGAAATCCGCGCGCTTGTCTTGCAGGGCGATCCAGATCGCTGGTCGGCACATACCGAAATACTGCTTTTTACCGCTGCGCGCCGCGATCATCTGGAGCGCACCATTCAACCTGCACTGGACGCTGGCAAGGTGGTGATCTGCGACCGCTTCGCCGATTCCACGCGTATGTATCAGGGTCTGTCGCGGGGGGACCTGCGGCAGGTGGTCGATGACCTGCATGACCTGATGATCGGCGTTGAGCCCGACCTGACGGTCCTGATCGACATGGACCCCGGCCAAGGCCTGTCCCGCGCGCTGTCGCGAAAAGGGGTCGAGGAACGCTTTGAAGATTTCGGCGAGGAACTGCAGCAGAAGATGCGCGCCGGTTTTCTGAAACTGGCCGAAGAATTCTCCGACCGCTACGTCACCGTCGACGGCGCCCGCGAGATCGAGGCCGTTGCGGCGGACGTACAGAAAACCGTTGCGGATCGCCTGACCGGTTAGACCGGGAGCGCCCCCCTACTTCCCTCTGCCCGCAAACATGCTACACCCGCCCCATGAGCGACGACGCCCCCCAGCCAGACCGGATTGACGGTGCCCTGCACCCGCGCGAGACCCCGCGTCTGATCGGGCAGGAAGCGGCTGAGGCAGCGTTTCTGGATGCCTTCAACGCAGGCAAACTACACCACGCCTGGCTGCTCGCCGGTCCGCGCGGCGTCGGCAAGGCAACGCTGGCCTGGCGCATCGCGCGCTTCCTGCTGGCCACACCTGATGACGACGGAGGCATGTTCGCAACACCCACACCGACAACGCTCGACATTGATCCTGAACACCCCGTCGCCCGGCGCATTGCGGCAGGCGGTGAAGGAGGGCTCAAATCCATCACCCGCACGATGAACCCCGACACCAAGCGGATGCGCAAACAGATCGTCGTGGACGACATCCGTGCGCTGAACGGCTTCTTCCAGATGTCCGCCGCCGACGGAGGCCGCCGCGTCGTGATCATCGACGATGCGGACGAGATGAACGTCAACGCAGCCAATGCGCTGCTGAAAATGCTCGAAGAACCGCCCGAGCGCGCGACCCTTCTGCTGCTGAGCCATCAACCGTCCAGCCTTTTGCCCACCATCCGCTCCCGCTGCCGCACGCTGCGCCTTGCCACCCTCGCGCCTGCGCAGATGGCCGAAGCCCTCAGCGCCTCCGGCATCGAAACCGAAGGAGATCCTGCAGCACTCGCCGAACTCTCCGGCGGTTCCGTCGGCGGCGCGCTGCGCCTCTCGCTCATGGGCGGCCTCAAGATCTACGCCGAACTGGTCGACCTGATGGCCACCCTGCCGCGCATGGACCGTGCCCGCGCGATCAAACTGGCCGAAGCCGCCGCCCAGCGCGGGGGCGAGGAAAAGCTTGTGCTGCTCTTCACCCTCATCGACCTGCTTTTGAGCCGCCTTGCCCGCACCGGTGCCACAGGCAGCCCGCCAAGCGTCGAAGCCGCGCCTGGAGAGGCCGCCCTGCTCTCCCGCCTTTCCCCCAACCCGCACCAGGGGCGCAAATGGGCTGATCTGGCCCAAGAGGTCTCGGCCCGCGCCCAGCATGGTCTGGCGGTCAACCTTGACCCTGCCGCACTGGTCCTAGATACCCTGCAAAAGATGG
>CAYUSM010000284.1:0-4474 GCA_964447345.1 uncultured Sulfitobacter sp. | reverse complement strand
GCCAGGAGATGGTGAAATAGTAGAACATTTGCCCAAAGGCGAGCGTGACCATGATAAAGTAGACACCGGAGGTGCGCAGCGACAGCGACCCGATGATCAGCGCCAGAAGTGCCGACATGATGATCGCCACCACCCAGATCACTGGCATGGAGTTCGTGCCTTCGATCAGAAACGGTAGTTCCATGATTGGGTCATAGTTCTGCGCATGGCTGGCAAGAATGCCCATCGCGTAGCCGCCCATCCCGAAATAGGCGGCATGCCCAAAGCTGACCAATCCCCCCTGCCCCAAGGCAAGGTTCAGGCCCACGCCGGCCAGTGCAAAGATCACCGCACGCGTGGCCAGGGTAATGGTAAACGGCTCATCCGCGACCCAGGCGTAAAGCGGGATCAGGACCAGACCAGCCAGAATGATGATGTTGATGTAACGTTCACGCAGCATTTCAGGCGCTCCCGAACAGGCCGGTGGGTTTGAATAGCAGAACTCCCGCCATCAGAATGTAGATCAGCATGGAAGCCAACGCGGAACCAACGGTGGTGGCAGCCGAGGGGTCCATGAAAGCCCCAAAGATCACCGGCAAGAGCGTGCGGCCAAGAGTATCTGTCAGCCCCACCAGGATGGCCCCGGCCAGCGCCCCCTTGATCGACCCGATGCCACCAATCACGATGACAACAAAGGCAAGGATCAGCACGGGCTCCCCCATACCAACCTCAACCGACTGGATCGCGCCAACCAAGGCACCGGAGAGTCCAGCCAGTGCCGCGCCCAGTGCGAAAACCATGGTGTAAAGAACCGAGATATCGACGCCCAGTGCCGCGATCATCTCCCGGTCATTCTCGCCCGCCCGAATGCGCATGCCGACACGGGTTTTGGAGATCAGCAGGAACAGCCCCGCCGCCACCAGCAAACCAATCAGGATGATCGTCAGACGGTAGACCGAATACTCGATCCCGCCCGGCAGCATCACCGTGCCTTTCAGCACGGCAGGAATGTCGAGGAACAGCGGGAAGGAGCCAAAGACCCACCGCGTCGCCTCCGAAAAGATCAGGATCAGCGCAAAGGTCGCGAGCACCTGGTCGAGATGGTCCCGGTCATAGAGCCGCCGGATCACTGTCAGCTCAATGATCGCCCCAAAGATGGCTGCCGCCATCAGGCTGGCAATCAGCGCCAGCAGAAAGTTTCCCGTCAGCCCCGCCACAGCAGCTGCTGCAAAGGCACCAGTCATGTAGAGCGATCCATGGGCAAGATTGATCAGGCCCATGACCCCAAAGATCAGCGTCAGCCCCGCCGCCATCAAAAACAGCATCACACCGAACTGCAGACCGTTCAGGATCTGTTCGATCAGGAGTATCGTTGTCATCTGGCCCCCGCACAAAAAGACCCCCGGCGTTTGCGCGCCGGGGGTCGGGTTCAGGTCTTAAAGCTTGCACTCAGCAGCGTAGACATCCTGCCGGTCCTCAAGGCTTGTGCCGATGATCTTGTTGGTAAAGACATCGCCATCCTTGACCACCTGCCGGACATAGAAGTCTTGAATCGGGTGCTGATTGTTGCCGAACCGGAAATCCCCACGGGTTGAGATGAAATCCGCTGCGCGCAGCGCCTCGCGGAAGGCATCGGCGTCCTTCACATCGGCCTTGGCCGCTGCAGATACGATCAGATTGGCCGTATCAAATGACTGCTGTGCATAGATCGATGGAAGACGTCCATACTCAGCCTTGAAGCTTTCCACGAAAGCCTTGCTGGCCTCGTTATCAAGGTCAGGGCTCCACTGAGCCGTATTGTGTATGCCAAGTGCTGCTTCACCCACAGCGCCCAGAATGGTCTGGTCAAAGCTGAAGGCCGGTCCGACCACCGGCAGATCAATACCGCTGTCCGCGTACTGCTTGAGGAAGGAAATCCCCATGCCGCCGGGCAGGAAGAAGAAGATGCCATCGGCCCCCGAAGCGCGAATCTGCGCCAGTTCAGCCGCGTAATCCGTCTGGCCCAGTTTGGTATAAAGCTCACCAGCCAGATCGCCGCCGTACATGCGCTTGAAACCGGTCAGAGCGTCCTGCCCTGCTGGATAGTTGGGCGCAAGGATGAAGGCATTCTTGAAGCCAAGCTCCTTGGCATGCGCTCCTGCGGCCTCATGCGGACCATCATTCTGCCAGGCCACGTTGAAGTAATTCTCGTGACATCCCTTACCGGCCAGCTGCGCAGGACCCGCATTGGGCGAGATATAGAACTTGCCTTGTGCGGTCGCCGCAGGTGCCACAGCCAGCGCGAGGTTTGACCAGACGATGCCGGTCATGATGTCCACCTTCTCGGACTGGATCATCTTGTCGGCCAATTGCACCGCAATGTCCGGCTTGCGCTGGTCATCTTCAACGACAACCTCAATCCCTTCGTTGCCGGATTGCTTAATGCCGAGCAGGAAACCGTCGCGGATGTCCACGCCCAGTGCCGCGCCACCGCCGGTCAATGTGGTGATCAGGCCAATCTTGACGCCGCCCTCGGCAACAGCCGTTGACGACAGTGCCATGGCGACAGCACCCGCGGCGCTCAAGACCTTTAGCGCGTGCTTTGCTTTTGTTGAAATCATGTTGATTCTCCCTGGTTTCATCAGGACGCGGTTTTCCACGTCTCACCGCACATCTTGTGCGTCCCTTTCGCCAATTGGAAAGGCTTTTATGAGGAAAACGGTAGCCTAAGGTCAAATTTATTTCAAGCTCAAAATATTTGAGCTTGAAGATAATGGAGATGCCCTCCGGTCCCTGACTCAGACGTGCGTCGGCGGATTCTTGCAGAGGGCAAGTCAGACAGGCATCCCACCAAACCAGTGAAAAATCCGCAAAAATCACTGTCAATTATAGCTTACAGATTTAATGTACGTCAGAACTGACGCTAACTTACAGTAAATAAATGCAAAAACCGTCGCTTAAGTTGTATATTTCGGCAATTATGATATGTCAGGTAATCGTAACAGAGGTGGTCATGTGGCGTCTTGCCAGCGCAGTTAGACCACCGCGGGGAGCGTAATGACATCACCTGAAGACGAGAGTGATCTGGTCCAAGAGGACCTTTATCACCAGTCATTCACTGACATCAGTCAGTTGCAGACGCAACTGCCGGAGGACGTGCTGGTGGCGTTGGCCCGCGAGGTCCTAGATGGGTTGGCTCGCAAATTGGCGGAACCCTCGGTTCAGGATGCCGCCGTTACTGAGCTTTGCGATGCGCTGATCGGCTCAGATCCCAAAGCCGCCGCCAAGCTGATTGAAGCCCGGCACCAGCAAGGCGCCGACGTCAATACGCTTTATCTTGAGTTTCTGGCCCCTGCCGCCCACGAACTGGGAACCCGCTGGAAGTCTGACAAGCTGACCTTCGCTGACGTGACGGTCGGCACCGGGCGCATCTACGCAATCATGCGCTCCTTGCGCCGCCGCACCACGAACGCCCGCAACATCGAAAGCAAATCAGCCTTCTTTGCCGCAGTGCCAGAGGATGATCACACCCTAGGTGTAAAAATGGCCGCAGACCTCGCCCGGAAGGATGGATGGAATGTCCAATTTGAGGTCGATGGCAGCCACGAAGAGCTGCTGGCCCAGATCGAAAACGGCGGCCACATGCTCATAGGCCTGTCTGGAGGTGGAAAGCATTCGGTCCCCAACCTCGCCCGCCTGGTCCTGGCACTGCGCATCCAGCAACCCGGCGCGATGATCCTGGTCAGTGGAAACGTCGTGGATGTTGAGGCTGATACCCTCAAACTGATGCACTTGGACGGTATGGCGCGGGATTACAAGGATGCAATGGCTGAACTCGACAGGCTCTGGCACGGGCTGCAAGACGCCAGCCCATGAAAAACGGCGCTGCCATCCAGCGCCGTTCCAAATTCCACATCAGTTGATCCGGACGATCAGTTTGTTGCTTCGGCCTCGACCTCTGGTCCGACAGAGACAAGATACGCCCAAAGGTTTCTGGCATCAGTCTCGTCGCCCAGCTTGAAGGACATTTTGGACCGTGCGCGCTTGTCCTCGTTATACTCGCGCAGGAAGGCACGCGGATCAGCGACGTAGGTTACGAAGTGTTCTTCGTCCCACATCAAACCCTTCTCGCCAGCTTCAATCAGGGAATCGCCATACTTCTTGGCAAAATCTTCCTCGGTGCCCGCCTGACGGGTGTATAGGCCATACAGGTTCGGTCCATTGCGGCCACCCTTCACAACGACTTCGCCTTCAGCGTCAACGATGGAATGGCACGCTTTGCATTTTGAAAATACGCTCTCGCCCTCTGCGGCATCGCCCGTAGCGTGGCCATCTGCAAAAGCAGGGCCTGCGATCAGAGCGAATCCGACGGCGGCTGTCTTCAACATTTTCATTCCTGAACTCCTAATTGCTGTGCTCATCGCTGAAACCTAGCGCGTTTCGCGGTAAGACAAACCCAAGAACGCAAATATCTGCCGCGCCCCATCGTCGCAATACAACTTAGCGCGATCTGTCT
>CAYUSM010000283.1:0-4539 GCA_964447345.1 uncultured Sulfitobacter sp. | reverse complement strand
GTAGAAAGCTCGATCACGGTCGAGGGCGAAGCAGAAGTTGCCAAGATCGAGGCTTCAATGCTCGATGCCCTATCGACCCAAGAATTGAAAGATGACGCCATCATCAGTGAAGACAGTGATGTCGTGTCGATTGTCGAAGACACCACTGCTGCGGTCGCTGAGCAGACGATGGAAGACGGCAGTGACGCCGCTGCGGACATGGCTGAGCAGGCTGAGTTCGTTGAAGACGAAAATGATATCGTCCCCGGACAGCCGGATGCCGATGTTGAGGCATTCTTTGCTGACAGCGCGCCTGCGCCAGAAGAGACCGCAATCGAAGAGCCAGACTCTGTGCCCGCACAGGTCGTTGCCCCGGTTGCTGAGCCTGAAGTGTCGACAGCTGATGCCCCCGCACCCGACAGCATCGCAGCCAAGCTGCAGCGCATCCGTGCGGTCGTGGCGCAGCATGAGGAAGTCGAAGAAGATGACGACTACCTTGAAGATGAACATGCTCAGGAAACCGCCAGCACCGAGATTTCTGATCTGGTCGCAGAGGCCCGCGCAGACATCGAGGAAGCTCTGGAGGCGGATGATGCCGCCGAGATGGACGTTGCCGAAGACGACAATGATGATGTTTCCGCGATCCTGAGCCGTCTGGAGGAGGCTCCGGTCGATACAGTTGCGGAAGCCATGGAAGAAGCCGAAGGCGAAGAGGCTGAAACGCTTGGTGAAGCCGACAGTGACAATGATGACGTAGCAGCGAATATCGGTGCGGCTGTAGCGGAAGCCAGCAGCGAAGAGGACACGGTCAGCAATCTCTTTGAAGAGGAAGAGAACACCGCGGAAACCCCCGAAGTGGCAGCTACTGCCGCAGTCGAGGAGGCACCTGCCAAAGAGGAAATTCGTCAACCAACGCATCCCCGCGCCCGTGTGATCAAGGTCAAGCGCGCTGATCTGGAAGCGGCCATTCAAAAGGGCGATCTTGAGGAATACGACGAAGACCAGGACCTCGTGGCGAAAGATGAGAGCGCAGAGGAACAGGCAGATGTACAGCCTGCCTTGGATGATCTGGCGCCTGCCAAATCCGCCCAGACCTCCCTGTCGCCAGAAGATGAAGCCGATCTCGCCCGTGAATTGGCAGAGCTCGAAGCCGACATCAATGCAGAGGCGCAAGCTCAGTTTGACGATACTGCACGAGGAGCCGACGCAGACGTCGAGCCAGAGCGTGCCGAAGCGGAAGAAGACGAGGCAGAGGCCGCAAGCGCAGCACGTGCCAAGCTGCCATCGCTTGACGATGATAACAGCGCTGATGTGAACCGCCTGTTGGCCGAAACGGACCACCAGATGGATGAGCCCGAAGGTGCCACACGTCGTGATGCATTCGCGCACCTGCGCGCTGCCGTGGCTGCCAAGAAAGCGGATTCAACCATCGAAGACGTGAAAGAGAAAGGTGCGGGTGCCTACCGCGCCGATCTGGCGGAGGTGGTTCGCCCCCGCCGCCCCGTGTCATCCGAGGCACGGACAGAGCGCCCCGAAGACGCCCGTCCTGCGCCACTCAAACTGGTGGCTGAGCAACGGATTGACGTGGAACGGCCCAAGGCGGCGGGCCCTGTTCGCCCCCGCCGCGTTGCGGCCGTTGTCGAAAATAGCCCCGCCGAAGACGCTGATTCCTTCACGGATTTTGCAGCAGAGATGGGTGCTTCAACCCTGCCACAACTGCTGGAAGCGGCAGCGGCCTATCTCTCTTTCGTAGAGGGTCGAAAGCAGTTCTCGCGTCCCCAGCTGATGACCAAAGTACGTCAGGCCGGTGGTGAGGAAGGATTTAGTCGCGAAGAAGGCTTGCGGTCCTTCGGACAGCTGCTGCGTGCGGGCAAGATCGAAAAGATCAAGGGCGGTCGCTTTACCGCGTCGGAAGACATCGGTTTCCGCCCCGATCAGCGCGCGGCAGGCTGACAACCCATAAAAAGCTCGAAAGTCCAGGCGGCACTCCGGTGCCGCCTTTCGCGTTGAAGATCACCCCGCAGCGAATGTATCTGTTGCCGCTCTAATCCGGACTTTCATCGCGTCGGACAGGGCGGAATGATCGTTCTGACCCAATATCTCAAGCCGTGCCGCAGGCCAGAGCTTGGCCAACTCCCAAGGCGCGCGTAGCGGGCAGCTGGGGTCATAGCGGCTATGGATCATCACGCCAGGCAGATCCGCGATACGCGCCATCTGGTTTTCAATGTGGTTGTCTTCGCGCCACTCGCGGTTGCGGAAGTAGTGGGTCACCACGCGCGCAAATCCAAGCCGAAATGCAGGATCGGTCCATGGCCTCCCCGCGCCTTCAAAAGTCTGCTCAAAAATGGCCAATTCCCACGTGCACCACGCGTCCGCCGCAGCTTGCGCAGTGGCCGGGTCCGCCAGCAGATCACCGTAGGCCTCAACCCGCGTCCAGACGTCCTTGGCGTCTGGGACAGCAGCACAAAACGCATCGTGTGCTTCAGGGAAAAGGTTGCCGATATCGTCATAGAGCCACGCCAGATCACGTGCTGACGTGGTTGCCACACCGGAAAGCACAAGTTGACGGACGGCGTCCCGGTGCATTTGTGCATAGAGCAGGCCAAGCGTCGACCCCCAGGAACCACCGCAGACCAACCAGTTGTCGAACCCCAATTCCCTACGCAGCTGCTCGATATCGGCCAGCAAGTCATCTGTCGTGTTATGGTCTAGCGCGGCAAGTGTTTCACGGGCCGAAGGCAAACTACGCCCTGAGCCTCGCTGGTCCATCAGGACAACTTTGTAGCGCTCAAGATCAAAGAGATCGTAGTGCCCGGGTCGACAGCCCGACCCAGGCCCACCATGCAAAACGATGGCCGGTATGCCGTCGGGGTTCCCGGATATTTCCCAGTACACCTTATGCCCACCGCTGACTGCCATCATACCTTTTGAAAGGAGCGCGGAAGACATAGCCTAAACCGTCAGTGTCTTGAGCGGAGGGATGCCATCACTTGTCCGCATCGGGATCAGCCTGACCTACGCCCTTAAAGATGGATTTGAACGGGAGCACCCAAAGCACCCCCAACGCTACATAAATGAAAAGCTCCAGCAGGATCGATGGACGCTCGAACAACTCAACGACGTTGACAGCAACCACCACATAGACTGGCATTGCGATCAGCAAGATCACCAAAGACCAACGTTTGCGCGCCTTGTAGCTCAGTGCCATGCATGCCTCCTGCCTCAGTCCGAGAACGGATCGGTCACAAGGATAGTATCTTCCCGCTCCGGTGAGGTGGAAAGTAGCGCCACGGGGCAATCGATCAACTCTTCCACGCGGCGGACGTATTTGATCGCTTCAGCGGGAAGATCGGCCCAGCTGCGTGCCCCTTCGGTGGACTGTGACCAGCCCGGCATTTCCTCGTAGACCGGCGTGCAACGCGCCTGTTGGTCGGCTGCCGTGGGCAAGTAGTCCAGATGCGCGCCATCAAGCTCATAGCCCACACAAATCTTGAGCGTCTCGAACCCATCGAGCACATCAAGTTTGGTGAGCGCGATACCGTTCACGCCTGATGTCGCACAGGTCTGACGAACAAGGACAGCATCAAACCACCCGCACCGCCTTTTGCGCCCTGTGGTGGTGCCAAATTCATGCCCGCGTTCGCCAAGGCGCTGGCCATCCTCATCAAGCAGTTCGGTGGGAAAAGGCCCCTCGCCCACACGGGTGGTGTAGGCTTTCACGATACCGAGCACGTATTCAATTGCGCCGGGCCCCACACCGACGCCAGTCGCCGCCTGCCCGGCAATCACGTTTGAAGATGTGACAAAGGGATACGTGCCAAAGTCGATGTCCAGCAATGCACCTTGCGCGCCTTCGAAAAGGATGCGCTTGCCCGCCTTGCGCTTCTCGTTCATCACCTTCCAGACCGGTGCGGCATATTTCAGTATCTCGGGAGCCACCTCTTTCAGCTGCGCAATCAGGCCATCACGGTCAATTTCTTCCAGTCCCAGCCCCCGGCGCAACGCGTTGTGGTGGATCATCGCCCGATCAACTCGCCGTTCAAGCGTCGCGTCATCGGCCAGATCAGCGACACGGATCACCCGGCGGCCCACCTTGTCTTCGTAACATGGGCCAATGCCGCGCCCGGTGGTGCCGATTTTGGCTACTGAATTCTGACTTTCGCGGGCGCGGTCAAGCTCCCCGTGAAACGGCAGTATAAGCGGCGTGTTTTCGGCAATCATCAATGTCTCTGGTGTGATCTCAACACCCTGCTCACGGATGGTCTTGATCTCTTTGAGGAGGTTCCATGGGTCCAGCACAACACCATTGCCGATCACACTCAACTTGCCAGGTCGCACCACACCCGAAGGCAGCGCATGCAGCTTGTAGACTTTGCCATCGATCACCAGCGTATGACCCGCGTTATGCCCCCCCTGAAAGCGCGCGATCACATCCGCCCGCTCCGACAGCCAATCGACGATTTTGCCTTTTCCTTCGTCGCCCCACTGGGCACCGACAACGACGACATTGGCCATGATGATCTTCCTTTGCGAAACTCCGCGCCCCTCTTAGCGACAAGC
>CAYUSM010000282.1:0-4539 GCA_964447345.1 uncultured Sulfitobacter sp. | reverse complement strand
GCCCCAGATCGGGCCACATGCCCGCCGTGCCCTTGGTGCCAAAATACCAGACATAAAGCCCCATCGACCACCGCCGCCGCCCAAGCTTGGCAGGGGTCCAGCGCCGCTTGGCATGGTTGCGCAGCAGATGATCATAAGTATGCCCCGCATCCGCGTTGCTCACCACCAGACCCGCGTCGAGCCGCTCGCCATTCTCCAGCGTCACGCCCGTCGCGGCACCTCCCTCAATATGGATTTCATCCACAACCGCCCCATGCCGGATCACGCCGCCCTGAGACCGCACCACCGCGGCCATCGCATCCGCAATCCGCTGCACGCCGCCCATGGCGTAGTGCACACCAAACTCTTTCTCCAAATGCGCCACCAACGCATACATCGATGTGACATGTGTCGGATCTCCACCGATAAAGAGCGGATGGAACGAAAACGCCATCCGCAGCTTTTCGTCCCTAAACCGCGTCGCCGCCAAGCCATAGATTGACCGATCCGCCCGCAGCCAGGCAAAGGTCGGCAACACCTTGATCGTGTCCCACAACCGGTGCATCGGCTTGGCGACCATGCCCTCAAAACCCACGACATAGCGCGCCTTGGAGTCCTTGAGAAACCTGCGGTACCCCCGCACGTCACCGGGATTGATCTTGGCAACCTCGGCCTCCATCCGCGCCTCATCGCCAGAGGCTTCAAAGCGCGTTCCATCCGGCCAGCGCACCTCGTAAAACGGGTCCATCGCGCGCAGATCGACATCGGCATGAAAATCGCGTCCGCATGCCTCCCATAGCTTTTCGAATACCTGCGGTACCGTGACAATCGTCGGACCCAGATCAAACCGGTGCCCGTCCTGCGTGATCGACGATCCGCGACCGCCGGCCTTGTCCAGCCGGTCCAGCACCGTCACGGCATAGCCTTTGGCGCCCAGCCGCATCGCTGCCGCCAATCCGCCAAGGCCGGCACCGATTACAATTGCGCGCGAGTCGTTCAGCATATTTCACCCTGTCAGATACATCGACCTTACGACTGTCCAGTTTAATTTACAATCTCACTGGCGCGAGTCTTCCCAAAAGTCGGCGATTGTGTAAACCTGATCTGACAGTTGAAGGGACTCAGGTCACGTGACACAGGTGGTTAGCCTCAGCCTTTACCGCTTTGACGGGTCGCTCGCCCGCGCGTGGGCCTTTGCGATGATGGGCCTTGCCAGACCGGCGATGACCCGCGTTCCCGGGATCGGTTTCTGGAAGCTTTGCGGCTCCGGCATTGGCGAAGGATTTACCCCGATACCAAACCTTGGCGTCTACGCCATCCTGTGCACATGGCCAGATATGGCAGCGGCACGCTCCGCACAAGCGACAGCCCGTATTTTCGAGCGGTATCGCGCCAAGGCATCGGAAAGCTGGACGCTCTACATGACCGCCGACACCGCACGTGGCGCGTGGTCTGGGGTCGCACCCTTTGAACCCAGTGCAAGCAACACGGGTGGCCCTCTGGCCGCCCTCACCCGCGCAACCATCAAGCCGGGAATCCTTGCCCGCTTCTGGGGCCGCGTGCCGAACATTTCCAAAGTCATTGGTCAGGACCCCAACGTGATATTCAAGATTGGCATCGGCGAGGTCCCGTGGCTGCATCAGGTCACTTTCTCCATCTGGCCTGACGCCGACCGCATGGCCAATTTCGCCCGCACCGGCCCCCATGCCGAAGCCATCCGCGCCGTGCGTGACGAAGGCTGGTTCCGCGAGGAACTCTATGCCCGATTCACGCTTCTGGGCGATGAAGGCACATGGGGCGGCACGTCTCCTCTGAAACAGGCTCTATCATGAAGCATCCTTTCCCTTTCTCCGCCATCGTCGGTCAGGACGAGATGAAGCGCGCGATGCTGCTCACGGCGATTGATCCTTCCATCGGCGGTGTTCTGGTGTTCGGTGACCGTGGCACCGGCAAATCCACAGCCGTGCGCGCGCTCGCCGCACTCCTGCCGCCGATCAAGGCGGTCAAAGCCTGCCCGGTCAATTCAGAGAAGTTCGCCGATTGCCCCGCCTGGGCCCATGTCACCAAAAAAGCCACGCACCAGATCCCGACACCGGTCATCGACTTGCCTCTGGGCGCATCGGAGGACCGCGTGACCGGCGCGCTCGACATCGAAAAGGCTCTAACCAAGGGCGAGAAGGCCTTTCAGCCGGGGCTGCTGGCCGCCGCGAACCGGGGGTATCTCTACATTGACGAGGTCAACCTGCTGGAAGACCACATCGTTGATCTCCTCCTTGACGTTGCCCAATCGGGTGAGAACGTGATCGAGCGCGAAGGCCTCTCCATCCGCCACGCCGCCCGCTTTGTTCTGGTCGGCTCCGGCAACCCCGAGGAAGGCGAGCTGCGCCCGCAACTCCTTGATCGCTTTGGTCTTTCTGTCGATGTCGCGTCCCCCACAGACATCGACGAACGTGTTGAGGTGATCAAACGCCGTGACGCCTTTGAGAATGACAACGCCGCCTTCATGCTGCGCTGGCAGGCCGAAGACGCGGCCCTGCGCGACCGCATTCTGAAGGCCCGCAAGACCCTGACAAAACTGAAAACGCCGGAACAGACCCTGCGCGATGTCGCCGAACTCTGCATCAAACTGGGTTCTGACGGGTTGCGCGGCGAACTCACCCTGCTCAAGGCCGCCCGCGCCTATGCCGCCTACCGGGACGATACTGCGCTGACCCGTTCGCATATCCGGGACGTCGCCCCAATGGCCCTGCGCCACCGCCTGCGGCGCGATCCACTGGACGAGGCAGGTTCTGGTACACGTGTCACCCGAATTGTCGAGGACGTGCTGGGATGACCCCCTGGGGCCGCGCGATAACGGCCCTGAGGCTGCTGCAGATCGACCCCAACGGCCTTGGCGGCATCGTCCTGCAAGCCCGTTCCGGTCCCGCCAGGGACGCTTTCGCCGCACAACTGCCACCTGACGCCACCCGGCTGCATCCCGCGATGCCACAGGAGACGCTGACGGGCGGCATTGATGTGGCCGCCAGCCTGACCGAAGGCACTCTGATCCGGCAGCGCGGACTGCTGGAGGCGGAATGTATGTTCGTTCTGACGATGGCGGAACGTACCCCACCCCTTATGGCCGCCACACTGGCCGCATGGCTGGATCAGAAAACAGGCGCTAGTCTCATGTTGCTGGACGAACACTGCGAAGATGAGGACGGCCCTCCTGCGACACTGACAGACCGACTGGCCTTCCACGTCTCCCTTGACGGTCTGGGGATGCAGGATGTTGGCGAAGTCCCAAGTTCTCAGCCCATCTCAACCAGCAAAATCGCAGCGCCTGACACTGTCCTGTCCGACCTAGTGGCCCTGGCGGTCTCTCTCGGGATCACCAGCTTGCGGGCGCCCAGCCTCGCGCTCGCCGCCGCCAAGGCTCATGCGGCGCTGAACGGACGGGCCAGTGTCACGGACGAGGATGTCCGCATCGCCGCAGAACTCGTTCTTGCCCCGCGCGCCACGCGGCTGCCTCAGGACAACACGGAGGAGCCCGCGCCGCCGCCAGACGAACGACAGGAGGAGACATCGCAGGACCCCGGCACACAGGTTCTGCCAGATGAGATCCTGCTCGCTGCCATCGCCACCGCCCTGCCGCCTGAATTGCTGTCGAAATCAGGCTCTAATAAGACGAAAAATACGAAAGGCTCCGGTGCAGGGCAAAAACGCATTGGCAACCGCCGGGGCCGCCCCCTGCCCGCCCGCGACACCGGCAGCAAGGGCGGTCAAGCACGCGTTGACCTTATCGCCACGCTCCGCGCAGCGGTGCCTTGGCAGAAGCTGCGCCAGTGCTCCCTTCCTGACCGCACCGGCCCCCGCATCCACCCCCGCGATCTGCGCTACAGGCGATATGAGGCCCTCTCAGACCGGTTGCTGGTCTTTGCGGTGGATGCCTCCGGCTCTGCCGCTCTTGCGCGTCTGGCAGAGGCTAAGGGCGCTGTGGAGCTGCTTCTGGCCGAGGCCTACGCCCGCCGCGACCACGTCGCGCTGATTTCCTTTCGAGGCGATCAGGCCGAAACGCTCCTGCCCCCGACCCGCTCGCTTGTACAGACAAAGCGCCGCCTTGCGGAACTGCCCGGCGGGGGCGGCACGCCTTTGGCATCGGGTCTAAGGGCCGCGCTAGAGACTGCCTCCACAGCCTCCCGCAAGGGCTTAAGTCCCGTCATCATTCTGCTGACGGACGGGCGCAGCAATGTAGCACTCGACGGCAGCGCGGACCGTCAACGCGCGGCAGAGGATGCCACGGAAATGGCCAGCCAGATCGCGCGGGCAGGCATTGACACCATCGTCATCGACACTGGCCGCCGTCCAGAGGCCGCACTGCGCCGCCTTGCCCTGTCCCTGCAGGGACGCTACGTCTCCCTACCACGCGCGGACGCCCGCGCCCTGTCGGATACCGTAAGCAACACATTGAGCGCCTGAACTTGGACTGGGATACCCATCAAGCCACTTGGCCGCATGCCGCGCATTCGCGTTTCGTGATCTGCAAGCCGCACCGCTGGCATATTCAGGAGATGGGCGAAG
>CAYUSM010000281.1:0-4580 GCA_964447345.1 uncultured Sulfitobacter sp. | reverse complement strand
TTCGCTTCCAGCCGGTCGATGATCGCTTGGCCAAAGGTTGGTGCGGGGGTTGTGACGCCTGCGGGGGCGTCTTTGGCTTCTTCGATCAGACACATCGCGGCTTCGGTGAGCATCTTGGAGGTGGAGCCGTAGCCCGGGTCGCGGTCGCCCTTGACGCCGACGATGATCCGTTCGCCGCCCTCGGAGGTGCCTGTGAACATCAGGTCGTAATTGCCGTTCTCACGCTCTTCCTTGGAGGGGCCTTCGCCCGGTTTGATGCCGCTGTCGGCCATGGGGTCGGCGGAAGCGATGCCCTGGGCGATGGCCTCACCTTTCTCACCCTTGCCGGTGAAGACCATTTCCTCGTAGGTGAAGTCCTCGCCGTAAGGGTGTCCCATCAGCATGTTGGAGCGGTGGATGTTCTTGGTGTTGATCGTGGCCATGACAAAGGGTGCCACCCAGATGCCGAAATCGGGGTCTTCGTAGGGCTTGTTGCCGTAAGGCTGCTTTGGGCCTTCGAAGCCGGGCGTGAGCGCGAAGGAGGAGACGAGGCGTTTCATCACCTCTGGGTTGCCCATGGCCAGTTTCATGGTTTCCTTGCCGGATGCGGCGGTGCCACCCGAGAAGGTGCCCTGCATGCCGCGCACACGTCCTTTGACGTCTTTGAGCGGTGCGCCGAAACGCTTCTGCGCCTCCTGTTGCAGGAACCAGACGCCCATGTCGAAAGGAATGGAATCGAAACCGCAGGAATGCACGATGCGGGCGCCGCTTTCCTTGGCGGTGGCGTCGTACTTTTCGATCATGTCCCACATGAAGGGCGGCTCGCCCGAGAGATCAACGTAATCGGTGCCGGATTTGGCGCAGGCCGCGACCAGCGGCTCACCATAAAGCAGGTAGGGGCCGACGGTGGTGATCACGACCTTGGTCCGGGCGACCATGGCCTCAAGGCTGGCGGGGTCAGCGGCGTCGGCTTCGACCAGTGGTGTGTCGGCGGGCAGCCCCATTTCATCGCGCACGGCTGCCAGTTTGTCGGCGCTGCGGCCCGCCATGGCCCAGGCGCGGTCGGGATAGGTCTGATTGAGATACTCTGCGACAAGGCGCCCTGTGAAACCGGTGGCGCCGTAAATGATGATGTCGAATTCGGCCATGGTGTCTCTCCCGCTAGGTGTCATCTGTTGATGGGAGAGTATGTGGGCGATGGGTGGCGAAAGGCCACCGTTGATTTTGTGGACGCTGCGTTACAGCGGTCTTACCCCGTGGAGGCCTTGCGCAAGAGTTCTGCTGCGTCAGGGCGGTTGAGGAGTGTTTCATTCACGTCCAGACCGGCGTGGGGCAGGTCGGAGTGGCCGGGGATGACTTCACCAAGAGCCGTGGCGAGGTCTTCGGGCAGCACGGGTTTGGTGCGGGTGTCGATCAGCATCGTCTCCGCCGCGATCCCTTCGGCATAGATGATTTGATGGCTGTCAAAGAGCAGTTGGAAGTAGTCCACAAAGCCGCCGTCCATCAGTGTCACGGTAAAGCCGTTGACCAGATGCCGGGCCTTGACCAGCAATTCGGACCGGCCCGCGCCCACCTCATCGCTGCGTTGGTAGATAAAGAGCCGGTGATCGGGGCTGACGATCAAGTCGTGGTCGTTGTTGAGTGTGCCTGCGCGGATCTTGATGGGAGCGAATTCGCCTACGGCGCGCACGGTGGTCTGGCCGATCCAGCGGATGTCCTGCACGCCGTCGTCGCGGGTCAGGATGCGGTCACCGACCTTGAGGTCTTCGATCAGGCGCTGTTCTCCGGAAGACATGGTGATGTGGGTGCCGCGGGTGAAGGAGACGCAGGCGACCTGAGCGAACTTCTGGCGCGCGGTTTGGGTGTCGACGCCGACAAGGCGGTATTCGGTCTGGCCCGACAGGGCGGTCAGCGGCAGAAGGTAGATGTCGGCCACGCCGCCATCCTCGTCCACTTCGACCAGAAGAAGCGCCTCATGGGTCATTCCGTCCGGCGACATGAAGCTGAGTGCAGAGTCGAGATGCAGCGTGGCGTCGGGCGTGCCGAGGTCCGTGTCAGGCGCAATGCGAAAGAGCGTGTCCTTGCCCGGCAGCACTGAGAGGCGGCGGGGTTCCGCGCCGTAGGGCAACTCGTAGACGTCATCCAGCACCAGTTCAGAGGCAAAGGACAGTGGATCGCCCATGTTCGCGCCATCGGTGGCCGTCACATCCATGGCGCGGAAGACGGGCAGGCTTTGAGCAGGAGCGGGACGGACGCGGGCCACGAGGTACCTCAGGTGCTTGATCGGTTCAGGGAAGAAATAGGCTAGGATTGTGACAGGGTTGGGTCAAGCGTTGGGTGTTTTGCTGGCACGTGGGACTGGCCGTGGTAGGTCTTGGTCAATCAAGTGAAAGGAATCGTGTGATGGATCTGGGGATCAAAGGGAAAAAGGCGCTGGTCTGCGCGTCCTCCAAGGGGTTGGGTCTGGGCTGTGCCGAGGCGCTGGCGGAGGCCGGGGTTGATCTGGTGATGAACGCGCGCGGCGCGGAGGCGCTGGAAGCGGCAGCCGAGCGCATCCGCAGTGATTATGGTGTGAGCGTCACCACCATTGCGGCGGATGTTGCGACCGAAGAGGGGCAGAAGGCTGTGCTTGAGGCAGCGGGCGATGTCGACATCCTGGTCAACAACGCGGGCGGCCCGCCGCCGGGCATGTGGCATGACTGGGACCGCGAGGATTTCATCAAGGCGCTGGATGCCAATATGCTGGCACCCATCGCGCTGATGAAAGCGTTGCTGCCGGGCATGATGGAGCGTGGCTGGGGCCGGGTGGTCAACATCACCTCGCAATCCGTGCGCGCGCCCATTGGGGTGCTGGGGCTCAGCAATTCCGCGCGGACGGGACTGACCGGCTATGTTGCGGGCACCTCGCGGCAGGTGGCGGGCAAGGGCGTGAATATCAACAATCTGTTGCCTGGCATCCATGCCACAGACCGCGCGGATGCGCTGGACGGGGGCGTGGTCAAGCAGAAGGGCATTACCCTTGATGAAGCGCGTGCAGAGCGTGCCGCAACCATCCCGGCGGGGCGCTATGGCACGCGGGAGGAGTTCGGGGCAGCCTGTGCCTTCCTTTGTTCGCAGCACGCGGGGTTCATTGTCGGGCAAAGCATCCTGCTGGACGGTGGCGCCACAAACCTGACGATGTAATGGCTGAGAAGTTCTCGCTCAAAGACCATCTGTTCAACCCGGATACGGTCAAACAGCTCGCAACGGAGTATTCTGATGCGCTGCCGCACTTTGATGCGGCGCGGTTTGAGCGGGAGGCTCTGTCCGGCTTTGCCGAGCGCGAGCTGCTGGAACGGCTGGAGTGGATGGCCGATTGTCTGGAAGGGCAATTGCCAGGCACGTTTTCGGCAATGGCAGAGCAGTTGGAGGCGGCGATGCCCGCACCGCTGGACCCCAGCCTGAGTGACGACGACTTTGGCCAATTCATTCATGCACTGCCGGGCATATTGGCCGTGCGGCATGGTTTGGAAGACCATCTAGAGCGTGCGCTTGATCTGCTCTATCAGGCCACGCAGCGGTTCTCGATGGAGTTCTACATCCGACCGTTCTTGAACCGCTGGCCCGAAGAGACGCTGGCGCGTTTGGGCCGGTGGACGGAAGACGACAATTATCACGTCCGGCGGCTGGTGAGCGAAGGGACGCGGCCCAAGCTGCCCTGGGCCAAGGCTGTGACGTTGAACACGGATCAGACCTTGCCGCTGCTTGACCGGCTCCATGCAGACCCCACGCGATATGTGACAAGGTCGGTCTCTAACCATCTGAATGATATCGCAAAGAAGGAACCCGATCTTGTCTGCGGCACGCTCACTGACTGGGGCCAGCGAAAGGAACAATCACCCAAAGAACTGGCGTGGATGACGCGCCATGCCCTTCGGACCTTGGTCAAGGACGGACATGCCGGTGCGCTCTCACTTCTTGGCTACCGGACGGACGTACCCGTCACGGCACGGCTGGAGCTTGGCGCTGATCGTTACAGCATCGGTGAGCGGCTTGAAGTGACCTGTCATTTGTCAGCGGCAGAGGAATTGCCGGTGCTGGTGGACTACCGGCTGGTCTTTCACCGTCCCGGCGGCAAAACCGGGGAAAAGGTTTTCAAGCTGAAGGTGGCCAAGATCAAGTCGGGCGAGACTCTGACCCTGTCCAAGGCGCATCCGCTGAAAGGTGATGCAACCACCTTCAAACTGCATCCCGGCCCGCATGAGGTGATCCTGCAGGTCAACGGGCAGGATGTGGGGAAAGCTGCGTTTGAGTTGATGGCCTCCGGCTGACGGCGCTTCACATTTGCGGGACTGGAGGTATTCAGCGGTGGCGGGCTGGGCCCGGCCAGACTAATCCTGACGATCAGTAACGATCTAAGGACGCTTTCCATGCAAACCACTGTTCTGATTGTGCTCTTCGGGGCTATCCTGATTGCGAGCCTGTTGGCTGCTCCGCGCAGGGCATCTGTGGATGGCTTCTTTGGCGGGCTGAATGCCGAGGGGCGCGCCCCGGGGCTTTGGGTGCTGGTGCTGAGCCAGGTGACGACATGGATTTTTGCCCGCTCGCTGATGAACGCGGCG
>CAYUSM010000280.1:0-4589 GCA_964447345.1 uncultured Sulfitobacter sp. | reverse complement strand
CCCTCTCGCCCACCATGGAAGAAGGCACGCTGGCCAAATGGCTGGTCAAGGAAGGTGACTCCGTCAGCTCTGGCGATGTGATGTGCGAGATTGAGACCGACAAGGCGACGATGGAATTCGAAGCCGTAGATGAAGGTGTGATCGGCAAGATACTGATCGAAGAAGGCACCGAAGGGGTCAAGGTGAACAGCCCCATCGCCGTCCTGCTGGAAGACGGTGAGAGCGCCGACGATATCGGAGAGGTCAGTGCGCCGAAAGCAGATGCCTCGTCGAACGCCGCCCCTGCCCAAGCATCGGATGCCACCACGCCCGCCGCAGGGCATGGCCGCGGAGAGACGGATGCAACACCGCCCCCCGCTGCGCCGCAAGGTGCTGACGGCAAACGTATCTTTGCCTCTCCCCTCGCGCGACGGATTGCGGCGGACAAGGGCCTTGATCTCAGCCAGATCAAAGGCACCGGTCCTCATGGCCGGATTGTCAAAGCGGACGTCGAGGGCCTGAGCAAATCGGATGCACCCGCTAAACCGGCGGAAACACCGGCCCCCAGCGAGGCAGCCAAACCTGCCGCCGCACCGACCGGACCGTCAACGGACGCCGTGCTCAAGATGTACGAAGATCGCGATTTTGAAGAGGTCAAGCTTGATGGCATGCGCAAGACCATCGCTGGACGCCTGAGCGAAGCCAAGCAGACCATCCCCCACTTCTACTTGCGGCGCGACATTCAGCTCGACGCGCTGATGGCCTTCCGCGCGGACCTGAACAAACAGTTGGAACCGCGCGGCGTGAAGCTCTCGGTGAATGACTTTGTCATCAAGGCCTGCGCCCTGGCGCTGCAGGAGGTGCCGGATGCCAATGCCGTCTGGGCAGGTGACCGGATGCTCAAGCTGAAACCGTCGGACGTCGCTGTTGCTGTCGCCATCGAGGGGGGGCTCTTCACCCCTGTCCTGAAAGATGCGCATCACAAATCGCTCTCGGCGCTGTCTGCCGAGATGAAAGACCTTGCCACCCGCGCCCGCGACCGCAAGCTCGCCCCGCATGAATATCAGGGTGGCAGTTTCGCCATTTCAAATCTCGGCATGTTCGGCATTGACAACTTTGACGCCGTGATCAACCCGCCCCATGGCTCGATTCTCGCCGTCGGCGCTGGCGTGAAGAAACCGGTCGTGACCTCCAATGGCGAGATTGAAGTGGCCACGGTCATGTCCGTCACCCTGTCCGTCGACCACCGCGTCATCGACGGCGCGCTCGGCGCCCAATTCCTTGATGCAATCAAATCAAACCTCGAAGCACCCATGACGATGCTCGCCTAAGAGCTTCATCTTTCCAGGTACAATTCTCGGGAGTGTGAGGGCAGACAGCCCTCACACGCCGCCCTCCGGGGCGGCGGCACGGCTCGCCGACGTCTATTTACTGTCTTGCCAGGGGCCCAGCATGTGATTCATGGAAATCGCGGGCTGGTCACAGCCTGCCTCACCCACGATCTTGGCCGGAATGCCCGCCACTGTCTTGCAAGGCGGTACTTCATCCAGAACAACGGACCCCGCCGCGATCCGGCTGCAATGCCCGATGCGGATGTTGCCCAGCACCTTGGCCCCTGCCCCGATCAGCACGCCATCCTCGATCTTTGGATGCCGGTCTTCTTCTTCCTTTCCAGTGCCGCCCAGCGTCACGGAATGCAGCATGGAGACATTGTCGCCCACCACGGCTGTCTCACCAATAACAATGGAATGCGCGTGGTCAATCATGATGCCCTTGCCCATGCGCGCACCGGGGTGGATATCAACCCCGAAAATCTCGCTCACACGCATCTGCACGAAATACGCCAGGTCCCGACGGCCCTTTACCCAAAGATGATGCGCGACACGGTAAGCCTGAACCGCCTGATACCCCTTGAAGTAGAGAATCGGCTGCAGAAACCGGTGGCATGCCGGGTCACGCTCGTAGATGGCGACCAGATCTGCGCGTGCGGCCTCGATCAATTGCGGGTCTTCAGCATAGGCATCCTCAACCATTTCGCGCACAACAACCATCGACATCTCGTTTGAGGCAAGCTTGGCTGCGATGCGATAGGACAGCGCTTTCTCGATGGATTTGTGGTGCAGGATACAGGCATGAACAAAGCCGCCGATCAGCGGTTCGTCCTGGACCGCCTGTTCCGCTTCTCGTTGAATGCGGTCCCAAACGGGGTCGACAGTGGAAAGTTTCCTGCGAAGTTCAGCCATGGGTCACATCCTTTGCTGCGCCTGTCCTAGCGTATGTAGAACCACTGTGCCAAACGCAAACCCGTGATGCAGCACATTTCTGCTTTTAATGTGTTAGCCTTGCTTACATATGTGCCGCCCGAGGGCGCAGGCCAAGCTGCTGCAAGATCATGATAAGGCAGCGACAATAGTCAGGATCATCAAGACTGGGTTCAACAGCCCGCAGCCTGCCCATGGCTGCTTCCCGCAATGTTCCACCGCCCCACCTAGGGTGAGCCTTGCCCAGCCGTTTTGAAAAACGATCGGCCAATTCGGCCTCTCGTATCATCCTTCGGCAAAGGTCGGCGCGCTCCTCTCTCGGTGCAGCCAGCAAAGCCAGCGCAGCGGTCGAAATGTCAGAGTAGAACACCTGCCGCACTATGCCTCAACCTCGATACGCTGCGCCAGGCCGGGGCCATAGGTGGCCGACACCTGAGCAACCGATACCCCAAATGCGGTTGTCACATTGTCTGCCGCCTGCATGGCCGTGGTGTAGGTCCAGTTTGGCGCAGAAACCAAGGTCTCCCTCAAAACCGCGCTCCCTTGCAGGACGCGCACGACATAACGCTCGTCTTCCTCGCCCAGCGGCACTTCGGGTGTCTCCCAGTTATCTCCATCGATACGCGTGCGCCGGATCCAGCTCAGGTCATAATGGCCTGCCGCACTCCGCAAGCTGCGCAGGTGACAGGGGCTATAGGGCCTTAAACCATTCCCGTCGAAGGCCAGCACTGTTTCCCGGTAAGACGGATCATCCAACCCGCGTTGCGCCGGACCCACCCGGAACCGTTGCGCAACCCGGCGCAGGTTCGGCGCCAGATTGATCTGGGACGGCATCCCATCCAGCAGAACGAAGCTCGATCCACTGGGCCAGGCGCTTGGCATCAGACCATCCGATCCCGCCTGCCCGCGCAAGCGCGTCTTGAGCCAGTAAGTACGCGGTCCGACCAACTCGGCCTCTGCGAACTGAAAGACTTCCCAACGATCAAAGCTGCCGTCCCCGATGGCCGCCAGATTGGCACCGCTCAGCAAAGCGTCCTCGCTCACGGACGACAGTGACCCGCTTACCAGCTGCACCTCAAGCACGTCGCCCCGATCAATCACGCCCGAACAGGCCGCAGCAAGACCAGTCCGTGTAACGCCAATCGTTGCACGTGAGTTGATCACCTTGTTCAGTTCATAGTTCGCATCCGTACTCGATTGATAGACTGCAACCGGCCCAGGCCAAGGTTGCGCCGTTGCAGCGATATGGGGCGCATGGGGTACTTCATCGCCCCGCAACAGCGGCAGGTCCATAAAGTGTGAAAGCACTGGCACAGGGGCCACAAACTGACGCGCAGGCACGATTTCATCAAAGATATCGGCCAGGTCATAGACCTGCGGCTCGATGCGCACCCCTTCGATCAGCTGCACATCTGACTGCTCAACCCGGTCAATACGATAAAGCGCTGGTCCCTCATCCCCGTCGCCCGGCAGTTCAATCACGTCCCCCGCGCCCAGCGCCAATTGAGACGGTGGCAAAGCAAGTCTCACCGTGTCTCTCGCGACCCGCGCCTCGGTCAGCCAGCGTTCCGCAATCTGCCGTCCCTCACCACGGGTCAGGACAAGGTTCACCTCAGTTCCCGATACTGCATGCGTTGCTTCATCTGCCAGAACCGCTTCCTCAGCTATGACTTCGAAATCGGCATCGGCCTGTACAAACCTCAGTCGCATGCGCCCCGTGATCTCAGCCTCGGCTTCCCGCGTCTGCTCTGCCGTGCCATCAAGATCATCGGTCACAGCCAATGCTGCCGGATCAAGCGTCACAGCCTGCAACCCATCGCGCATCCGGAACCGCAGCAAACCGTCCCGCTCGATCGCATCAAAACCATGGCGGATCATCAACGGTTGCAAGGCAGTACGCGCGTCGGCGACCTGCTCCACCGCATAACCGCGCACATATCCGTACAGGCCCTCGGTAGTGAAGTTTGTCAGACCAGCCCGGCGGCAAATCTCAGACACAACGGATGCAAGGGATCGCCCTGCCGTCCGCCCATTGATCCAGTGACCGCGATTGTAGTTTTCTCCATCGCTCCACTTACCAACGTTGTTGGGAAAGAACGGGTAGGGCCTTGTGTCATAGGCCCAGACGAAGGCGCGGCTCATATCCAGCATCCGTCCATCGTATTCCGTCGATACCGGATTGTTCTCTGGCTGGTTCCAATGGTTCACCATCGCGCGCAGATAGTTCATCTGGATCAACTCATCCCGCGCCCCGGTCGAATAGAACGGCAACCGGCTCTCGGAACTCTTACGGTCCAGGAATTTGTTTGGCTGATTTGCCCCCTTGTTTATTGCCGCACAGCCATATTC
>CAYUSM010000279.1:0-4593 GCA_964447345.1 uncultured Sulfitobacter sp. | reverse complement strand
GTGATCCTCGCAGGCGGACTGGCCACACGCATGGGTGGGGGTGACAAGGGCCTCCTGACGCTGGGTGGCCAGACGCTTTTGCAGCGTGTCATCGACCGCCTGACCCCCCAGGTTGCGGGCCTCGCGCTGAATGCCAACGGTGATCCCGCGCGCTTTGCCGATCTTCGTCTGCCGGTGATCCCCGACAGTGTCGAGGGCTACGCCGGTCCTTTGGCCGGGGTCCTCGCGGGTCTCGACTGGGTGGCAGAGCAGGGCGGCGAGACGCTGGTCACGGCAGCTGCAGACACGCCCTTTTTCCCCTGTGATCTGGTCCCGCAACTCCTGCTCAAGAGCGAAGGCATGACGCACCCGCTGGTCCTTGCCGCCACACCGGACCCCAAACGCGGCACCGCGCGCCACCCCACCTTCGGGCTTTGGCCTGTCGCCCTGCGCGATGATCTGCGTGCTGCCCTTGAAGGGGGGCTGCGCAAGGTGGTGCTCTGGACGGATCAACATGCCGGGCGCGAGGCGCTCTTTCCCGACGAGGACGCCTTTTTCAACGTAAACACGCCTGAGGACCTCGCCCATGCGGAGGCGATGCTATGAAGCTCTATGGTGTCGTTGGCTGGAAGAATGCAGGCAAGACCGGCCTGATGGAACGTCTGGTGACAGAAATCACAGGGCGCGGCCACAGTGTCTCAACCGTCAAACACGCGCACCATAGCTTTGATGTCGATCATCCGGGTAAGGACAGCTATCGCCACCGCGCCGCCGGGGCCTCCGAGGTCCTGCTTGCCTCGCGCAACCGCATCGCGCTTATGCAGGAACTGCGCGAGGCCGACGAGCCTGACCTGGCCAGCCTGCTTGCGCGCCTCAGCCCGGTCGATCTGGTTCTGGTCGAAGGGTACAAACGCGACGCGCACCCAAAGGTCGAGGCCCACCGGGCAGAGACCGGCAATCCGCTCATTGCGCCGGATGACCCGACCGTACGCGCCGTGGCCAGCGACGTGCCGCTTGACCTCGACCGCCCGACCTTTGACCTCAATGACACCAGTGCCATCGCGGATTTCATCCTGGCAGAGGTTGGGCTGTGACCCCCTTCGATACGATTGTCATGGTCGATTGGTCGGGGGGCAACGACCGCGGTGCCAGCCCAAAAAAGGATGCTATCTGGGCCGCCACCAACCGTGGCGGCATAGCAGAAGAACCGGTCTATCTGCGCAACCGGCAGCTGGCGGAGACATGGTTGACCCATCTGTTGACCGAAGAACGCAATGCTGGCCGACGGGTGATGGTCGGCTTCGACTTTCCATTTGGCTATCCCGCCGGTTTTGCCCGTGCGCTGACCGGGTCGGACAATCCCATCGACCTGTGGCACTGGTTTGAAGAGCGCCTGCACGACAGCCCGCAAGAAAACAACCGTTTCGAACTTGCCGGTCAGATCAACCGGGCGCTGGGCCACGGGCAGGGACCCTTCTGGTTCACGCCCAACGGCCGGAACGTCGAAGGCTTGCCGCCCAACAAGCAGAATTACGAAAACCCGTTCCCCGAAAGGCGGCAGAGCGAGGCGCGTGCCAAGGGCGCCTTTACATGCTGGCAGATGGGCGGGGCAGGGGCCGTGGGCGGTCAGGTCTTCACCGGCCTGCCCGTGCTGGCCCGCTTGCGCCGCGCTTTCAACGCTGCTGTCTGGCCCTTCGATAAGTTAGATCGTGATGTTGCCTTGGTCGAAATCTGGCCATCTCTTACCGTCAGCCCGCCTCCGGAGGGCATGATCAAGGACGCCTGGCAAGTACAGGAGGTTGCCCGCCAGATCGCCGCGCTGCCCTCCGACCGTCTGGCTGCAATCCTTGATGTCACAGCACCCGAAGAGGGCTGGATTTTTGGCCTCGGGTTTGAGGATGAATTGACCACACCACCTTTGCGCAACGACTGTTTTGCGCTGCCGCCGGGCGTACATTGGACACCCGTGGCAGAGGCGCTCGACCTGCTGCGGCAGCGCCTGAGCCCGGTGACCGCGCACGAAATGCTGCCCATCGCGCAAGCGCTGGGTCGTGTCGCGGCCACAGAGACAGTGGCCCGCCGATCAAACCCGCCCCTGCCCAACACCGCTGTGGACGGCTACGGCTTTGCCGGTGGCCGCGACGCCGGTACACACATGCTACCCTTGGGCGAAGGCCGCGCCGCTGCTGGCGATGCGCCGCAGCCCGTGCCTGCCGGTCAGGCCATCCGTGTTCTCACAGGCGCAGCCCTGCCGCAGGGCGTGGACACGGTTGTGCTGCAAGAAGACGTGGTCGTTTCAGGCGACACCGTCCGCTTCACGGGTCCCGTCAAAGCGGGCGCAAACACCCGTAAGGCGGGCGAGGACGTTGTGGCCGCTGATCCTGTGCTTCAGCCCGGGCGCAGGATCAGCCCGGCAGACCTTGCGCTGCTGTCTGCAACCGGTGTGCGGCAGGTCTCTGTCCGCAGGGCCCTGAGGGTTGGTGTGCTCTCTACCGGTGACGAACTCGTCGATCCGGGGGCGGAAGCGGCAGACAATCAGATATATGATGCCAACCGTCCGATGCTTCTGGGGCTGGCCGAGACGTTCGGCCACACCAGTGTCGATCTTGGTCGCGTGCCCGATGACCGCAGCACACTGCGCGCACGGCTGGATCAGGCCAGCCGCGATGTTGATGTGATCCTGACAAGCGGCGGAGCTTCAGCGGGGGACGAAGATCACGTCTCGGCCCTGCTGACCGAGGCGGGCGCAATGACCCTTTGGCGGATCGCCATCAAGCCGGGAAGACCCCTGGCGCTGGGGATGTGGAACGGCACACCAGTTTTTGGCCTGCCCGGAAACCCGGTGGCAGCGATGGTCTGCACCCTGATCTTTGCCCGCCCTGCGATGGCGGTTCTGGCTGGGGAACACTGGACAGAACCACAAGGCTTTGACGTGCCCGCCGCCTTTTCCAAACGCAAGAAGGAAGGCCGCCGGGAATACCTGCGCGCACGCATGCGCGACGGCCGGGCAGAGGTGTTCGCCTCCGAAGGATCGGGCCGGATCAGCGGACTTGCTTGGGCCGACGGTCTTGTGGAACTGCCGGAGCCTGCAGCCGAGATTGCCCCCGGTGACCCGGTGCGCTTCATCCCTTATGGCAGCTTCGGCCTTTAGCTTGCGTCACAGCACTTTGGCTGTGACCACAACCTCGATCAGATATCCCGCATCAAGGTCCACCCCGACACAGGCCCGCTGCGGCCAGTTCTCTTCCGGTCCGACCCAGTCCCGCCAGACCGCATCCATCTTTGGCTTTTCCGTCACGTCGCTCAGGTAGACCGTGGCCTGCAAGAGTCCCGCCTTGCCGCTGCCCGCTTTCACCAGCAGCCCTTCCAGCGCCTCCAACGTGTTGCGCGTCTGTGCGGTGATCCCGTCCGCGCAGACCGGATCGGTCGCCACGGCATAAACGTAGCCTGCATCCTCAACGGCATCGCATCTGCCGGGACTTGCGGAAGGGAAACGCTTCATCGGGCAACTCCGCTTTGGGATTGTGCGTCAGTCAAACGTGCCCGCACAGCGACCAAGCAGCATGAACGCCCGCGCGGTACGCGTGTCCGCCATCGCCGAAATCTCTGCATCAGAGGCGTTCTTCTCGAACTCGGCAATCGTCTTGTCAAACCGCCGCAGGAAATGATGTGCCGCATCGCGAAAGATCGGGTCCTGTTTCATCCGCGCGTTGGTCAGAGCCAGCGAAGACCGATCACGGATACCCCCCAAAGGGGCAATAGGCCGCCCCCGCGCACCTTGCGCAAAGTGCCGCCAGATCTCGGGCCGCGCACGGTCCGGCCGCAGGTCGTCCATATAGATACCGTCCTGACTCATCAGCGTCAGCACGTCCTGTGCCGCCTGCACAAGTTGCGAGGTTGTGCGATCCTTCAACGCCCGGCGCAACGCAGCAAAACCCGCCTGATCCTCTGCCGTTTCGGGAAAGTTCAGCGCGCGGATGAAATCCTCGTTGGACAGTTGCGGCAGCATGTCCACGGCCTGAGTCCCAAGGGCAAGGGTCGGTTGATCATCCACCATTTCACTGTCTGGCTTGGCCGCGGGGCGCGGTGCCTCATCGCGCCGCGTCTGGAATGTGGCTAAAGCCGTTTCAGTCTTGCGCGCGGCGGCGGCAATCTCGTCCAGCTTGCGGGTGACAGAGGCTTCGGTGCGCAGGTGTTGGCCCTGCTGCTGGTTCAGATAGGCCTGCCGGATCGCGTCAATGGCCGCTTGCAGGCGCTGGCTCTCTTCGCGCATCACGCGGCTCGCCTTGGCTGCTGTGGCCGCGACCCAGATCATTGCCACCGGCATGAAGACCGCCAGCATTGTCATCAGGAACCGCAGGCTTTCCGCGCCATCGCCAGCCGCGCTGTCATCGCGCAGGATCAAAAAGAAAAAGATGGCACCAAGCAGCCAGATGGCACTGAGAACCAGTGCTGCAATCTCGATGCTGGTGATAATCTCTGGCCTGGGTCTGTCGTAGATGCCAAGCGGCGTAGGGCGGGCCATAGCGCCGCCGGATTTCGCCGGTGGCGTTTCCGCGTCCTGCGGGGCTTGCGATGTCTCAGCCATGTCACACCCTCCGATCAGGCATAGAC
>CAYUSM010000278.1:0-4602 GCA_964447345.1 uncultured Sulfitobacter sp. | reverse complement strand
TGTTCCTCCCGCCCGAACAATCCCTGCGGCCGCATAATCAAAACACCGATGATCAGCAGCATGGTGAACACACCGCGCAGTTCCGGCGCCCAGACCGCAACCACGATAATTTCCAAAAACCCGATGATATGCGCCACAATCAGCGTGCCGATGATCGAGCCGATGCCACCGACAATCACGATGGCCACGGAGATGATGACGGGGGCCACCCACATGGTCGGGGAAAGCTGCGTGTAACTGGCAAAAAACACGCCGCCGGCCGCGCCCAGTCCCCCGGAAATCGCCCAAGTGATCATGTTGATCCGGTCCGGGTCGACGCCTGATATGGCCGCACCTTTCTGGTCCATTGACACTGCCTGCATCGCGCGGCCCGTATGCGTGCCTCGGACAAAGGCATAAAGGGCAAGGATGATGACCCAGGACATGACCGTGGCAGCAAGGATATTGTACGTCACCTGCGCACCTGAAACCGTCACAACACCGGGAATGATCGGCAGCAGGATTTTGGACGCATCGCCGAAAAGCAGGATCATCGCCGATTGCATGATCACCGCGAGGATCAGCGTGGAGATTTCGACCGCCACCGGGTCCCCTTTCAGCGGTTTCACGATCAGCCGGTGTTTCAGCAGCCCCATGATCGCGCCGATCATCACCGCCCCGGCAAAGCCCGCGATCTTGGGCAGGCCCAACTGCTGCGAGACCCAGAAATAGATGTAGCCGCCCACCATGATGTAGGCCCCATAGGCGAGGTTCAGCACGCGCCCGATAGAGAAGATCAGCATAAATCCCATGGCGATGAGCGCATAAAGACCGCTCAGCAACAGGCCCTGGATGATGATCTGTAGCATGGGATTTTGCCTGTTGGTTAGGGGCAACTGCCCGCCCCGGACTTAATCCGGGGCCTCATCGTCAGAGGCCTCCGGAGAGGTCCCAGGTCCAGCCTGGGACGTTCACGCGATGCCTACTTCACCCAGCTAGGTACTTCGAACTCGCTGTTGGCGTACTCGAAGGGATAGACCACACCGACGCTTCCGTCTTCCTTCCACTGGATCACCACCATGGAAGGTTGGGCATCGTCATAGGGGGCTGTGAGGTCAAAGCGTGCGTTTTGCGGGTAGGTGCGCTGCGTCACTTCCTCGACCTCGCCATGCTGCCAGAAACCGTAGCGCAGCCAAAGCTTGCCGTCCTTTTCAAGCTTCAGGTCCTGCTTGAGCATCTCGGCGTTCCACGCCTTAACGTCTTCAAAGCCACCTGCGGCTTCGGCGGCCGCCATCGCTTGCTTCAGTCCGTGGTATGCGTTGAAGCCATTGAAGTGGGGCATTTTGGGGCGACTGTCGTATTTGGCCTGATAGTCTTCGACGAACTTGGCACTAACCGGGTCAAGGTCAAAACCCACCGAGGGAACCGGGGAAAGGGTGGAGATGCCGCCACCGGCACCACCAGTATCCTCCCAGTACTCAAGACCAAGAGCCGAGACGTTCACCCCGGTCATCGCCATCGGCACCTGCAGCTTCACGTACTGCGATGAAACCACCTGAGAGTTTACTGACGAGACCTGATAGATGAAATCCGCCCCAGAGGCTTGCGCCTTGGAAAAAAGTGGCGCGAAATCGACGGTGCCGATGTCGTAGGTGATGATCTCCTTGGTCTCGATACCTGCAACCGGACCCAACGCTTCGGTCACCAACCCGGTAATGGCCTCACCAAAAGCGGTGTCTTCCGCCAGGATCACAACCGAATCCCAGCCCATTTTGGCCTTCAACACATCGGCGCCGAAATTGATGTAGAGCGTCGCCAGCGCCTCATCGCTGGCAATGTTCATGAAATACGGGGCCATCAGGTCGGGGTCTTCGACAACCATGTCGATGATCCCGATGTAGGAGGTCCAGGTGTCGAGCGTGGGTATCTGGAATTCCTGCATACGCGGCAACCAGCCCAAAGACACGTCGTCGATGGAGCCGGAGATGATGAAATCCACCTCTTCGGATTCCGCGAGATACTCGTAGGCTTTCACGCCCTCGGTCACATCTTCGCCGGTGTCAGCGGTCACAAGCGTGATCTGTTCGCCCATCACGCCGCCCGCCGCGTTCAATTCCTCTATCGCCATTTCCGCACCGCGCAGGGTGGAAAGGCCGGTGTCTGAGGATAGCGAGCCGATGAAGCCCACCTTGATTTCTGCCATGGCCGTGGAGGCCATCAGGGTCGCGGCCAGCGAGGCGGCGATGCCGTATTTGAATGTCATGGAAGTCTCCCTTGTTGGCTTTCTGGCCCTTATGGGCTCTCACTGTATTCTGTATACAGTACGCAGTTGCAGTTTTCGATCAACGGTTTTGTGGGTGTTTTCTGCTCAGAGGGTTGGAATTGCGCCCGTGGGGTCGTGAATCACAGCATCCACGTCGATCTCTACAACCAGACCGGGTTGCGTGAGACCAGCAGTGACGGCGGTAAGGACAGGATCGATTCCCTTAAAGATCTCACCGTGGGCTTGGATGAAACCACCGGCGTACTGCATGTCGGTAAGGTAGACGCGGACCCGGGCAACATGACGCAGCTCAGCGCCGACTTCTTTCAGGAAAGCTTCGGTGCGAGAGAGGATGTATTTGGTCTGCGCGTAAGCGTCATAGGGCGCGTGGATCTTGCCAGTGGGCTCAATGGCGGTCGTGCCTGCGGTGTAAGCAAATGGACCAATGCGCTTGGCGCGCGCGTAGGAGCCGATATCCTCGAAGCGCCCGCCAGCCTTGTGGATTTCGACGGTCACAGCCCTAACCTTGTGCGGATCGCATCAGCCGCAGCATGGAGCGCGGCCATTTCGCTGTCAGTCAGCCGCAGTTCCTCGACTTTGACGAGACCGCCCTGCCCCAGATGCGCGGGCACGCCGAGGACCACACCGTTGATGCCGTACTCGCCTTCCAGCATGACCGAGACCGGCACAGGACCTGTCCGGGCGCCGCGCATGTGGTCGATGAGTTCAATGGAAGCATGTGCAGGCGCGATGGTGGCGGAGCCAGTTTTTTTCAGTGCTACGACCTGGCCACCGCCAGTAATGGCATCTTTCACACAAGCCTCAATCTCAGCATCGGATAGGAAGACCGAGAGAGCCCGTCCCTTGATTGTCGCCCGGCTAGAGATCGGAGCCATTTCGTCGCCATGGCTGCCAAGTGTCATTGCCTCGACATCCGCGGGACTGACGCCTGCGGCTTGTGCCAGCGCGTTGCGGAAACGACTGGAGTCCAGCGTGCCCGCCATCCCCAGGACCCGCTCGCGCGGGAAACCCGTGGCGCGGAGCATCTCTACGGTCATTTCATCTAGAGGATTGGTGACGACAATCACCACGGCGTTTGGCGCTTCGGAGCGGATGGCCTCAGCCGCCTGACGGATCACGCGGGCATTCACGTCGATGAGGTCGGCACGGGTCATGCCGGGACTGCGTGCGCGGCCCGCCGTAACGACGACGACTTCAGCCCCGGCAACCATGTCCAGCGTTTCGCTCCCGATGCAGCGACCCGCGGCACCCGTGATGCCGGAGGTGTGGTTGAGGTCGAGTGCAGTGGCCGCAGCGATGCCCGGGGCGATATCGATCAGCGCGATTTCCTCGGCCATGTCATGCATCGCGGCCAGATGCGCAATGTTGCCGCCAACGCCCCCTGCCCCGATAAGCGCCAGCTTACCCAACCGTCGGGCCTTGCGAGGTTGGCGCGACGGGGCTTGCCATTTTGGAGAGCGGCGGTAGAGCACACGGCGTAATGAGGTGTTGCCGTCGGTGCGCACGGGTGCTGGCATTTCCACAGGGCCATCAACCAACCGCAATCCCAGTCGTTCGGCGGTCTCCTTTGCCAAGGCCGTGACAATATCTCCCGGCATCACCTCGACAATCAACCGGCCGCGCTGACGCGCGTCCTCAACGGCTTCTGCCCCGATGACACGCGGTTCTGTCATGCCTCTTGCCCATCCACAGCCTCAATGGCGCGGGTTGCGGCCTCCACGGCGGTTTTCACGGAGTTTTCAGTGCCCGAGATGAAGAGCCGCCCGAAGCGGCCCACTGCGCGGACCTCGACCATGTCGATCTCGGCCGCTTTCTCGGCTTCGTTCGCAGCGATAGAAATATAGGCGGCGGGTGCGCATTCGATGATGCCGAGCGTCTGGCCGGGAACCAGCAGCGCGCCCTTGCGCCACTTGTTGAGCAGTTGCGCCTGATAGGGTTCGACGGAGGTAATGATCTGCGTGGAGGTGATTGACGGTTTCAAGCGGTCGGACATGCTGGCCCCAAGCTCCGCCAGCATCGCGTCGCGGGCGGCTGAGACTTCGGCGTTGGACGGCGAGCGCAGAATGAAGAAACCGAATTCGCGTTCGACCATCTGGGTGGTGGCTTCGACGGAGGACGCCTTCAGCGCCCGGTCAATCAGGGAAAAGACGCCGTTGCCCGGGGCAAATTCACCAATCAGCACGGTGTCGCCGGACAACGGCACAGACCCCTGCACTGTTGCCCCGTTGTAGGCGGCAAACTTCGGCTGGAGATTGTCAATCTGCATCAGAGCGCGGATGGTAATTTCAGACATATGTATTCCTCAGATCGGGACGGTGGACTGGGCCGCGTCTCTGACG
>CAYUSM010000277.1:0-4605 GCA_964447345.1 uncultured Sulfitobacter sp. | reverse complement strand
GCCGCCGCTGAGGAAGCCGAGCGCCAAGCCGCTGAACAGGCTGCCCAGCAGGCCGAAGAGGAGGCGCGCCGCGCCGCAGAGCAGGAAGAGCTGCGCCGTCAGGCACGCGCGGAAGAGCTTGCCGCCGCGGCTGCAGCCGCCGCCGCTGCTGAGGAAGGCACCGCGCAAGCCGACGTGGTAACTGAAGAAGTGGCCGAGGAAGAAGTCCGACGCGCCGATGAAGAGTTTGAAACCGCCGTCACCGGCGATGACCCGCAGGTGCAGGAAGATGACGATGACGGGCTCAGCAAGTTTGAAAAAGCACTGCTGCTGGGCCTTGGCGCTGCGGTTGTGGGCACCGTCCTCAAGAATGGCGACCGCGTGATCAGCAATTCCGGTGACCGCGTTGTCGTTGAAGATCCGAACGGCGATCTGCGCGTTCTGAAGGACGATGATGCGCTGATCCGCCGCCCCGGCGACGAAGTACGCACTGAAACGTTCAACGATGGCTCGTCCCGCACTGTCGTGACCAAGCCGGATGGCTCTCAAATTGTGACGATCCGTGGCCGTGACGGGACCGTCCTCCGCCGGATCAGCATTGACCCACAGGGCCGCGAATACGTGCTCTTTGATGATCTGCAGCAGGAAGAAGAGATCGTGATCAACGATCTGCCGCAGGTGCAGGACACTGGCAGCACCCGCGTCAGCGTCTCCAATGACGACGCTCTGCGCGCAGCCCTTCAGGCTGAGATGAACGCCCAGCAGCAAGGGCGCTTTTCCTTGCGGCAGGTGCGGGAAATCCGACAGGTCCGAGCGCTGGCACCCGAGCTGGAACTTGATGCGGTGCAATTTGCCACCGGCTCCGCCGCCATCCGCCCGGAACAGGCGCGCAGCCTGGCCAACATCGGTCGCACGCTTGCAGAGCTGATCTCCCAAGACCCGCGCACGGTGATCCTTGTGGAAGGGCACACAGATGCCGTCGGCAGTGCCACCTATAACCTTGCCCTGTCAGACCGGCGTGCTGAGACTGTCGCGCTGGCATTGACCGAGTACTTCGGTGTCCCACCAGAGAATATGGTGACCCAAGGCTACGGTGAGGCGGCGCTGAAAGTGCCGACCCTCTTGGATGAGCCCGCCAACCGCCGCGCCGTGGTGCGCAACATCACACCGCTTCTGCGCTAAACCAGCAGTTCAGCCGCGTCTGCCCGGACGCGGCTGAACCCAACCTTTATCTGCCCCAACTCAGCAACTTGATGCGGCTTGCCGCCGCGCAAACTGCTGCTGATCGGCGTAGACAGCCCGGTCAATCCGCGGCCCCTCCGCCGCCAAGACAATCCCGGACTTATCAGCAAAACAGGCACAATCAGCACTTGCAGCATTCGCCTCGCAAAACGCCCGTTCTTCGCGGATGGAGCGGTCGAGCTTCTCAGCGCTCACGCCGGGCAACATCCCACGGCTTCCGCTGGTCAATGGCGGTGCCAGGAAGACGCCGTAAATCACTCCCGCAATGACGGCGAGCGCGCACAGAAAAAGCCGGTAGTCGAACATCGCGATACCCCGAAACGTCGTCGGGCTGATATCACGCAAGCCTTAATCGCCGATTGATACACCTGCACGAAAAAGGCCGCGCCCGGCGGCACGGCCCTAAACCAGTTGACGTCCAAGTCCCAACGGATTGGCTTACTTGTTCGGCAAAGGCCCGATCAGCATCACCATCTGGCGGCCTTCCATCTTGGGAAAGTTCTCGACCCGCCCATGTTCCTTGGTGTCCTCGGCCACGCGCTCAAGCAATTCCCGGCCAAGGTTCTGGTGCGCCATCTCGCGGCCCCGGAACCGCAGGGTCACCTTTACCTTGTCTCCGTTTTCCAGAAACTTGAAGACGTTGCGCATCTTCACGTCGTAATCGTTGGTGTCGGTATTGGGCCGGAACTTGACCTCTTTGATCTCGATGATCTTTTGCTTCTTGCGGGCCTCGGCCTCGCGCTTCTGCGTCTCATACTTGAATTTGCCGAAATCCATGATCTTGCAGACAGGTGGATTGGCGTTCGGGGAAATCTCGACCAGGTCCAAACCAGCCTCATCCGCCATGTCCATGGCGCGGGCGGGCGTAACAACGCCGACGTTTTCACCGTCGGCCCCAATCAGGCGGATTTCAGGAGAGCGGATATTGTCATTGACGCGCGGGCCGGTGTCTCTGGTTGGCGGCGCGTTATGGGGTCTGCGAGCGATGGTGGTCGTCCTTTAGTTGTTCATATCAATCGAGTGCATAAAGTACTCGTCGCAGGTGGCTTCTTCAAGCCGCTAAATTCCGCTCAAGGGGGGCTGAAAAACTTTTATTCCCCTTGAACCTTTTGTGGGGGTTGCGCATTTGTCCCCTGAATTGCCCCTACGTCTGTTTCAGAGACGGGGCCAATAAAAATGGGGAAAGACATATGAAAAATCTGGTTTGGATTATCGTGGCGGTGGTCATCCTCTTTGTGGGCTACATGCTGTTTTCCGGCAAGACCCCTGAAGAGATTGCGACCGAAGCCTCCGACGCTGTGAACGCGCCCGAAGCGCTGGAAACCGCCAGCGAGGCAGCAGGCGATGCCGTTGATGCGACCGAAGATGCCGTTGCCGCAGCAGGTGAAGCGGCCAGCGATGCCGCCGAAGCGGTCACCGAAGCCGCGCAAGAGGCTGTGGATGCGGCATCTGACGCGGCAGAACAGGCCGGTGAGACGGCGCAAAACCTGCTCGACAGCGCAGCTGAGACCGCCAGTGAAGCCGCGGATGCCGTGACCGAAGCCGCGGAAGACGCCATCGCGGCAGTGACCGACACTGCAAATGACGCCGCCGATGCGGCCTCTGACACAGCGAATGACGCAACCGAGACCGCTACCAACGCTGCGCAAGCAACCGAAGAAGCCGCAGAGGCCGCGACGGATGCTGCGGCCGAGACCGCAAACGATGCGGCAGCAGCAACCGAAGAAGCTGCCGAAGCCGCGACCGATGCAGCAACTGAAACGGCCAATGATGCCGCTCAGGCAACCGAGGAGGCTGCGGATGCAGCGACCGAAGAAGCCACTGAGACCGCAACCGAAGCAGCAGACGCGACCTCAGAGGCAGCGGAGGCCGCGACCTCTGAGGCCACGGAGACCACCGAAGATGCCGCCACTGCTGCAGAGAACGCAACAGAGACAGCTGCCGAAGCCGTGGATGAGGCTGCAGAGGCGGCAACCGAGGGCACCGAAGAGGCCGCCACCGACACCGCAACAGCCATGCGCGAGTTGCTGACAGTGGATGGTTTCGACTTCGACAAGGTCAACGAAATGATCGAGAACTCCGATCTTGGCGCACTGCAAAAAACGACCCTGACGCAGGGTCTGCGCGCAGCACAGGACAATCCTGACCTGCTGGGTGACGTGCTGGACCGCCTGCGCGAGGCGCTGAACCTCTGATCCGGGTCACATGACATGAAAAGGCCGCGTCCGATCCCCGGACGCGGCCCTTTTTATTGTCGTCTGGTGTTTGGGTCAGCCGACGAAGGCTTTTTCCACCACGAAGTGTTTCGGGTCCGAATTGGCCCCTTCTTCCAGACCAAATCCTTCGAGGATCGCCATGATATCCTTGTTGAACTCCAGGCTCCCGCAAACCATGCCCCGGTCCGTCTCTGGCGATATCCCATCAATGTCCAGGTCTTTGAATACCGTCCCATCCTCCAACAGTGTGGTGATCCGTCCCATCTTGGGGCTCTCTTCACGCGTGGTCGTCGGATAATACCGGATCTTGGCAAGGTTCTCGACGCCAATCAGCTCCTGCATCATCTCATCCGCCTTCAGCTCTTCAATCAGCTGACGCCCATACTCCAGCTCCGCCACATCGCGACAAGTATGCGTGATGATAACCTCCTCGTAGTTCTCATAGGTCTCCGGCTCCCGCAGGAGCGAGGCAAAGGGCGCAAACCCGGTGCCTGTGGCAAAGAACCAGATGCGCTTGCCGGGCAGCAACGCGTCATGCACCAGCGTGCCTACAGGCTTGGGGCGCAGAATGATCTGATCACCGGGCTGAATGTGCTGCAGTTTGGAGGTCAGCGGGCCGTCCTGTACCTTGATGGAATAGAACTCCAGCTCATCATCCCAGGCTGGCGAAGCAATCGAATAGGCGCGCAACAACGGTTTCTGCTTGCCGGTCTTCGGGTCCGGATCGCCCATCAGGCCAATCATCACGAACTCGCCCGAGCGAAAGCGCAGGGATGCCGGTCGCGTCACGCGGAAGGAAAACAGACGATCTGTCCAGTGTTTCACTGCTGTCACCGTCTGCGCATCGGGAAGGGTCGGGACGGGTTTCGCGGCAATCTCGTTCACGGGGGTCTGCTCTGTCATGTTTCATATACGCGAGGCTGTCCTCGCGGCCTTACTGTTAGGGGAAGGGAGGGGGTTTCGCAATTGGCACTTAGGCCGCAGGGGTACCACGCAGTCTGGACTGGTAGTCATGTGCCTGCCAATCGGCGCGAAAGAGCCATTGATCTGCAGGTTGACGGGCCGCGATCTCATCTGTGACCTCGACCTCATCAAAGCCCGCACGGCGCGCCATGGCGTATTGATCCGCAATCACATGCCCATGCGCGCGCAACCGGCCCTTGAACCC
>CAYUSM010000276.1:0-4609 GCA_964447345.1 uncultured Sulfitobacter sp. | reverse complement strand
TGTCTGGAAAGCGCCCGGCGGGTTGACCGTACCGCAGGTGGCGACGGTTACCTGCCCGCCCAATGAAGATGTCTCTCCGATTCATCACCGCATGGGCGTTCTGTTGCGTCGTGGGGATGTGCCACTGTGGTTGCAGGGCAGCGACGAAGAGGTTGCACCACTTATGGTGCCCTGGCCCAAAGGTCTGTTGCACATCGAAGAGGCCAAGGGCGTCGACTGGGACGGCGCATAAAAAACGGGCACCGAAGCGCCCGTCTCAAAATCCGATCTAGGTTGGCTTACGCCAGCGCGATATTGCCCGCGCTCTCGCGGCCATCACGGCCCGCTTCGACGTCGAATGTCACTTTCTGATTGTCGGCAAGGCCGGTCAGCCCCGCACGCTCAACAGCGGAAATGTGGACAAAGATGTCTTTGCCGCCCTCATCGGGCGCGATAAAGCCGTAGCCTTTTGTGGTGTTGAACCACTTTACTGTTCCAGATGCCATGACCCGGGTCTCCTTGGTTTAGTCTGCCCGCAGCATGCGGCAGTGTGGCTCGGACGAAGTCGTGTAATCGTTCCTGAAGCCAAGAAGGCAGGTCGGGTCGAAAGTCGTTCGCTTTGCCCTTTCGATAATGGATGCGGAGTCTCAAAAATCAAGGGATTCGCAAGCCCGTCGCCCAATCGGCAGTTGTTTGCGCACAAAATTTCACACGTCTGAAATAATTTTACCAGTTGATAAAAAAATCATTCCGTGGGAGCCTTTTTTCAAAATCGCACAAACAGGGATGCACCAGATGGGATCAGATGTCTTTCAGCCGGGGATCGCGGCGGGCCGCCTTGACGCGGAAAGCTATGCGGAAAACTTCGCCGATCTGCACCCCCGGCTTGACGATCATGAGGCCTTGGTGGCCGCCGACCGCTGCTATTTCTGTCATGACGCACCCTGCGTCACAGCGTGCCCCACGGACATCGACATACCGCTTTTCATCCGCCAAATCGCGACCGGCACGCCGGATGCGGCGGCCAAGACGATCCTGACCCAGAACATCATGGGCGGCATGTGTGCCCGCGTCTGCCCGACTGAGACGCTGTGCGAAGAGGTTTGCGTGCGCGAAGTGGCCGAAGGCAAGCCGGTGCTGATCGGCCAGTTACAGCGCTATGCCACGGATCATTTGCAGGAACAGGGTATCCATCCGTTCTCCCGTGCTGCGGCCACTGGTAAAAAGGTGGCCGTGGTGGGGGCGGGGCCTGCGGGTCTTTCCTGCGCGCATCGATTGGCGATGCTGGGGCATGACGTCGTGGTGCTGGACGCGGCGGACAAGCCCGGCGGGCTCAACGAATTTGGCATCGCGACCTACAAGACGACGGACGGCTATGCGCAGGCAGAAGTGGAATGGCTGCTGCAGATTGGCGGGATCGAGATGCGCTACGACACGGCACTTGGCCAAGACGTAACACTGGAACAACTCAAATCAGACTACGACGCAGTATTCCTCGGTATGGGCCTAGGTGGCGTGAACGCCTTGGGTGCCGAAGGCGAAGACAAAGACGGCGTGCGTGACGCGGTCGATTTCATCGCCGAGTTGCGCCAGGCCTCAGATGTCGCGCAGGTGCCGATTGGCCGCGATGTGGTTGTGATTGGCGGCGGGATGACGGCGGTGGACGCTGCGGTGCAGGCGAAACTTCTGGGCGCGCTGAACGTCACGCTGGTCTATCGGCGCGGGCGGGACCGGATGAACGCCTCCGTCTTTGAACAGGACCTTGCAGCGTCCAAGGGGGTGCGGATTGTTACTCATGCGGTGCCCATGGCGGTCCATGGCAACGGGACGGTGCGCGAGATCGAGTTTGAGTACGTCGATGACAACATGAAGGGCACAGGCCAGAGCCTGCGGCTGGCCGCAGACCAGGTCTTCAAGGCGATTGGCCAGACGCTGGAAGGTGACGCCCTGCCTGCGCTGGAAGGCCGTAAGATCAAGGTGGATGCTGCCGGGCGCACAAGCGTTGACGGTGTCTGGGCCGGTGGGGACTGCGCCAGCGGCGGCGATGATTTGACGGTGACTGCCGTGGCCGAAGGACGTGACGCGGCGATGGATATTGACAAGGCATTGGCGGGCTAAACCCCGCCCTACGGAGGATTTGAGATGGCTGACCTGACTTCTGACTTTCTGGGGATCAAATCCCCAAACCCGTTCTGGCTGGCCTCGGCCCCGCCCACGGACAAGGAATACAACGTCCGCCGCGCCTTCGAGGCAGGCTGGGGCGGTGTGGTCTGGAAAACGCTTGGGTCGGAAGGGCCACCGGTGGTCAACGTCAATGGCCCGCGCTATGGCGCGATCTATGGGGCGGACCGGCGTCTGCTGGGTCTCAACAACATCGAGCTGATCACGGACCGCGATCTTTATACCAACCTCGAAGAAATCAAACGGGTCAAAGCGGACTATCCCGACCGTGCGGTGATCGTGTCGATCATGGTGCCCTGTGAAGAAGGGGCCTGGAAGGCAATCCTGCCGCTGGTGGAGGACACCGGCGCGGATGGGATTGAGCTGAACTTTGGCTGTCCGCACGGGATGAGCGAGCGCGGCATGGGCAGCGCCGTGGGTCAGGTGCCCGAGTACATCGAGATGGTGACGCGGTGGTGCAAACAGTATTACTCCAAGCCCGTCATCGTGAAGCTGACGCCGAACATCACGGACATTCGCAAACCAGCGGCTGCGGCCAAGCGCGGTGGGGCGGATGCGGTCAGCCTCATCAACACGATCAATTCGATCACCTCCGTGAACCTTGACACAATGTCGCCGGAGCCATCGATTGACGGCAAAGGCTCGCACGGTGGCTACTGCGGGCCGGCCGTGAAACCCATCGCGATGTCCATGGTCTCAGAAATCGCACGCAACCCCGAAACCCATGGGCTGCCGATCAGCGGCATCGGCGGTGTGACCACTTGGCGCGATGCGGCAGAGTTCATGACGCTGGGCTGCGGCAATGTGCAGGTCTGCACGGCAGCGATGACCTATGGCTTCAAGATCGTGCAGGAGATGATCAGCGGGTTGTCGGAATGGATGGATGAAAAGGGCCACACCAATATCTCCGACTTCGTCGGCGCAGCCGTGCCCAACGTGACGGATTGGCAGTTCCTCAACCTCAACTATGTCGCCAAGGCCAAGATCGATCAGGACCTCTGCATCTCATGCGGGCGCTGTTTTGCAGCCTGCGAGGATACCTCGCATCAGGCGATTGCCATGTCCGAGGATCGCACGTTCACCGTGATCGACGAGGAATGCGTGGCCTGCAACCTCTGCGTCAACGTTTGCCCGGTCGAGGACTGCATCACCATGGTTGAGATGGAGGCAGGTACGACGGATCCGCGCACGGGCAACGTTGTCCAGCCGGAGTATGCAAACTGGACAACGCACCCGAACAATCCTGCGGCCAAGGCGGCGGAGTAGCGTCAGGCGGCGTCGCTGGCACGTTTCAGAAAGGGCGAGGTTGGCAGCGGATCAGGCAGTTCGCGCGCCGTTTCGGCCTGCGCAAACTCGAAAGTCTCTGTCGCGGCCTGAGCGTTGACGACAGATCCGGGGGCAGCATCTGGAGGTCGGGAAAACGACACGCCTGACTTCAATGCAAACTGTGCTGCTGCACCGCCTGCGCCAGCACCCGAACCGGTGTAAGACGTGGCAGACCCGGAACCGTTTTGACCGGCGGTCGGCTGTGTCGGCGGGACGGCGGAAGGGCTTTCGGCACCCGCTTGTGCGAGGGCAACAGCGGACGGTGGCGCGGTGCTGGGCAAAGGCTGCTGGGGCGCGTAGGGGTTTGTAAGTAGAAGAACACTCATCTGATGCTCCTGTCTTGACCAGAGGAGCCCGCCACCCAATGCCCTGCGTAGCGCAAATCCATAAACGAAATGCTAACGTGTCTACGGGTGGTCAGAGCGAAAAGTATCCCTAAGAGGTGGCGTTTTGCAGTAGCGCGCCGAACATTTTGCGCAGATGCGCTGACGCTCCGCCGTAGGTGTCTGCGTCGCTGCCCAACAGCACCTCAACCTGCGTTTCAAAATCCGCATAATGCTGGGTCGTGGCCCATATCGAAAAGATCAGGTGGCGTGGATCAAGCGCGGGCAGCCTGCCTTGCCTGACCCAGTCGGAGATCAGCGCGCATTTTTCGTCAAAGAGTTCTTTCAGGTGGGTCTCAAGCTCAGGCCGCATGCGGGGGGCACCCTGCAGGATTTCGCCCGCAAAGAGCCGGCTTTCGCGGGGAAGGTCCCGCGCCATATCCAGCTTGCGCTGAACATAGGCCAGAATCTCTTCGACCGGATCGCCTGCTGCATCCATTTCGACCAGTGGGTCCAGCCATGTATCCATCAACTGGCTGAGCAGTGTGACGTGGATGTCTTCCTTGCCGTCAAAGTAATAAAGGATATTGGGTTTGCTCAGCCCGGCCTCAGATGCGATTTGGTCGAGCGTGGCACCGCGATACCCATGACGCGAGAAGACGTTCAGCGCGGCATCCAGAATGGCCTTGCGGTTGCGCTGCTGGATGCGGCTGGGCTTCTTTGGCGACCCGTCGGGCATGGCGTTCTCCGGTGTTCTGCTTCAAAATCAGGCGGGTGCAGCGATGCTTGCCCCACTTGCC
>CAYUSM010000275.1:0-4614 GCA_964447345.1 uncultured Sulfitobacter sp. | reverse complement strand
ACTGCACTTTGGCACGTTCGATGCCGGTGGAGCAGGAGCCATCCACCTCATCCGGAATGGGCCGTCCTCATCGTGGTGATAGGGGTCCGAGAATAAGATGCAGCGGTCGATCCGATTGCGGCAGTGAGCTCAAAGCAGACAATAGGCACAGCAAAACTGGGGGCAAATTCTTTGCACCCAGGCGAATTTCCTTAGTTGATCAAATCCGTGATCACCGCCGTTCCAGGGGGCGTCGGACCACTCATCGCCCTAAGCTCGGCACTGGCACCGGACAACGGAATCTCCCTTGCGACCATGGGGTTCAAATCGATTTCGCCCCGCTCGATCAACCCTAACAACGTGGGGTACTTCCATGAGGGCATACCGCGTGTTCCAAAAAATGAGAGCTGTTTCGCATAGATGGCTCTCATGTTGACCTGCATCAGCCCACTCTGGCCTGCAGGCATACCGATCTGAACATGTCTCCCAAGAGTTGCCAGACACTCAACAGATGCGTTTGTGGTCGTTTCAATTCCAAGGGCCTCGATGGAAACATGTGCGCCACCACCAGTGATTTCGGTTATCTCTTCGGCTACATCTGATTTGGCTGCGTTCACGACAGCATCTGCACCCAATGTCTTTGCGTGGTCCAACTTGTCCTGGACAATATCGACGACGACCACTTGGGCGCCCAGCATCTTTCCGAGCAGTAAGGTCGCGAGACCGACCCCACCTGTCCCATGAACCGCAAGCCATTCGCCAGCCTTGAGATTGGCTCGGTCGGTCAGCGCGTGCCAAGCCGTTGTCACACGGCACCCAAGTCCAGCAGCCAGCGCCGGCGACATTGTTTCTGGGAGATGGACCAGGTTGTGATCGAAAGGCACCGCCACGTATTCCGCATAGGCACCCGGTGCACTGAAACCTGGCACGATCTGGTTCTTGCAGGTGTTTGACACGCCGGTTTGGCATGCCGTACAGCTGCCACAGGCCAGAATGAAAGGGGCGATCAGACGGTCGCCAATCTTGTGCTTTGCTTGTGCACCGGCTTCCACAACCGTCCCGCAATACTCATGACCCAGAATTGAGCCATTCGCGACGAGGGGATGATCACCGGTCCAACCATGGTAGTCAGAGCGGCAGACACCACAGGACGCGACTTCAAGTACAACACCGCTCTCCGGACATACCGGGTCCTTCACCGTCTCAAGTGACAGATCTTCGTTGAAATCTCGGACAACGGCAGCGCGCATTTTGTAATCCAACAGTCTGTTTGGCCGACACCGCCCACGCGGTTTAGCACCGGATGATCCCAGCACGCAGGAATATCAATGTAAAGAACATCGACTGGTACCGACCCGCCAGAAGTGACAGCCGAACGGCAGATTTGTCTGCCATGCTAACAAGGCAAAGGCCCGAACTGAGTCTTTTCCAACCAAATGCTGCATGGTATCGAGCATCAGCGATGCCCAAAGAGGCCCGCTCAACTGAATCGTTTGTTCCAGATTTCGCAGCGTTTCGCATCCCGCGCCTCGTATGCAATTAGCGCATCTGCTGGAGTTAGATCAAATCGACTCTCATCATTCTCGCCGAGGGCCGTCAGCCGCATCGTGTACCACGCGGTGACGCCACCGCGTGGTGGTGCATCGAACATCGGAAACTCAGGGTCTCCGCCAGCATCGCTCAACCAGGCATTCGCGACAGAGGGGTTCAAAATCATGGCACGGCCCAGACTGATGGCATCAGCAGCGCCGCCCCGCAAAGCTTCCATGGCCTGTTCTCGTGCCTCAAAACCACCCGTTACAACGATTGGGATATCGGTGAGTTCTTTTGCTTGCTTGGCGAAGTCGGCAAAGTAAGGCCCCGACGAAGACATGCCGTCAGAGCTCGATGCGGCGCCGGGGAAATAGGTGCCGCCGCTTATGTCGATCAGGTCCACTGTTGTTTTGCTGAGTAAACTCACAACCTCTAACGCATCGTCAGTCGTGAGGCCCCCTTCGAGCTTGTCTGTTGAGTTGATCCTGATGCCGACAGGATATGAAGCGCCAACTGCCTGTCGAACGGCATCTATCACCTCATGAATAATGCGGAAGCGATCCTTGACCGCAGCACCACCATAAGCATCAGTACGATGGTTAAAAAGTGGTGACAAAAACTGACTGAATAGGAACCCATGACCGGCGTGGATCAGGACGCCACCAAAACCGGCTTCCTGAGCAAGGGTCGCGGCTCGCGCATAATGTTTTGGCAGCTCATGGATTTCATCCAGTGACATGCCTTCACATTTCAGACCCTCAACGTTCAAAGGAGAAGGCCCTTTCGGATTGCAGATAGGCCTGTGTGCAAGTGCGCCAGCGTGACCAAGTTGAGGCCAGACATGCGCGCCATTTATTGAACCCCGCTTTGCCAGTTCTTGAATTGCGGGCAAATCTACGCCCGGTGACAGCACGAGGTTGCCGGGTTTCTCAGGATAGTCAGGGATCACTTGAACTTCGCCAATTAACGAAAGCGCTGCGCCCCCTTCCGCCCATCGTTCATAGAGGCGCAACTGTGCTTCTGTCGGGTTTCCGGCCCCGTCACCAAGCGAGTCAGACATCGCCGATTTAATCAGTCGGTTTTTCAGCTGGACGCCACAGGGTAGGTCGAGTGGCTGGTTCAACAAATTTGCAGCACCATGGTTGTTTCGGCTCATTTCATCTTTCCATCGGTATATTTCGATATTTCATTTCATCTAAGCACAGCTCAATGAGGATGGATCCCATCACTCCGAGTTACGATTTCAAAAGTTCGTCTTGGACGGCGGAAAGGAACCCCCTAATATTCTCCTCGTTGCGCTGGTAAAACGTCCACTGACCGTGGCGCTCTGAGTTCACAAATCCAGCCTGCTTCAATAATCCCATGTAGTTCGAGATGGTCGACTGAGACAAATTTGCCTTCTCTTGAATGTACGCAACACAAACGCCTTCAAGGTTTTCGTGCCCTGGCAACGCGGGGGGAAAGTTCGCACGGTCTTTGAGCCATTCCAAAATCTGTCGGCGAACTGGATTGTTCAATGCTGATATTGATCTTTCAATGTCCATAAATCGAGATATCTCGATATATAACTTGATGTCAAGTCTTCCGCAAAATTTTCATAGCGAGACTCACGGAAAACGCATATGGGACGGGGATGTCCCACATGACTTACCAAATGCGCCGCTGATCTAAGGTCCGCTTCGGGCTGGTACCGACAAGCAACTAAGCGCATCAGATGTCCTGTCCAGCCAGAGACGATACCAGTTCTGTGTTGCAAGACTCACTAACGTCCATCTCCTTCAGAGATGGCCTCCCGCTTCGATCCAAGAAATCACCTGTTGTGCTTTCAATAAAGCGCGTTTTTGCTTGTCATCTCTTAGAGAGCGGGAAGACCAAGCTATGGCAAAACAGATAGTCAAAGACACTGACAAGTCACGCAACATAGAGGTGCCAGTCACAGGTGACATCAGCCTTGATGGAATGGAGGCTATCTTGGCCGACGTCGGCATGGAGCTGGGTTTGAACCTTTCGCACATCACGACGCTGAGCCGTAAAAAGTACCCAAACAACCGTCATTGGCATTTCAAAGAAGACCTTAAGACCAAAGGATGCTTGGACGTTACTTACTGGCCTGAAGGATCGCTGTTCTGGATCACGATCAGAAACTATGAACCTGAATGGGTTCACAGATCGGGTCGGGAGTTGGCTGCAATACTTGAGAAAAGACTGGCAGGGATTTGTTGACGTGCAAGCGTACCGAACATGAACGCTGGTCGTGATGAAGGTCCGTTTCGCCCCGCGCAGCCGTCTCTAACCGCTCAACAACAACGTCCCCTTGGGACTGGCACCAATCAACCCACCAAAATCGTCAGATGTCAGCTCGCAGCCCATAGTTTCGAATGCTGCATCAATGTCGAGCAACCGCTTCAGCCGAGGGTGCGCCGCAGCAAGTACGAGAACTCCCCAGATGCTTGGAAAAAGAATGGCAACCTTCTTAAAGAGCCCACAGCTTGAGCGCGTCTTGTTTTCCATGTGCTGTGAAGTCTGGAAGGCCAACCAACTTTGACCGCCAGGCTTCCGGCAACCGGCGTCGGATCACATCCGAAACCACAATGTCTGATCCGAACTGCCTCGCGGCACCTTCAATTCTTGCTGTGGTGTTCATAGTGTCACCAAGCAGTGATATTTCCTTCTTCCACGCACCAATCTCACCTGCGGCAACGGGTCCACAGTGAACTGCAATTCTTATGCGCATTGGTTGGCCGAATTTTATGGAATATTGGTTCGCTTTGCCTTCAAGCGCCTCCACCATCGCCTCGGCACACATGAGGCAGCGCTCGAAGTTCTTTGCCTTGTCCATTGACCAGGTAATGATGATGGCATCCCCGATGTATCGATGCGTCTCTCCTCCATTTGTCACAATTGGGCTTTCCAAGTCGTAGGCGACATCACCCAGCAGCTCATGGAACTTCAAATCCCCCAGTCTCTCTGCAAGTGCTGTAGAGCCCGTTAAATCAGCAAACATAACAATGCGTTGTTCTATGCGGGGCCTGCGATAGCGTCCAGTAAACATTGCTAAAGCTGCCTCCTTACCTAGCAGCTGGAAAAGCTCCCCTGACATGG
>CAYUSM010000274.1:0-4622 GCA_964447345.1 uncultured Sulfitobacter sp. | reverse complement strand
ATGGCTCATACCGCGCTTATAGGCCCGGGTCCTGACCCTCACAAGCCCCCTCTTTTTGGCCATATCAATTCCCAGAGCGCGAGACAGCGTCTCGCCCGGTTTTGCCCCGGCAAAACCGTCTCACCCGTTCACATGCTCCCAGACCGCCGACATCACGACAGATCCTTCCCCCACCGAGGACGCCACCCGCTTGACCGACCCTGCACGCACATCACCCACGGCAAAGACCCCGTGACAGGAGGTCTCGTATTGCGAGCGCCCGCCCACATCCCGCCCGGTGGGGACAAAACCCTTTTCGTCCAGATCAATCAAACCAGAGAGCCATTCGGTGTTGGGTGCGGCCCCCACCATGACAAAGACCGCCGAGACATTCAGCTGCGACACCCCCTCCGGCCCGGTGATCCCGATGCCGCTCAGCGTGTCCTCGCCATGCAACTCGCAGACTTCAGTCTGATAGTGGATTTTGATCCCCGGATGCGCCTCCAGCCGGTTCAGGAGATAATCCGACATCGACGATGCCAGAGAGTCCCCACGCACCAGCACATGCACGCAGGTCGCCGTACGTGCGAGGAACATCGCCGCCTGCCCTGCGGAATTGCCGCCACCGATCACCGCGACCTCGCTGTCGCGGCACCAGCGCGCCTCCACCTCCGTGGCGGCATAATAAATGCCCGCGCCCTCAAAGTCCTCCAGCCGGTCAAGCGGCAGCTTGCGGTACTGCACGCCCGTGGCCACCAGCAGCGACCGGGCAGATACGGATTGGCCGTTGTCCAGCTCCACATGAAAGCGCTTCTTTTCGCATTGCGTGAGCGCCGCAGCCCGGCGCGGCACGGCAAAGCGGGTGCCGAACTTCATCGCCTGCACCTCGCCCCGGCCCACCAGATCACCCCCCGAGATGCCGGTTGGGAAGCCCATGTAATTCTCGATCCGGCTCGACGTGCCCGCCTGCCCGCCGATGGCCATGTCCTCCACCACCAGGGCGCGCAGACCTTCGGCGCCTGCATAGACCGCGGCTGCGACCCCGGCCGGGCCGCCGCCCACGATGAGAACATCGAAGAGTTCATCGGAAGAGACCGCGAGATCGAGCCCGATGAGTGCGGCCAGTCCTGCAGGCGTCGGTGGATCAATCTTCTGCCCCTGCCCGAAAATCACGGCCGGATAGGCACGGTCGATGTTGCAGCGCTCTGCAATCGCATCGCCTTCTTCCGAATTGATCGGCACCTCGCGATAAGGGATGCGGTTGCGCGCGGCAAAGCTGGCCACCCGGCGGATGTCCACGCTTTCCTCGGCACCCAGCAGGGTCAGCGCAGAATCGTTTTCATCCAGTGCCCGGCGGCGCCGCGCGGCAAAGACAGTGACGAGGATATCGCTCATTTCCGGCATGTCGCTCATCAGGCGCAGCATATCGCTGCGCGGCACGCAAAGCATCTCGCTGTCCACCACCGCGCGTGCGCCGGCAAGCGACACGCCGCCGGATAGAAACGCCAGATCCCCAAAGAACTGGCGCGGCCCCAGCGTGGCGTTGCCCATGCGCGCGCCGGTGCGCGGGTCGATGGCTTCAACCTCGCCGCTGATCACGTAGTGCAATTCGTCCAGCGCCTTGCCCGGTTCCTGCACCATCTCTCCCGCCTTGAAGTGAGAGACATGCCCCACCTTGCGCATCGCGGCGACGTGGTCGTCATGCAGCGGGGTGCGCACCATGGTCTTCAGGTCGGCTGCGAAACTTTCCATCTCAACTCTCCTTCCCCTGCCCAAAGAGACCAGATAGCGCGCGTTTGATGATCGACCGCACTTTGGGGCGTTTTTCGGGCTCAAATGGCAGCGGGCGGCATACTTCCATCGCGGCCACACCAACACGCGCGGTGAGCGCGCCGTTCACCAGCCCCTCGCCGAAGCGGCGGCTGAGCTTGCCAATGATCGTGCCGCCCAGCACAGGCTCCAGCAGATCGTCTCCCACGGCCACCGCGCCGGTGGCCACCATATGGCTCAGCACCGCGCGTGTCAGCCGCCAGGAGCCAAAGAACCCCGAGCGCCCGCCATAGACCTCGGCCACGCGGCGGATCATACGCAGGTTCGCGGTCAATGCTGCGGCGACGTCGGCCAGCGCTAGCGGGACAAGAGCGGTGACGGTGGCGACCTGCCGGGCGGCGGCCTCGACCTCGCGGCTCGCGGCAATATCGAGCGGGCCGAGCAGCTCTGCTTCTGCGAGGTTCAAGAGCCCCCGCGCGTCCAGTTGGTCGCCCCGCAGCTCAGCCAGCCGGTCCCGGCCCCAACGGGTATCCTCGCGGCCCTTGTAGAGACGGACAAGACGGTCGGTGACACCGCGGGCAGCGGTCAGGTCTTCCTGCGCCAAGGCTTCGGCAGCATCGTGGCGCAGACCGTCAAGGCGGCTGAGCCGCCCGAATGCGGCCATCTCGCGCAGAGACAGAAGGGCAAGGACAAAGAGGAAGGACCCGAAGAGGATCGTCATCCCCCAGCCGATGAGTGGATTGCGGGCCATCAGGTCCGTGACGAAGGTCCATGCGGCAACGGAGACGATCGCCCCGATGAGGGCGGTGGCGAGCCACCAGAAGAGCTTGACCAGTTTGGAAGGTTTGCGCGCGGCCAGACGGGCGGCCATCTGCATGGCCTGACCTTGCGGGGCTACAGGCACGAGGTCGGGAACTGGGGGTGCCTCGGCCACCTGCGGGCGCGGGGCTGCGTCTGCTTCAAGATCGAAAAGAACCGGTCCTTTGGCCATCAGGATGCCTCCCGTTTCCAGACATAGCGGATGTCCGGCAGCTTTTCATCGTTGCGCGCGCCGTCGGTGCGGGTGACCTCGACAAAGCCATGGCGTTTGTAGAACCGCTGAGCATCGACGTTCTTTTGAAAAGTCCATAATTCAATTTGTTGCAGAGCATTCTTAAAGTACTGAATGAAGTTCGATCCGATCCCCTGATCTCGGGCGGTCCTTGACACGTAGAGTGCGTCAAGATCCGTGCCATCGGCTGCCGCGAAGCCAACAACCTCTCCGTCGCGCTCTGCCACGGTCACCCAGCCCCGTTGGATCAGGGCACCGGCATGGGCGAGGTCTTCGGCACGGGTGTGGATGCGCGGCATCCAGTCGGTGGTGTCAATGAACTCCGACAGGATGTCACCGACGGCACCGGCATCTGTTGGACGTGCGGGGCGCAGGTGGATCATAGCCGGTCTCCGAACAGGAACTCCGCGGCGCGGTCGAGGCGGATGTGGGGCGGGCCGTCACCGGGTTTGAGCGTCAGGGGCGCGGGTGCGAAGCGCATGACCTTGTAGTCCTGATCGAGCCATTTATCGGCCCCTTGCTGAGCCGGGTTCAGAAGATGCGAGGGGTCTTCCGGGAGATCACCCGGATAGAAGGCGGCTTCCTTGCCAGTCTCCAAAAGCGTGCCGCGCACAACGTTGAGCGGCGTGCCCTCGTGCTCCATCGTGGCTTCGGTTGTGGCACGCAAGGAGGCGATGGCCATGGCAGACGTTCCGGCCCCGGCATATTGCGCGCGGTCACGGGCGTCGCGCGTAAGGGCCTCCATGATGGCGGCCAGTTTGGCGTGTTGGGTGTGGTGCAAATGGTCAGCCTTGGTGGCGGCGAAAAGGATTTTCTCGACCCGTTTGCCGCCCAGCAGGTTGGTGAGGAACGAGTTCTTGCCGGGTCGGAAGGCGCTGAGCGTGTCGCGCATGGCATGGCGCAGGTCTTCGACGGCGCGGGGGCCCTCGTGGATCGCGCTGAGCGCGTCGATGAGGACGATCTGACGGTCAATACGGGCGAAGTGGTCACGGAAGAAGGGTTTGACCACGCGGTCCTTATAGGCGTCAAACCGGCGGGACATTTCGCGGTGCAACGTGCCCCGGCGGGAATAGCCTTCGACAGGCAGCGGCGCGAAGGTCAGGACGGGGGAGCCTGCCAGATCACCAGGCAGCAGGAAGCGGCCCGGTGTGCAGTCTGAGTAACCCTCGGCGCGGGCTTCGCGCAGGTAGGTGGCGAAGTGTTTGGCGAGCTTTTGGGCGGTGACTTCATCGTGTTTATCCGATGCATCAGCATCACGTGCCAAAGCCATGAAATATCGTGCTGAATCGCGGTCCTTGATGCGCTCCAGCGTTTCCTTTGACCAGTCTTCATAGCTGCGGTCCATCAGGCCCAGATCAAGCAGCCATTCGCCGGGATAGTCGACGATATCGAGGTGGATGGTCCGCGGGCCCTGCAGGCCCGAGAGCAACCCGGTGGGCCGCACACGCAGGGACAGGCGTAGCTCGGATATGGCGCGGGTGCTGTCGGGCCAGTGAGGTGTTTTGCCGGTGAGCGCGGCAAGGTGGCTTTCGTACTCAAAGCGCGGCAGCGTGTCGTCGGGCTGGGGCTGCAGGAAGGCGGCCTCGATCCGGCCTTCTGCAGCGGCGACAAGGCCGGGCATGCGGCCCCGGTCGAGCATGTTTGCCACCAGCGAGGTGATGAAAACCGTCTTGCCCGAACGGGCAAGCCCTGTGACGCCGAGACGGATGACAGGCTCGAAGAACGTCTCGGAGACGGTGTCCTGAACCGCTTCCAGCTGACGCCAGATGCCATCGGCAATGCTTGAGATGACCAAAACCGCGTCCGCCCTTTGATGTTCTGC
>CAYUSM010000273.1:0-4640 GCA_964447345.1 uncultured Sulfitobacter sp. | reverse complement strand
TTCGAGGACTGGGCCGAGGGGCGCAAGGCGCTCAGGATGGAGTATTTCTATCGCGAGATGCGGCGCAAGACAGGGCTGATGATGGAGGGCGACGCGCCCGCCGGGGAGAAGTGGAACTTCGACCATGACAACCGCAAGCCCGCGCCCGATGAGGTGACGCACGACGGCCCTTTGTGGTTCGAGCCGGACGCCGAGGTTGAAGAGGTCCTGGCGTTGGTGGAGGACCGGTTTGCCGATCATTTCGGAGACCTGCGCCCTTTCGGGTTTGCGACCACGCGGGAGCAGGCGTTGGAGGCGCTGGAGCACTTCGTCACCAAGGCATTGCCGAAGTTCGGGGATTACCAGGATGCGATGATGGAGGAGAGTGCGTTTCTCTATCATGCGGTGCTGTCGCCTTACATCAACCTCGGGCTTCTGGGGCCGCTGGAGGTGTGTCAGGCTGTTGAAAAGGCATGGAAAGATGGGGATGCGCCGATCAATGCGGCGGAAGGGTTCATCCGCCAGATCATCGGTTGGCGGGAGTATGTGCGGGGTATCTACTTCCTCGAAGGGCCGGATTATGCCGGACGCAATGTGCTCAAGCAGGAGCGCGATTTGCCCGCCTTCTACTGGGGGGCCGAGACCAGGATGAATTGCGTGGCCCATGCTGTCGGCCAGACGCAGAAAGAGGCTTATGCCCATCACATCCAGCGGCTCATGGTGACCGGGAATTTCGCCCTGCTGGCGGGTGTCGATCCGCATCAGGTGCATGAGTGGTATCTGGCGGTCTATGCCGATGCCTACGAATGGGTGGAAGCGCCGAATGTCGTGGGCATGAGCCAGTTTGCCGATGGCGGGATCATCGCATCGAAGCCTTATGTGTCATCCGGGTCCTACATCAACCGGATGTCGGATTACTGCAAGGGCTGCCACTATTCCGTCAGCAAGAAAACGGGCGAGAGGGCCTGTCCCTTCAACCTGCTCTACTGGCATTTCCTTGACCGCCACCGCGACCGTTTTGAAAGCAACGGGCGCATGGGGAACATGTACCGGACATGGGACCGCATGGACGAAGACCGGCGCGAAACGGTGCTGCGCGAGGCAGAGGATTGGCTTGCGCGGCTGGACGCGGGTGAGACTGTCTGAGCACAACAGGTCTGATCGGACCTGATGCGGGGTTGAACCCGCATCAGGGGTCGGAGGTTCAGGCCTTCTCTTTCTTCATTTCGACCAATGCTGCGGCCTTGATCTCCTGACGCAGAATCTTTGTCAGGGTGCCCTTGTTCTTGACGACCATCTCGTCAAAGGCGCTGTCGAGCACGTCGGACTTCGCGAGGTCCTTGGCGAATGCCTTGGCCGTGGCATCCGGGTTGCTGCCCGCCACGCGCTTGGAATCGCCGGTGACCCAGTCGACCACGTGCTGCTTCATCCATGTGCCGGTCCCAAGTTTCTTGTTCAGGGAGCCCATCGCGACGCGCAGCAGGAACTTGCTGAGCGCGACACCCATGATCTTTGCGCGGGCGTCCAGCAGGCTGTTCATGCTCTTGATTCCAAGCTTTTCGACCATGCCTTTGACCTCGGCCTTGTAAAGCTCGTTGAGGTTGCCGGGGGCCTTGGACAGGATGCGCTTGACCTGCGCTTCGAGGAACTTGTTGTTGCTGGCAAGCCGCACGATGTGCGGCCCGGCAGCCTTCATGATCACGCCGACCACGGCTGCCCCTGCGGCACCGGCCAACGCGCCGCCCGCCGCGCGTTTAAGCGTTTCGCTGGTGGAGCGTTGCTTGGAGCCTGCAATGGCGCGGCCAATGGAATCAAAACCGTCATAGGCCATCGTCGTGCCGCCGCCCACGCCCGCACCGGTCAGCACACCGGCGGCAAGGCCGGCAGGGGCGATCACCGTCGTTGCGGCCACGGCCCCGCAGACCATACCCACCGTCTTGACCCCTTCAAGCACATCAACCGTGCCTTCGCCTGCGTTGATCAGCCCGTCGATCCAGGCCAGCGTTTCGGTCTTGTACTTGGCAATGGCGATGTTGGCAGGTTCGACCGACTTCTCAAAGCCCTTGTAGTTGCGCGCCTTGCAGGCCTTTTCGGCAGTGCTAAAGGTGGATTCCGCCTTTTTGCGTGACTTGGGTTCGGGCACCGAGCTGACCAGATCCAGGCAGGCCGCAACAAACCACTGATCCTTGTTGATCTTGAGCTGGGCATCATGGCGGCCCTGAGCGTACGTCAGTCGCTGCTTCAGAGCAAAAATGGCCTCGTCCATCTTTTCGTGAACGACCTTGAGGTAATCCTTATAGGTTGCCTCATCCATGTGTTTGACGCCGGATTTGGTCTGGACAACGTAAACTTTCCCCTTCGGATCAGGGATGGTGACCTTTGTGCCTTTGGGCAGGGGTTTGCCTGCCTTCAGGTCCTTGTAGATTTTCTTGTTGTTCTTATGGGTCAGGACGGTCGCGGGGTCCTTGATCCGCTGCTTGGCGATGATGGTGTCCATCGTGTCGCCTTCTTTGGTTGTATAGGTGATCCACATCACAAAATCCCTTTTCAAATGGCGCACGAAAACAGCATTCACGAGGGCCTGAAACGGGCGGCTTCCTGGGGCGAAATATGCCCGGCCAGCCCGTCAGACGCATCCGCACTGCGAAGAAAAGCAGTGTTTCCGTGCCTTAATGGCATGACCTTAGCGTCGGGCAGGCTGTGCGTCGACCTATTAGTTTATGGAGGGTGAAGGGGGGCCTGCCCGCCCCGTAGCCTGGCCTATTCCTCGACCAGCCATTCGTTCAGCGTGGCCTTGACCTCTTCCGGCCATGGCACCGATGTGTGCTTGTCCAGATCGGAGGCGGCGAGCACCTGTGTGCTGTTCCAGCGTTTCTCTTCCCCGCAGCGGATATCGTGCTTGAGTGTGACCGATGACCGTCCGACCTTCACCACGCGCAGGTCGAAGGTGAGGGTCTGGCCAAAGAACGACGGCACGGAAAAGTCGCAGGTCAGGTGTACCGTGGGCGTGCCCCAGCGGTCTTTCCAGATGATCTCGTGCCAGGGATAACCGATATGCGCCCAGAATTCTTCGTTCACGCCATTGAGCAGGTCGAGGTATGACGGGAAATAGGCGGTGCCCGAGATGTCGCAATCGCCAAAGCGCAGTTCCCTGTCGGTGGTAAAGATTTTGGCCATGCTCGTTGCTCCGCTGGGGCTGATGTCGCGGGGTGTTTACGCGCAAACCCAGAGTTTGCACAGCCCTCAAAGCCGGTTGCGCAGGCCTTTGGAGGTTTCTTCGGCTGGACTTACCCGTGCGATGCGCGGCTGTCTTCGGGTGCCTCATCGCGGTCGAACATCCCGTAGTCGCGGATCACATGCGCGATGCGCAGATGATAATCGGTGAAGATGCCGCTGCGCCCCTTGGCCTGCGCACGGCGGTGCGCGGCAAGCTTGCGCCAGCGGGCGATGGCCTCTTCATCCTCGAAGAAGGAGAGCGACAGCAGCTTGTCGGGGTTCGTGAGGCTCTGGAACCGCTCGACCGAAATGAAACCCTCAACCTCGTCGACCATCGGTTTCATTTCTGCCGCGATGTCGAGGTATTCGGCCTTGCGGTCCGGGTGCGGCAGGACTTCGAATATAACGGCGATCATGCGGGCTCTCCATGCGGTGCGGAGGCCAGTTTCAGAAACGTGCGGTCCTCGCGCAAGAGGAACTTCTCGGACTGTGCAAAGTCGTAGTTCTCGCGCCCCAGCGGGTCAGCGGCGAGCCGGGCGCGGTAGGCTTCGTATTCTGCCAGCGACGGGATGTTGTAGATGCCGTAGGCGAGGGTTGAGGACCCTTCATGCGGCGCAAAGTAGCCGATGAGGTCAGCACCGCAGCGCGGGATGGCCTGACCCCAGTTGCGCGCGTATTGCTCGAACTGGGCGCGTTTGGTGGGGTCGATCTGGTAGCGGATGATACAGGTCAGCATGAAGGTCTCCTTTGGTGCTGCCTGACGTTTAGCGGATTGATTGGCAGAAATGCTTCGGCTACCATCGAAGTATGAAAGAAGGCCCAGATATCTCCCGCATCGCGGCGCTGATCGGTGATCCGGCACGCGCCAATATCCTGACGGCATTGATGAGCGGCAAGGCGCTGACCGCGACGGAACTGGCATCAGAGGCAGGCGTGACCCTGCAGACGGCCAGCGCGCATCTGTCCAAGCTGGAGGCGGCAGAGATGATCGCAGCCCGCAAATCGGGACGGCACAAGTATTTCACGTTGGGCGGTGACGATGTGGGCCATGCGCTGGAGGCGCTGATGGGGTTGGCGGCGGGTGCCGGGCATCTGCGGACAAGGACGGGGCCAAGGGATGCCGCGCTGCGCGAGGCGCGGGTGTGCTACAGCCATCTGGCCGGGGCAAAGGGCATCGCCCTTTATCAGGGTTTGCTGGCCCGTGGTGTGGTCGAAGAGCGCGGCGAAGAGGTGGCCCTGACAGAAAGCGGCGCGGACTTCCTGCGGGGTTTCGGGATCGACGTGGATGGGCTGAGCCGGTCGAGAACACCGCTTTGCCGTTCCTGCCTCGATTGGTCCGCGCGTCAGACCCATCTGGCGGGCAGCGTCGGCCGGGCCTTGCTGACGCGCATGCAGGAGATGGGCTGGGCCGAGCGGGTCGAGGGCACGCGGGTGGTGCGGTTCAC
>CAYUSM010000272.1:0-4668 GCA_964447345.1 uncultured Sulfitobacter sp. | reverse complement strand
GATTGGGACACGCGAAGAAAGCCCCCCTATTTCCTGCCACCTTCGGCAGCGACCCTTTCACCTTCACAAAGCCAACGCACTGTGTCAATACTGTATGATTGCTTCCTAGACGTATTTCTGTATCTGAGCCGCTTTTCGCCGAATGGTGGAGCCGTGAGACAGCCGAGGATAAGCTCACAAGTCAATCGTGGGGCGAGATCGCGAAGGCTTTAGCCGTCGCGCCGTTCCCCTCCCAAAAAGACGGAGTAGTTGGCAACACGGGCGCGCCGACTTGAGCCCGGTTCTGGCGGCGTTCTTCTCTCGGAAGAGGGTGATTTGGGGAGGATCAACCCTCCCCATAGGCGATCACTCTGTGACCGGATCGTCGTCAGTATCGTCCGACCGAGGTTCGAAGAGGACGAGCTCGCCGTTGATCGGCGCTGCGAAGAGCTGGATCGTCATTTGCGACTTCGCACTCTCGCTCTGGGGGAAGGCGACGCCGACTTTGTGGAAGCGCGTCTTGCCGTCTTTGCCCGTCTCGGGTGTGGTCACTGTGAAGTACTTGGCCATATCGATCTCATTTCGTTTTCGATGCAAACGAACAGGCGGGACCGCGCGGACCGGATGTCAGGCGGAACTTTGCTCCGCGAGGAATGGGCGCGCAGCGTACAGGGGAAAGTTCTGCTTGAAGGGAGCGACACGCGACCGGCAGACGGGCCAGGTCCCGCAGATTGCATCAAGAAGAAAACGAACAGAGATCGATATGGCTAGCGGAATTCTCAGCCCCGACAAACTGCCGAACGCATGGCTACCTGCCTCAAGTGAACCGCTCCTCCGTCAAGTCCATAGACGCATGTGGCACACCGATGATCGCGATATGGTTCGACATGACGAGGTAGAAGATCAGGTGCTTGCCTTCCGGGAAACTTCGATACCCGTCGGCGATGTCGTCACGCTGTCGTCCTATGGATGGATTCTCCGCGAGCCATTGGAAACGATCGGCGATCTTACCGAGATAGGCTTCGGTTTGGCTGGGCCCCCAACTGTCCAGAGAGTAATCGGCAATCGCATCCAGATCGCTTAAAGCGCGTGGCGTCAGTCGGTACCTAGCCACGTCGCACTACGGCCCTTGCGACAACATCCTGTGGCGACCAATCGTCGACATAGGTGCCTGCTTGAGCCTGATCTGCCCCGGGTTTTAGATGCTCCCGCAACGCGTCAAGCGCCTCGGATTTTGTTTCGAGCTCTCTGAGCGCCGCACGAACCACTTCACTCGCAGATGTGTAGCGGCCGCTTTTGATCTGGTCTTGAATGAAGCCTTCCCAGTGCTCACCAAGTGTCATGCTGGTCGATGCCATACCGAACCTCCTATATTCAAAATGAATATACTAAACAATCGGCCATTTTCAACCTTTGCGCCCTGTCATGTCCCAGAAGAGTGCCTCTTGCGAGCCCCTACCCTTCGACGCTGAGGACACGAACAACGCCGTAGGCTTAATCGCTTCAAACACAAGCGCAGCGCTACCGGTCTTTTGAGATCAGGCCTCGGTCCGTGATGGCCGCGAGATTGTCGGGAGTTCGACGCGAGAGTTCGGTGCCATCGGCAGACATTGCCGCGTCCACGAACTCGGTCTTCTTCAGGATGCCGCCGTCGGCCTTGACCCAGGTCTTGCTGTCGCCATCGTCACGGGTAATGGAGCCGTCATGGTTGATCCTGATTGAGACGCTTCCAACCTTCACCGACACCGTGAACGGGTCCACGAACACACCTTCCCAAGCACCTTTGTAGTCTCGTCGCAGGACGATCACATCGGGCCGCAGCTTGATCTGAACATCCTGTGCGGCATCGCCGTCGGCTGATTTGAGAACGACAAAAGCCTCCTGCTCCGCTGGGTCTTCTTGGATCGTCGCGCGCCCGTTCTTGGGCGGCCAGGCATGCGGCTCTTTGCGCGCCTTGCCGTCAAGGTCACGATGAAATCTGATGTAGAGCTGAGCAGACTTCCAGACCCGGTGCAACGATTTGGTGAACGTCGTCATTTCTCTCGTCCTTCTCGATCGACCAACGGCCCCGAGACCGAGACCGTTGGCTTTTCGGCGGTGCGCTGGTGTTGATTAGCATTGGGGCGGCGCGAAGCAGCCCCAAAGCACTGCTCAGCCGAAGTAGTCTGGCACCCACGCATCGATGCGGGTCTTCTGAGCTTCACTGACGCCGTGCAGCTTCTGTTTGGTCGGATCCGAGAACAGGTCTTCCAGCGTCTCCGCTTTCTCGCCCTTCTTCATCTTGGCGAAGGCCTTGGCCCGCTCGTCGGTGGGACCGAGGTCCAGTAGTTCGCAATAGATGCCTTCCATCATCAGACCAGAAACCCGCTTGAAGAGATTGTCCGCTGTCGGCGTCCAGACCCTCCGGATCGCCGCACCGAATTTCTGTTCAAGGAAACCCGAGAACTCGGCATCGCCTCCGGTCAGGAGCTTCGCGAGCAAGCGCGTCAGTTCCGCTTCGCGGTGCTTCCTGCCTTTCTTCTTGAACGTGGCAAAAGCTTTCTTGAGGTCCACATCACAGCGATCCGCAGGTGTCGCGTCTGGCTTGCTCAACCGTTTGTCTACATCAAACCCATCGGAACAGGACGGTACACTGCTCGGCTGCCCTGTCGTGATACCCAGTACATCCCGGAACCCGGTCGCACCGCTCAACTGGAACGTCAGCAGATCGAGCAGTAACTCCGGATGTTCCAGCATCGCATTCTGCAGCGCCGCCAATTTGATCGCGTCCAAATCGTCGCGCAGCCTCTGTGAGTACGGGTTCTTGGGAGCCTTCTCGGCAGAGCCATGATGTGAAGTGGCCAGAATGCCTGCCTCAATCGCGGCCTTCTTGTCTTCTTGCCGGATCAAGCCGCCCGTGATCTGTACCTCGCCGTCTTGACCCACATGGACCACGCATCCGGCCAGCGCCTTCTGGTCCTCAGTGAAATCGCCATCAAGAATGGCTTGCAGTTTCTCGAGTTCGGCTTCTCCGGCTTTGTTCAGCACATCGCCTTCGGCGAGTTCTGCTAGTTCATCGTAGCGCTCGGTGAGATCATCGGAGAGAACACCCTCGACCGGATAGACCCGCTCGAACTTATTCTCCTCCATAAAGTTCCATGATAGATAAGCATCCTCGTGGGTCATGACCCATGCCCAGCCTTCCTCTTGCGCCAATGCCTCACCAGCCGTACTGACGCGCGCGGCAAAGACTTCGTCGAGCACGCCCCGATCTTCGAAGAAGACATCGTCCGAGAAGAGATCACGCGCGATCTTGCCGCCCGCCGCCTCATAGGCCTCCGCCCCAACAAAAACGGCGCGGCGATCCGTGGCTTTCACGGCCTTCGGGTGTAGTACCCCATCGATCTGGTTGGTGTGCGTGATCCGACCCTCCTCGATCAGCTGGAGCACCTCGAGGATCAGCTTTTCGTCGTCCGCCGTGGTCAGCTTCTGCGCCACGGTGAGATTGATGGTCTTGGCCTTGAGCGCGTCTAAAGCGGCCTCGGGCAGATGGGCGAGTTTCAAGCGGCCTTTGACATGGGCGACGGTGACGCCAAATGCGCTCGCGATGTCGTCCACACTGGCTTGGGACTGAGCCATCCGGCCATAGGCCCGGATTTCATCTGCCGGGTCGAGATCGGCGCGGGCGGTGTTTTCCGCGTTTGCCCAGACCTCGGCCTGCGTCGCATCCTTGGCAAGCAGGACAGGGATGGATTTGCTGGACTCCTGCGCAGGATCACTTTCCGCCAGATAGGCCAGCGCGCGAAGACGGCGGCCACCGGCGACAATGCCGATCTTTCCGCTGTTGTCCTGCAACCCGCTAAGGTTCTGCAGCAGCCCGCAGGTCTTGATGCTCTCGGCCAGCGCCTCCACGGCCTCCTGCGCCACCTCTTGGCGCGGGTTCAACTCGTGCAGATAAAGCTGATCAAGGGACGCGTAAATGATAGCTGGGTCGGTGGAGTGTTTGGATTGGTTTGTCATGGAAGTCATCCTTCTTGGTTGGTTGGAAAAGTCGTGTGTTTGGGGTCCGCTGAGACGGACGGTTTTCGCGCAGACGCACGCGTTTCACCCGCCCCGGCGGCTGCTCGGTGTTCAGTATTCGGAGGCGTGCATGATGGTGAGGACGCGGCGGGTCACATCCGGGTTCGCCGGGTCGTCACTGCCCATGCTGTAGTCGGCGTCATAGAGATCGATCTTCCAGAAAATGTGGTAGCTGTTGCCAGCAACCTCGAACTCGAACGCACCGAAGCCGTGATCGCCGTAAGGGTCGTTGTCCTCGGTGAACACATCGACAACTTGGACCCGTTGCATGATGATGGCCTTGGCCGCGGGCGACAGGTCTGCCACGCCCCGTGTTAGAACGATCTGACCCGGCACGGTGAAATCCGCGCCCCATGTGCGCCGAAACCTGTCGTTCTGCTCAGCGATCTTGGCCGTCAAAGTGGTTTCTTCCTGAGCCTCGTTTGAGGTATCTGTCTCTTTGTCCATCCGCTTGCTCCTTTGTGGTTGCATGGGGTCTTTGCCCCTTGCTGTCTGGTTTTGAGCCAAGCCCCTTGAGGGGCGTCGTCTCTAAAACCTGACCCACTGGCGAAGTGCCGGAGTGAGCAAACGCCACCAAAATCGATGGGACTGGTGCGGCCCGCAGCGGCCACGCCGCGAGGACACGGGTCC
>CAYUSM010000271.1:0-4669 GCA_964447345.1 uncultured Sulfitobacter sp. | reverse complement strand
GCCGCTCGGGGATCTACTTCTCGATCCTCACGCTGGCCTTCGCGCAGATGTCCTATGCCCTGGCCTACTCGGTCCTGACCCCGATCACCGGGGGCGAGACCGGGCTGCAGCCCAAGGTCAATGACCCCCGCCTGCTCGACCCGGCCCTGGCCGAGGGCGCGACCCCGTCCGCCAACCTCTTCGGGCTGACGATGAAATCGAGTTACGAGCTGAACGTCGGCGGCTGGCTCTTTACCTTCAACGCGGGCTACTACCTGGCGGCCGTGATCATGCTGATCAGCTTCTATGTGGCGATCCGCATCTTCCGCTCGCCCTTCGGGATGATGCTGCGCGCGGTCAAATCCAACCAGCAGCGGATGAACTACACCGGGTTGAACTCCAAACCCTACACGCTGGCGGCTTTCGTGATATCCGGCATGTACGCGGGTCTTGCCGGTGGTCTGCTGGTCGCCATGGATACGCAGGTGGGCGCGGAGCGCATGTTCTGGACCGCCTCGGGCGAGGTCGTGCTAATGACCATCCTTGGCGGTGCCGGGACGCTGATCGGCCCCGTGCTGGGCGCGGGCTTCATCAAGTACATGGAAAACATCGTCTCCAAGATCAACAAGGGCATTCTTGAGCAATGGTTTGCCTTCATGCCCGACGGGATCGAAGACATCATGGTCTCCCTCGTCTACCCCTTCATCGGCAAGGGCTGGCACCTGACACTGGGTATCATGTTCATGCTTGTGGTGATCTTCCTGCCGGGCGGCCTCGTGGAAGGCGGACAACGGCTTGGCAAGGTCTTCCGCCGCCGCGACGACAAGGCGACATCGGTTGAATCCGACGCCGCCGAACAACGCAAGCCTGCTGCTGAATAAGGACACCTCACATGGCCATTCTTGAAGTAAAAAACGTGGGCAAACGTTTCGGCGGTCTTCAGGCGCTCGGAGACGTGAACCTCTCGGTCGCTGAAAACTCGGTCCATGCGATCATCGGACCCAATGGCGCGGGCAAATCCACGCTGCTGAACTGTCTGGTGGGCAAGCTGATCCCGGACACCGGCTCTGTCATGTTCGACGGTCAGTCGGTGCTGGGCCGCAAACCCTACGAGATCAACCAGATGGGCATCTCCCGCGTGTTCCAGACGCCGGAAATCTTCGGTGACCTCACCGTGATGGAAAACATGATGATCCCCTGCTTTGCCAAGCGTGACGGTGCCTTCCGCATGCACGCCATCGAAGGCATGGCAAATGAAAAGGACATCATCGCAAAAGCCGAGAGCATGCTCGAAGAGATGAACCTGATCGACAAGCGCGAGATGCACGCCGCCGCCATGTCCCGCGGCGACAAGCGCCGGTTGGAGATCGCCATGTGCCTCGCACAGGACCCGCGGCTCTTGCTGCTGGACGAACCGACCGCCGGGATGGCCCGCGCCGACACCAACAACACCATCGACCTGCTGAAACAGATCAAGGAAGAGCGCGATATCACCATCGCCATCATCGAACACGACATGCACGTGGTCTTTTCGCTGGCCGAACGCATCACCGTGCTGGCGCAAGGCACACCGCTGGTCGAAGACACGCCGGACAACATCAAGGGCCATCCCAAGGTGCGTGAAGCCTACCTCGGCGAGACGCAAACAGCCGCATAGGCGGGGCCCACCCCGCCAAACCGCCAAAGGATCAACACATGAACACGCAAACCATGCATCGCAATGCCAATCACGCGGCCACTGCTCCGGCTTATCTGTCGGTCTGGGATCTTGAGGCGTACTACGGCGAAAGCTACATCGTGCAGGGCATCAGCTTTAACGTGCACGAGGGCGAAATTCTCGCTCTGCTGGGTCGCAACGGCGCGGGCAAAACATCCACCCTGCGGGCCATCGCGCGGCTGTCCGAACCGGAAGTCCAGCACGGCGAGATCTGGCTCGACCATCAACCGCTGCACAAAATGTCCAGCCACGAGGCATCTCAGGCTGGTCTTGGCCTTGTGCCAGAAGACCGCCGTATCATCCCCGGTCTGACGGTCGAGGAAAACCTCAAGCTCGCCCAGATCGCACCGCCCGTCGGCTGGTCTCTGGAGCGTCTCTATGACCTCTTCCCCCGTTTGGGCGAACGCAAGAGCCAGGAAGGCACGACGCTTTCGGGGGGCGAACAGCAGATGCTGGCCATTGCCCGCGCCCTCGCCCGTGACATCAAGGTTCTGCTGCTGGATGAGCCCTATGAAGGTCTGGCCCCGGTGATCGTGGACGAGATCGAAAAGACACTTGGGATCATCAAGGATCAGGGCATCACAACCATCCTCGTGGAGCAGAACGCCGTGCGCGCGCTCAAACTCGCGGATCGCGCGGTCATACTCGACACCGGTGGGATAGTCTTTGACGGCACGGCTCAAGAAGTTCTGGACAACGAAGAACTGCGCGCGGAATACCTCGCACTCTGACATTGCAACACAGGGGCGCCCCGTTTTTCGCTGGGCGACCCCTGGACTTCAATAAGAGCCTTCGCCGTTACCTCTACAACATTTTCCGCAGTTCCGTCTTCAGCACCTTGCCGTAGTTGTTCTTGGGCAGTGCCTCCACGCGCACATAGGCTTTGGGTCTTTTGAACCGCGCGATGTTGTCCAGACACAGCGCATCCAAGGCAGCCTCCCCCGCGTCACCCACGACGAAGGCCACCACTTCCTCGCCCCACTCGGCATGCGGACGCCCGACGACAGATGCTTCGCTAACCTGAGGATGCTGCATCAGCACTTCCTCCACCTCGCGCGGATAGACGTTTGAGCCGCCCGTGATGATCACATCCTTACTGCGGCCCTTGAGCGTCACATAGCCCGCAGCGTCCATCGACCCCATATCCCCGGTCATCAACCATCCATCTTTGAGCGTCTTGGCTGTTGCATCTGCGTTCTGCCAGTAGCCGGGCATCACCGTCGCACCCCGCACCATAATCTCACCTTGCAGGCCTGAGCCAACCGCATTGCCATCAGCATCGCCAATCCGCACTTCAACCGCCGCCTGCGCGCGGCCCACGGAAGCCAATCGCGCCTCCCACTCCGGGTGGGAGCGGTCAGATACATCGCTTCGTGAAAGAGCTGTGATGCCCATCGGGCACTCCCCTTGCCCATAGATTTGAACGAAGACCGGCCCGAAGTGATCCACCGCATCAATGATGTCAGCGTTGTACATCGGCCCGCCTGCATAGACGATGGTCCGCAACCCTGTCCCCGTCGCATCCGCTGCTCTGGCGTAATCTGTCAGCCGTTTGACCATCGTTGGGGCTGCAAACATATGCACAGCGCCAAACTGCATGGACAATTCCAGTATCTCGGCCGGTTCAAACCCACCTGACGCCGGACACAGGTGCCTGGCACCCGCACGCACATGCATAACGTTGTATATCCCCGCGCCGTGGCTCAGTGGTGCTGCATATAGTGCGGTGTCCTCTGCACTGACGGTATCCACATCCGCCGTGTAGCAAAGCGCCATCGACATCAGCATCCCATGCGTCATGATCACGCCCTTGGGCTGCCCGGTTGTGCCGGATGTATAGAAAAGCCAGGCCAGATCGTTCGGACCTCGCTCAGCTACCTGCTGAGCGGCCTCCCCAAACGCCAGAACTTCGGACAATTCGCCGTCGACCCCATCCCGTACAACAAGCGCCGACGTCTCAGCCTCAACCAGACCTGCCGCCAGTTTATTGGAAACAAACGCAATCTTCGCACCAGCGTCCGCCAGAATGAAAGCGGCCTCCCGACCGTGGAGCTTGGCGTTGATGGGCACGGCGGCCGCACCCGCAATCCAGATGCCATAAAACAGGATCAGGTATTCCGGGGCATTGACCATGTAGATCGCCACCCGATCACCCGGCTGCACGCCTTTCCCTTTAAGCCACCCGGCAACTGACCGTGCACGCCCATAGAACGCAGCATAATCCGCCACCTGCTCAACACCCCGAAAAAGTGCGGGCCGCTCTGGCATATGGGCCGCAGTCTGGGCCAGCCACAAGGCAATGTTCATGGTGCCTCTCCTTTCGGCCTCACCTTGCATATGTCTCGTTGGCCCCGCAACTGGCGGCTTTCCATGATCCGGCCCTTGGCATATAAGCGAGGCTGACGTTACGGCCCCGAGCAGGCCTTTGTTGACGATATGTCGAGGAATTTATGACAAAAAATACCCATGACGGCGACGTCGCTTTCATCCGGGCACTGGCAGAATTGCTGAATGAAAATGACCTCACGGAACTGCAGGTCAAGCGTGAGTATGCCGAAGATGACAGCCTGAACGTTCGCGTCAGCCGCAAGCCCCCACAACAGGTCGTAACCCACGCAGCACCGGCGGCGCCAGCAGTCGCTGCAGCACCGGCAACGCCTGCCGCGCCCCAAACTGCGGCCCCTGCGCCAACGGATGCAGGCGACGATCCAGCCAGCCATCCCGGTGCCGTGACTTCGCCTATGGTGGGCACCGTCTACATGCAGGCCGAACCCGGCGCGCCTGCGTTTATCACTGTCGGGGCCAGCGTGGGCGAAGGCGACACGCTGCTGATCGTCGAAGCCATGAAGACCATGAACCACATTCCCGCCCCGCGCGCAGGCACCATCAAGCGTATCCTTGTGGGCGATGGCGACGCCGTGGAGTTTGGCGCACCGCTTGTCATCATCGAATAGGGGCGGACATGTTCAACAA
>CAYUSM010000270.1:0-4677 GCA_964447345.1 uncultured Sulfitobacter sp. | reverse complement strand
TCGACCTCTCCCTTACCAAGGGAGTGCTCTACCTCTGAGCTACAGCAGCGCCGATGAGCGCGGTCATTAGCGGCAATCCAAAAACACTGCAACCCAAATCTGGACCCTGCCGCACCCCTGCGGTAGAGAGGCAGCATGGCAAAAGGCGGGACGTCCCAGACACCTAAAACCAAGGCAGAACTGCGCGAGGAACGGCTCAAGGCCGCTCTCAAGGCAAACATGGCCCGGCGCAAGGCACAGGCGCGCGCGCGGGACGCTCAAAGCCACGATAACAAGGACCCGCAAGGTCCAACCGAGGAAAGCAGGTAAGATGGATTCAATTCTGGTACGGGGCGGCAAGACGCTGCAGGGCGCAATCCCGATTGCGGGGGCCAAAAACGCCTGCCTGACACTGATGCCCGCCACCCTGCTCAGCGAAGAGCCGCTGACGCTGACCAATGCCCCGCGCCTCAGCGACATCAAGACCATGACACAACTCCTCGCCTCGCTGGGCGCCGAGGTCACCTCACTTCAGGATGGTCAGGTACTGGCCCTGTCGAGTCATGGCGACATCAATACGCGCGCGGACTATGACATCGTGCGCAAGATGCGTGCCTCCAACCTCGTGCTCGGACCGCTGCTGGCCCGAGAAGGGCATGCGGAGGTCTCCTTGCCCGGTGGCTGCGCCATTGGCGCGCGGCCCATGGACATCCACACCGATGGCCTTGCGAAAATGGGGGCGGAGATTGAGCTGAAAGACGGCTATCTGCATGCCAAGGCCCAGGGTGGCGCGCTCAAAGGGGCGGTGATCGATTTCCCCTTCGCCTCTGTCGGAGCGACGGAAAACATCATGATGGCCGCGACGCTCGCCAAGGGCACGACCGTCATCAACAACGCCGCGCGGGAGCCGGAAATTGTCGATCTGGCCACCTGCCTGCGGGCCATGGGGGCCCAGATCGAAGGGGATGGAACTTCCACCATCACCATTCAGGGCGTCGACAGCCTGCATGGGGCCACCCACAAGGTTGTCACCGACCGGATTGAGCTTGGCACCTATATGCTCGCCCCCGCGATCTGTGGTGGCGAGGTCGAACTGCTGGGCGGGCGCATCGACCTGTTGGCTGCCTTCTGCGAAAAGCTCGACGCGGCGGGTATCAGCGTCGCAGAAACGGACAACGGGCTCAAAGTGGCCCGCAAGAACGGGCGCATCCGGGCGGTCGATGTGACAACAGAACCCTTTCCGGGCTTTCCCACGGACCTGCAGGCCCAGATGATGGCGCTGCTTTGCACCGCCGAAGGCACCTCGGTGCTTGAAGAAAAGATTTTCGAGAACCGTTTCATGCACGCGCCCGAACTCATTCGCATGGGCGCTGACATTGACGTACATGGCGGCACCGCGACGGTCACCGGTGTAGAACAACTTAAAGGCGCGCCCGTCATGGCGACGGACCTGCGCGCCTCGGTCTCGCTCATCCTTGCCGGGTTGGCAGCAGAAGGGGAGACCAAGGTCGCCCGCGTTTACCACCTCGACCGCGGCTATGAACATGTCGTCAGCAAATTCCGCGGCGTTGGCGCCGACATTGAACGGATCAAGGACGCATGACCGAAGACGCTCGCTTTGAAGATGGCCGCGAGGCACCGCTCAATCTTGGTGCTATGGATGCGGAAGACCTCAAGGTCCTGTCATCCCTCACGCAGGATGCCGTCTTTCCCGCCTCGGAAATGCGCTGGCAGCGCAGCAAGAGCCGCTTCGCCCTTCTGCTCAATCGCGTCCGCTGGGAGGACAGGGGCAAGAGCCGTCATGCGCCGGAACGGGTCCAGTCGGTGCTGATGTTCGAAAACGTTCAGGCCGTGGCAAGCCAGGGCGTGCCCAAGGGCGACGCTGACACCATTCTGTCGCTGCTCAACATCACCTTTGAGGAAACCGAGGCGCCCTCGGGCCATCTGATCCTGACGCTCGCGGGGGATGGTGCCATCCGCCTCTCGGTCGAGGTGATCGAGGCCTCTCTGAAAGATGTCACCAAACCCTATGTCGCGCCCTCCAGGAAACTGCCGGACCATGGCGATTGAGATCGCCCGGCTTGGCCCCCAGGACGTCGACATCTGGCGCGAACTGAGGCTGGAAGCGCTGGCGCTCTACCCCGAAAACTTCCTGACCACCCATGCCGAAGAACGGGTCCGCAGCGACGCGGATCGTGCCAAGATGCTGTCGGACCGCCAGGTTTTTGCCGCCCGCGTTGATGCCGCCCCCGCAGGCACAGCGGCTCTTGATCCCGAAACCGCCCCGGCCACAGCGCACCGCGCCGCCCTCAACGCCTTTTATGTCCGCAAGGCGTTTCAGGGGGCAGGGGTGGCGCAGGCCCTGCTGGATCACGTCATTTCTGAGGCCACAGGCCAGGGCTTTGTCCAGCTTGAGCTCATCGTCGCGGCCGACAACCCGCGCGCCATCCGCTTCTATGAACGCAACGGCTTTGAACGCTGGGGTCTGCTGCCGCGCTCTGTCCGTCTGCCGGACCGCTATCAGGACGATCTCTTCATGCGCCGCCCCTTGGACGGTTAAGCCGCACCGCACAGGCTTGAGAATTGCGCGCAACCCGGCTACCTGCAGGCGAACCCTTCTCTTTTTGGCCATATCAATTCCGCGCCGAAGGCAAGAAACTCTTTTGGATGGACCTCTCCCATGCCCGTGACACTTGACGCATCTGCGCCAGACTTCGAAGACCAGTTCGCCGCACTGCTCTCGGCCAAGCGCGAGGACAGCCCGGACGTGGACGCGGTTGTCGCCGACATCATCGCCGACGTACGGGCGCGCGGCGATGCTGCTGTCATTGAGTTGACGCAGAAGTTTGACCGGATCACCCTCACGCCTGAAACCCTGCGGATCACCCCAGAAGAGATCGCGCAGGCGATGGATGACGTCAGCGCCGAAGAACGTGAGGCCCTTTCGCTCGCCGCAGACCGCATTCGTGCCTATCACGCGCGCCAACTCCCCGAGGATGCACAATGGACCGAAGACACCGGCGCCATGCTCGGCTGGCGCTGGACAGCTGTCTCCGCCGCCGGCCTCTATGTGCCCGGCGGTCTGGCCAGCTACCCCTCATCGGTGCTGATGAACGCCATTCCGGCCAAGGTTGCCGGTGTCGAGCGCCTCGCCATGGTCGTGCCCAGCCCCGACGGCACGCTCAACCCGCTGGTACTTATGGCAGCCCATCTCTCAGGTGTTGACGAAATCTACCGCATCGGCGGGGCGCAGGCCGTGGCGGCACTCGCCTACGGCACACAAACCATTCCACCTGTGGACAAGATCACCGGGCCGGGCAACGCCTTTGTTGCGGCGGCAAAGCGCCGGGTCTTCGGCAATGTTGGCATCGACATGATTGCGGGACCTTCGGAAATTCTCGTGATCGCCGATGGCGACAACGACCCTGACTTCATCGCCCTCGACCTGCTCAGTCAGGCCGAACACGACGAAAGCGCGCAATCGATCCTCATCACCACCGATCCGGCCTTCGCCGAGGCTGTCGGCACCGCCGTCCTGCGCCACCTGCGCACGCTCGACCGCCGCGCCATCGCCGGACCCAGCTGGCGCGATTTCGGCGCGATCATCACGGTACCTGATCTCGCTGCCGCCGCCGCCCTGTCCAACCGCATCGCGCCCGAACACCTTGAGCTTTGCGTCGCCGATCCCGATGCACTCTCTCAAATGATCACCCACGCCGGTGCGATCTTCCTCGGCCAGTGGACGCCCGAAGCCATCGGTGACTACATCGGTGGCCCCAACCACGTCCTGCCCACAGCCCGATCCGCCCGCTTTTCCTCCGGCCTCTCGGTACTCGACTTCATGAAGCGCACGACGCTGGCGCGCATGACCCCCGAAGCCCTGCGCGCCATCGGCCCCGCGGCAGAGACGCTCGCGGCCTCCGAAAGCCTCCAGGCCCATGGGCTGAGCGTGACCGCGCGGCTGAACAAGCTCAACAGGTAGGATCTGCCCGCCACAACTCTGCACCGCAAACGGAATGCGCATGATGCCCGACGTACCCACCCTCCACCTCCTCTGCGGCAAGGTCGCCTCCGGTAAATCCACCCTTGCCGCCCAACTCTCGGCCCACCCCAACACCGTGGCGATTGCCGAGGATGAATGGCTGTCGACGCTCTATGGAGAGGAAATGGCCACGCTGCGCGACTACGTCCGCTACGCCGCCCGACTGGAGGTCGCCATGAAACCCCACATCCTCGCCTTGCTCAAGGCGGGCACGACCGTCGTGATGGACTTTCAGGCCAATACCCCCACCCGCCGCGCATGGATGCGCAGGCTGATTGACGCAGCCGGGGTCCCCCACCAGCTCCACTTCCTTGATACACCCAACGCGGTCTGCAAAGCGCGGCTGCGGGCGCGCAACGCCAGCGGCACCCATCCGTTCTCCGTCTCCGAAGCCGAGTTCGACCAGGTTGCCGACTATTTCGTCCCCCCACGACCCGAAGAAGGCTTTGACATCGTCCATCACCAGCCGACGGGTGCCGGTTGAACGCGCCGCACCCCGCGCCGCGAAGCAATTGCCAAGGGCCAAGCCCTCGCGTATCCATCCGCGCAAACCTCCAACCCAAAAGGATGCGCCCCATGTCCCGCATCACCCAGATCAACCTTGATGACGCGGGCCTGCCGCCCCCCACGCCCGAGATCGAGCAGGAGCGCAAGGT
>CAYUSM010000269.1:0-4693 GCA_964447345.1 uncultured Sulfitobacter sp. | reverse complement strand
ATGAGGATCTACCTTCGGGTTCTGTTCAATACGTAAGGCGCGTGACGCCAAACCCATGCCGGATGGTCCGGGAAGGTGATTCTAGCCTGGGCGGGCTGCACGCGCATGTCTGGCGCGGGCTATAACGGGATTGGGTGCATAATGTAAAGGGTGCCGGACTGCTGCGGTGCCCGGGTCCCTTTGCTGTGGCGCAAGCTGCACGGCGGCTCCCGCTCAATCAGCATCCTCTTCGGCCTCAAACACCTCCAGTGCGGCGTTCAGCGCATTGATCGCCGCAGGGAAGCCACCGTACAGCGACATCTGCCAGATCACCTCGCCAATCTCCTCCTGCGTCAGCCCTGCTTTGCGGCCTCCGGCGATGTTGACCTTCAATTGTGGTCCCGTCTGACCACCAAGCGCCGTCAGCGCTGCAATGGTCGCCAGATAGCGGTCGCGCAGCGGAAGGCCGGGCCGGGCGTACTGCCGACCATAGGCAAAGTCGACAACGCCCTCTGCCAGTCCCGGCACCAGATGCCCGTAGCGGGCATTCAGCACCTCTTCCATTCCGGGGTTCAACTGTTCGGCAAGCGCGCGGCCAGTTTGGGTCGTATCGTCGGTCATGTGGTATCCTGTGATTTCAGTGTGGCGGGCGCGAAGAGCGTCAACCGGTCATCTTATAGTCGGGCTCGCGCCGGAATTGGTCGACAAGGAAATCGACAAAAACGCGGATTTTCGGCGCTAGGTTTCGCCGGTCGGCAAACATCACCACGATGTCCGTGCTGGGCGGCGCATGCTCTGGCAGGACCTGCACCAACTCCCCCGACCTGAACTTTCGCTCTGTCAGATAATAGGGCAGGCGTGCAATCCCCATGCCAGCCAGGGCCGCGCGATACACGACATCCGTGCTGTTGCCCTCGAAATTTCCTACGGCCTCAAACCCAGCTGCAGGCCCACTCTCTGCCCGGCTCCAGGAGTTGCGGTTGTTACTGCCAGCGATCCGCAGGCAATTGTGCTGCGCCAGCGCTGCAAAGTCTTTTGGGGGGCCATGCCGCGCCAGATAGGATGGCGCCGCGCACAACACCCGACGGCTCTGCATGATGCGGCGTGTCACGATATCGGGGTGCTTGTGCTGCTCGGCAAAACAGATCGCCGCGTCATAGCCCTCTGCCTGCAGATCAATCTCCCGGTCCGTGAGATCAAGCGAGACGACAAGCTCCGGATGCTGGTCCAGAAACCGTGACAGCACCGGAATAAGCTGCGATTTGCCAAACGCCACACTGCAGGCAACCTTCAGCTTGCCGCGCGGCACACCGTCGAGGTTCTGAATATGCGCCTCCGCCTCTCTGAACTTCTCGGCCATGGCTTTGCATTTTTCGTAAAATTCCTGCCCCTCCTGCGTCGGGGACACACCCGTTCTTGTGCGGTTCAGCAGGCGGTAATGCACTTGGTCTTCCAACATCCCAACCTGCTTGCTGACCGCCGACGGGGTTTGGCCCATGGCTCTGGCCGCGGCAGAGATGCTGCCACGTTCTACAACAGTCGCAAATAGGAGCATTTGCGCGGAGATATCCATTTCACGTCACCTGACTGTTCCGGATTGGCACGGGTCCTTTGCCAAATCCACAAATTGTGAGCGCTACCGAACCGTCCTACTTCTGCAGTGCAGCACAAATTCTGCAACGCAGCAATAGGTAAGGTGCTATCATGACAACACTACGATCAAGTGACCGGCTCGACATCGTTTCGGGGATGGTCCGCACAGTATTTGAGCAGACCCGCGACAGCTTTCGACAGGCAATTGCCCGCAGAAAAACGTTTCGGCGTACGGTGGCAGAGCTGTCGTTGCTCAGCGACCGCAGCCTTCATGATCTCGGCATTCCCCGCAGCAGTATCAAGGGCCTGGCCTGGGAGGCAGCAAATGACCGCTAGTCTTTCCACCCGCCAACAGCCTGCATCGGCCACAGGACATGTAGGAAAAGTCAGTGCTTTCAGTGTATTGGCGCGCCATTTGGCCACCGCTCTGGGCGGCTTGCAATCGGGGCTAAGAAGCCTTCAACACGCCCGCATGATGTCGACCCTATCCAGAATGAGCGACGCACAGCTCACCCGGATTGGCATCACCCGGTCGGACATCCCGCGCTACGCCGACAGTCTGATGGCAAAGGAAACAGATCAAAAGACGTAAGGAATATCAGGACTTTGCCCAAAGCGCGTGTTTCGCACCGGGCAAACCGAAACGTGCTGGCACTCTCTCCTCCCAGAGCGCGTCCAGCACAGCCGAGGCGCCAAGCCAAGTCAGGGGCGCCAACGCAAAGGGCCAGCACCTTCATCCTCCTCCCGAAGGTGCTGGCCCAGATACCCTTGAGGATGGACAGCAGTGCCATGACCTACAAAAGGACCACACCAAGAGCAGTTTTGCGCCGCCTCTTTCCCAGCGATCAGGCAGAGATCCGCGCGCATTTCATCCGGCTTGATGCCCCAACCCGCCGCGCGCGCTTTTTCGGTTCCGTCAGTGATGGCGGTATCGCGAAATACGCCGATGGTATCTTTCGACAGGACAGCATCCTTTGCGGCGCATTCATTGACGCCGAGCTACGGGGCCTTGTCGAACTGCGCGGGGTCACACCGTTCTGGGGCTCAACCGCCGAGGCAGCTTTCTCGGTAGAGCCGGACTGGCAGAACATGGGGCTGGGGGACGCGCTCTTTGACAGCATCCTTGCCATCGCCCAGAACCGCGGCGTCAAAACGATCCGGATGCTCTGTCTGAAAGAAAACATCCGGATGCAGCATCTGGCCGCGAAACATCGCGCCCGGCTGGACTATGACAAAGACACAGTTGAAGCGGTGTTGCACCCGCGCTGGCCAAGCCCAATTTCCATGGCGAAGGAGTGGATCGGTTCAGCCGGCGGATATAGCCGTTCGATTACATCACTGAAAAACGTCTGGTGACCCTCACGTACCCTTTGGCCCCTGCAACGGGCTAAGGGATCACTTGTCGCGGAACTGCGCTTCGCGCTTTTCCAGAAAGGCGCTCATGCCCTCTTTCTGGTCTTCGGTCGCAAAGAGCGAATGGAAGACCCGGCGTTCAAACAAGAGACCCTCGCGCAACGGCACCTCATAGGCCCGGTTCACGGCCTCCTTGACGACCATCACGGAGATCATGGATTTCTCCGCGATCTTCTGCGCGGCCCCCATGGTTTCGTCCATCAGTTTCTTGACCGGCACCACACGGCTCACGAGCCCTGCGCGCTCGGCTTCCTGGGCGTCCATGAAACGTCCCGTCAGGTTCATGTCCATCGCCTTGGCCTTGCCCACAAGCCGCGTCAAGCGCTGCGTGCCCCCGATACCAGCCACGACGCCCAGGTTGATCTCGGGCTGGCCGAATTTCGCGGTCTCCGCGCAGATGATGAAATCGCACATCATCGCCAGTTCACATCCGCCGCCCAGCGCATAGCCGGAAACGGCAGCGATGATCGGTTTGCGGATGCGCATGATCTGGTCGGTTTCGGGTGTGAACAAATCGCCCGAGAACGCCTCGACAAAGCTTTTGTCCTTCATCATGGCGATGTCGGCACCCGCGGCGAAGGCTTTCTCTGACCCGGTAATAACGATGCAGCGGACCTTGTCGTTTTCCTGACAGCCTTTCAGGCAGTCGGCCAGTTCGCTCATCAGTTGGTCGTTCAGCGCATTCAGCGCATCGGGCCGGTTCAGGGTGATGAGGGATACATGGTTTTCGACGTCCAGCGTGATCGTTTCATAGGCCATTCGGGAAGCTCTCGGTTATTACGCACGACGGTTGGTCTAACACGCGGCAAGCGCGTTTCAAGCTATCTTTGGCATTGACTACAATAGAAAGAAGAGCGTCCGGACTGCACGATACGTTTTATGACATTGCCGCATTCCGGTGTACGGCAGCGCTCTCCTTCGCGGCCATAGACATCAAAGCGGTGCTGGAAATACCCCAGCTCTCCATCCGCCTGCCGGAAGTCCCGCAAGGAGGACCCGCCCGCCTCAATCGCCTCGCTCAGCACGTCGCGGATGATAGGGACCAGAGCGGCGACGCGAGGACCCGAGATGCGCCCGGCTTTGCGCGCGGGGTGGATGCCGCCGCGGTAAAGTGCCTCACAGACATAGATATTTCCAAGCCCGGCGACGATCTTCTGGTCCAGCAGCGCTGATTTGACCGGGATGTTTCGCGCGCGAAACATTTGCACCAGATAGTCGGGATGAAAGCCATTGCCCAACGGCTCTGGCCCGATGGAGGACAGCAGTTTGTGTTGCTCTGCCGTCGCCGTATCCAGCAGGTCCATCGCGCCGAAACGGCGGGGATCGTTGAAGGTGATACGTGCCCCGTTGTCCATGTGAAAAACCACATGGTCGTGTTTTTCGGGCGCGGGATGATCGTGCACGAATTGTCCAAGCGGGTCGCCCGAGATCAGCATGCGGCCTGACATGCCGAGGTGGATCAGAAGTGATTCCCCTGACGCGAGGTCGGCCAAAATGTACTTCGACCGACGTCTCAGTCCCACCACCTGCTGCCCTGCCAGCCGCTCTGCCATGCGCGGCGGGAAGGGCCAGCGCAGATCGGGGCGGTTCACGTCCGCCTGAGCGATGACCGCGCCCTGCATGGCGGGGGTCAGGCCGCGCATCACGGTTTCAACTTCGGGCAGTTCGGGCATTTCCCCATCCTTTGCGCAGGCGTGCCGCAATCCTG
>CAYUSM010000268.1:0-4698 GCA_964447345.1 uncultured Sulfitobacter sp. | reverse complement strand
TGATCGTGGATGGCGTGGACACCACCGTGCCGCTCTTTCACGCGCTCTTGCAGGAAAAGGACATCCATACAGGGGATTACAACATCCACTGGCTGGAAAAGTGGCTGGAAACCAACCTCGGAGATGCCTGAGCCGCGATGTCCGAGCTGACGCCGGAACTGCTGTTGCATGGCTACAGTATCGGGATTTTCCCGATGGCGGAGCATCGCGACGATCCGGAGGTCTTCTGGGTCGACCCTCGAAGGCGCGGTATCCTGCCGCTCGACGGCTTTCACGTCTCTCGCTCGTTGGCCAAAGCGATGCGCCGCAGCGATCTGCAAGTCCGCGTCAACCAGGACTTTGACGGTGTGGTCGCGGCCTGTGCCGACAGGTCCGATACCTGGATAAATGCCGAAATCGCCCGCCTTTACAGCGCCTTGCACAAGAGTGGTCATGCCCATTCGATGGAGCTTTGGGATGGGCCCGATCTGGTTGGTGGCGTCTACGGGGTGACGCTGGGGGCCGCATTCTTTGGCGAAAGCATGTTCTCACGGCGGACCAACGCCTCAAAGATGGCGCTCGCGGCACTTGTCGATCGGCTCAATCGTGCAGGGTTCACGCTCTTTGACACACAGTTCCTGACGGAACACCTTGCCTCACTGGGTGCCATCGAAATTCCGCGCAGCCTGTACCATGCGCGCCTTGAGCAGGCCAAAGAACGGCAAGCCAATTTCCTGACCCCGGAAACCCTGCCCCTTCAGGCGGTGATGCAGCGGATGACCCAGACATCGTAACGGCGATGCTCCAGGGCAGACAGCGCAGGCGACGACGCGATCATCCACCCCGAAAACAATGTGCCCGCCTTCCCCGTCTCCGAGATCTCCAAAAGCGCATAGGCGTTGCCGGAAGGGTTACCTGCCGGATAGCGACACTCTGACATGACAATCTGCAAGGACCCCAGTTGCCGGGCCTGACCTACAGCAATCTGAATATCAAGCGTGTCACCGGATGTCTTATCAAGCGCACGGAGCTGTGCCGCAGGGGCATTGGCCACCTGTTGCGCGCCCAAAGGCATCGCAAGAAACAACAGCAGTATCAATGATTTCCAAATGGACATGAAACCAACGCCTGAAGGTTACTCCGGGCTCCATGCCTCGTAGTCGCTGCGGTCCTTGGGCTTTTCCTGACGGATGGAGCCCGCAGGTGCATAGGCCAGCATGGTGCCCGTCAAATTCTCCACATGCGGCTTTTCCCAAGACTTGCGCACCAGCGGTTTGTCTGTTGGTGGCTCGTCCCATGTGTGATGCAGCCATCCGTGCCAATCCGGGCTGACGCGGCTTGCTTCCATGTCGCCGTTGTACATGACCCAGCGGCGGCTGTCGTCGGCGTTCCGGAAATACTGGTTGCCCTGATCATCCTCACCCACTTTCACGCCCTTGCGCCACGACCAGAACTGAGTGTTCAGCGTGCCACGCTCCCACCAGGTCAAGGCCCGGAAAATGGTGTTCAGAATGCCCATAGTTCTCTCCGCTCTCGCTCGAGGTGGTTATGCACCAAGGGGCCGGGCGCGTCCAGCACACTTGCGGTGTTGCGGCGGAGACTCGTCCATCCGCCGAGGCAGCCAAGCTGCCGTAAACTTGTGGTCTTGGAAACTTGACCCCGATAGAATTTCCAAAACGGAGACACTCTTTGATGGCGCGCAGCAGCAAGACCCCGTCTCATGTGGCTGAATGCCTTGGTGTAAAGGTGCCTGACAGTCCCATGCTCACCCCCACCCGGATTGCCCGGATCAACGCGGCGCGCTACGAGGGGCAAGAGATCGCGGGCGCGCTTGAGGTGGTCCGCGAAGGCGATCGTGTGCTGGAACTTGGCGCGGGTCTCGGCATCGTCGGCGCGGTGGTGGCGCACAACGCAAAACCTGCGCAAGTGCTGTCCTTCGAAGCCAATCCGTCGCTTATTGAGCACATCAACGCCCTTTATGCGCTCAACGGCCTGACGGACCGAATTTCAGTGCGCAACGAAGTACTGATCAGCGCCTCCGATGCGCCTCCGACCTTGCCTTTCCATGTCCGCAACTCCTACCTCGGCTCCTCCTTGATCGAAGCCGATAACCGCGCAACAACCCGTGTCGATGTTCCGACAGCCAACTACGCTGAGGTGCACAAGACCTTCGCCCCGAATGTCTTGCTGATGGACATCGAAGGCGGCGAACTGGAATTCCTGCGCCACGCATCACTCGACGGCATCCGCGCCATCGTGATCGAGTTTCACCCCGAAGCCTATGGCAAGGAGGGCATGCAGGAATGCAAGAACATCCTGGAGCGCGCAGGCTTTGCCAAGGTGCCGGATCACTGCACACGGCTTGTCTGGACCTGCTGCTTTGATGAAGGGCTGCGTCCGCCGGTAACAGAGGCGGGATGGTCGTCCGAGATAGAGACTGTCCAGAATGCGGTTATTGTGCCGCCCACTGACTCCCGACTGGTGCAGGCGGCTGGCGTTCTGACGTCAGATGGCAGCTACCATGCGCAAGCGGCACTTTGGCGCAACGGCCGGTCGCTCACGACGCCGCCACCCTTTCCCGGTGCTCCGCTCAAGACCCGTCAAGGCACCTGGCTCTGGGGCGGCGTGCTCTGGATGCATTTCGGACATTTCCTGGTGGAAAGCATGTCGCGTCTTTGGGCGATTGAAAGCCTGAATGAAAAGATCGACGGCATCCTTTTCATACCCAAACGCCCCCGCAACGGCTCGGACGTGCTGGACTTTCAACGGCAGTTGATCGCCACGCTCGGCACCTCCCTCCCCGTGGAATGTGCCGGAACCCCCGAACGCGTGGAGCGGTTGATCGTGCCGGGTCAGGGTTTTGGCCTGGGCAGCATGATTACAGGAACGGATGCCTTCCGGTCATCTATGCTCAAAAGCTTCGGCGCTCAGATCGCTCCTGACGGACCGGAGAAACTTTACATCAGCCGCAGCCTGTTGCCTGCGGGCCGTGGCAACCTTCTTGGAGAGACAGAGCTGGAAGCCCATCTGTCTGCTGAGGGCTATACCATTTATCATCCCGAAAAACACGACGTCTCCCATCAAATCGCCACCTACAAGGCCGCCCGTCAGATCATGGCTGCCGAGGGCTCCGCGCTGCATCTTTTGGCCATGGTCGCGCGGAGTGACGCGCAGGTGGCGATGATTGTCCGGCGCCCATCAGGCGCCACACGTAATATTGAGAAGCACCTTGCCGCTTTCATCGGCAAGCCACCCGCTTCCCTTGTCCGGCTGAAACGATCCTGGAAACCTTTGGGCCCGGCAAAACCCCGCACCTGGATGGGGGAACTCGACATGCCCGCCCTCCAGAAGGATCTGGCGGACACTGGCTTCATAAGCGCTGAGGGAAAACCCTGGCCAGAGCTGGACGCTGCCGCCGTCAGGGAACGTCTTGGGAACCAGTTCGAAGAAGTCGCCTAGACCGGCAAAAGCGCCGTGACCTCAATTTCGATCCGGTACTTCGGATCGATCAATCCGCATTCGATCATCGTCGCCGCAGGCGGGTTAAGACCAAACGTCTCAAGCAGCACCGGCCAGCACGGCTCAAACTCTGACCTGTCCGGCAGCATATAGGTCACGCGCACAACGTCCGCGAAGGATGCCCCCGCCTCGCTGAGCGCAGCTTCGATGATGCTCAGCGCATCCCGACATTGAGCGACCACATCCTCCCCCTGACCGACTGTGCCAGCAACATGCACAAATCCGCCCGCCACCACGGCCCGGCAGTAGCCCAACTTGCCCTCGAATGCGCCACCTGAATGAATGCGTCTGATCGTCATCACCAAATCCTCCTGTTGGTTTCGGAGCCGCCCTTGCGTGAGCACAGACGGTCAGGAGGACGCGCCGACGTCAAGCAAAATTGCCGAGGGACCCGGCTTTGCCGGGAGACGGCCATTTTGCTTGAGGGCGGTGGGGCCTCCTGGCAGGCCTGGGATCATGCAAGGGGGGATGCGAAACCAGCGTTGGTTTTGGAGAGCCCGCAGCGCAACCGCTCCCCCAAACGCGAAGACGCCCATCCGGGCGGATGAGCGTCTCGCAAATCTCAAAAGACAAACCGATCAGCCCGCCGTGGCAGGTTCCTTCTCCGCCTCGCCGTGGATCATCAGCGGTGCCGCGTCCGAAGTCACCGCCTCTTCATTCACCACCACTTCGTTCACCGATTCCAGCCCCGGCAGATCAAACATCGTATCCAGCAGGATATCTTCCAGAATGGACCGCAACCCGCGCGCACCCGTCTTACGCTCAATCGCGCGCTTGGCAATCGCCGACAGCGCATCATCGGTAAAGGTCAGATCCGTGTCTTCCAGTTCAAAAAGACGCTGGTACTGTTTGACCAGAGCGTTTTTTGGCTGTGTCAGGATTGTCACCAGCGCGTCTTCGTCCAGATCCTCCAACGTCGCCAGCACAGGCAAGCGGCCCACGAATTCCGGGATCAGACCAAACTTCAACAGGTCTTCAGGCTCCAGATCGGTGAAAATCTCGCCGACTCCGCGCTCATCGTTGTCACGCACATCCGCGCCAAAGCCCATGGCAGAGCCCTTGCCGCGTGCGGCAATGATCTTGTCCAGACCGGCAAAGGCCCCGCCACAGATGAACAGGATGTTGGTCGTGTCCACCTGCAGGAACTCCTGCTGCGGATGCTTGCGCCCGCCTTGCGGCGGTACGGAGGCGACGGTGCCT